>JAZONZ010000084.1:0-33111 GCA_045654765.1 Christensenellaceae bacterium
ATACAAATAGTTACTAACGCCATTTTTATACCAAATCTAAGTGTTGGAAATAATACAAATATCATTATAGTTAAATAAGTTAAAGCCGTTGTTAGTTTTCCATACCATTTAGCACTATAAGTTGTTCCGGTATATTTTATAATAAGCAATCCTTCTATTCCCATAAAAACTTCTTTACAAATAAAAACTACTAACAAAATTATTACGGGTGGAAATTTAATACAAATACTTGCCAACATTGAAAGTAAAGTTAACTTATCTGCAATAGGGTCTAACGCTTTACCTAACGGACTTATCATATTAAATCGCCTTGCGATATAACCGTCAACAATATCAGTTACTGCGGATAAACTTATCAACGCAATACATAAATTAGTTTTTTCTAAAAAATAAACTAACACAATAAACGGAATTAAAACTATTCTAAACACAGATAACACGTTTGGAATTGTAAAAACTTCTTTTGCCTTCATAATTCACCTTTTTATTATTTGAATAACATTTTTAATAATCTTTTGTTGCCTTTTCTATAACTTATTTTGCCTAAATAGCGTATGATTTATGGTAAATATATTTTTTTTATTATTACTAATTACGTTAATTTTTATTCTTACCCTTTTTTCTCTTGCTTGTTATTGATTGCAGGAAATTTTCAATTTTATCTTGATATTTACAAAATGCTATAAACCCCACAATTAAAATAGCAAAAATCAAAATCCATATAGGAATACCCCAGCCTGAAAAAGGCAATATAGTTGAAGTTCCCAAAAAGCAAACTGCTCCAACGTATAGCGGTTTAGCAATTAAAATCACAACTAATAAATAGGAAAATTTCATTGACGTTAAACCCGCCACCATACATAAAATATCATCGGGGAAAAATGGTAAAATTTGCATTATAGCAAATAGAAAATCCCCCTTTTTACCAAGCATATTTTTGTATTTATTAGTCAACTCTTCTCCTATACACCAATTAACTGCTTTTTGACCAAATATTCTTCCTATATAAAAAGATATTATCGAACCCAAAATAAAACTTAATACCGTCAAATAAAAAGTTGTCTTTGCTCCAAAAATTGCAATACCAACTATTATAAAAATAAAGCCTGGTAGCGGGAGTATAACAACGTTTAAAAGTTGCAGTATAACGTATACTAAAAATCCAAAATTACCGCTATCTAAAATGAGTTTTTTAATATTGTTAATATTTGAAAAATTTTCAAATAATCCAAATAAATTTAGTATCGTTAATCCACCTATTATAAAAAAGGCGACAAAGTTTAAAATAAAAGCGGTTTTTGCTAATGAAAGTTTGTTTATAAAATTAAAAAATATTGAAAAAAAAGTAAATAATACTATTGCCCCATACCCTAACACTTGCATATACCACTCGATTGAGTTTAAACAAAATATCATAGCAATTAGCATCAAACTAAACAATATTAAATTTAAAACAATTAAATAATTAAACTTTTTTTGCAACTTTTTCACCCTTTAATTTCATATTTAATATATTGTTTGCAAACGCTTTTAAGCATTTTTTATAAATTTCTAATTCCTTTTTACTTACGCCGTTAAGTATGCCTTTAATATATTTTTCAATAATAACTTCGCCCTCTTGAATTATAGGCTCAACTATATTAGTACATACTAATTTTGATTTTCTTCTGTCATTTTCAACAGTTTCTTTTCTTAAATGCCCACTATTTATTAAGTTTTTTATATGCAAAGATACCAAATTTGCCTTTAATCCACGCCAAAGCGCTATATCCGTTGACGTTATCTGGTTAAAATTATTATACGCATAATATAAAATTTCAAAACCTGCAATCGAAATATTATGCTTTTCACACAATTTTGCCATTAAATTTTCATATACGTCAACTGCGTTTCTATATAAAGTTAGTATTTCTAAATTTCTCATTTGACCTTTTCCTAATACAAAAAAATAGTTCAAAATTTGAACTATTTTTAATATAACATATAAAATTTTTTACGTCAAGATTTTTCAACAAATAAATCAATCTTTTTGCACCGAAGCAATCGTTAAAACGTACACGTTTTTAGCACCGTTTTTATGAAGTAACTCACTTATATAATTGCAAGTTGTTCCCGTTGTCAAAACGTCGTCAACTATTAAAACGTCTCTATTATTTAACACTTTTTTATTGACTTTAAAACAACCTTTTAAATTCTTTAATCTTTCATTTACGTCTAACGTTGCTTGCCTTTCACTTTCTTTTACCTTTTCAACAATTTTTTCGCTATATTCAACGTTTATAAGTTTTGCCAACTTCTTTGCTAAAACGTAAGATTGATTATACCCTCTTTTGCGATTTGCCGATTTTGTCATAGGAACGCCTATCACAACGTCACAAGAGAAAAATTCATTAAAATATATATCTTTTAATTTTTCAGCAAAAATATCGGCTAAGTGTAGTTTCCCTTCGTATTTTAAATACTGAATTAACTTGGGAATTATTCCACTATAATCATACACGCTTCTTGCAAAATTAAACTCTAAATTTTTTAATGAACAAGATTGACAATACTCTACAAAATACGGCGTTTTTCTTCCACAATGATTGCATTTGTTTTTAGATATTTGAAAAATCTCATTTTTGCATTGATTACAAAAATAATCGCCGTTGAAAATTTCTTTATCACAAGCATTACAAGTGTAATTTAAAGGAAAAACTTGCTTTTTTAAAAATTTATCTAATATATTTTTTAACATTTTAACGTTTGTCAATTATAAGTTTTTGAGTTGGATAAATATACTCTATATAATTAACCCTTTTTAATTCTTCTTCACTTATATTACAACTTTTAGATATACTTTGTAAAGTATCTTCAACTTCTACTTCGTAAATATTTGAATAACACTTAATAAATAACACGTTTCCCCTGCAAATTTCTTTATCTAACGCATTTTCAACGCATATTACCCTTTCAGTCGTATTAAATTTTTTTGCTATACTATTTAGCGTATCGCCTTCACCTACAACGTATAATCCCTTTTTATTACGTTTTATAACGTCAATTAAATTTTCCATAATATATTGTATTTAAAAAATTTTAAAACTATTCTACTTGCCGTTTTTTAGTAATAAAATATATTGTTTAGAGGTGATTATTATTAAAAAATTAGCAAAAACAATGTTTATAGTTACAATTTTTTCTTGCGTAGAAAGACTTTTAGGCTTTATATATAGAATATTTTTATCACGCAATTTAACAAGTGAAGGTATGGGAATATATCAAATATCTTTATCTGTTATAGGTCTTTTAATGACTATCACGGCATCGGGAATACCTATAACGGTATCAAGGTTAATGGTTAAAAATAAAGCAGAACGAAATTACACTAATAGATATACCACCGTTTTTTCAGGCATATTTTTATCGTTATTAGTTTCAGTACCAATAGTTTTAATATTACTACTATTTCCTAATATTTTGAACTTTGTTTTTACTGACGATAGGTGTTATGACGTTTTATCAATAATTTTACCCGGGGTTATAATTACGGGTATGTATGCCGTAATTAGAGGCTTTTTTTGGGGCGAAAAAAGGTTTTTGGCTTATTCTATTATTGAACTTTTAGAGGAAATAGTAATGCTCGTTTTCGGCGTTATACTTATTTCTAATGCCGTTTCAATTTACGATGGAACTATTAAGGCTGGCTACGCCGTTTTATACTCTTATATTTTCTCTTTTATAACCGCCACAATTTCGTACTTTATATTAGGAGGAAAATTTGCTTCGCCTTTTAAAGAGTTAAAACCTTTAATCACTTCTTCAATGCCTATAACTTTAATGAGAACTTCTACTTCTTTAATAAATACGCTAATTGCTATAATTTTGCCTGCGCAATTAGTGCTTTTAGGTATTCCTTCAAGCGAAGCCCTTTCAAGATTTGGCGAACTATCAGGAATGAGCATTCCTTTAATTTATATTCCTTCAACGATAATCGGCTCTATTGCTCTTGTTTTAGTGCCTGAACTATCCGACAATTTTTATAGACACAATGACGTAACTATGAAAAACAACATTGAAAAAGCGGTAAAATGCTCAGTATTTATCGCTTGTTTAATAATCCCTTCTTTTATATCTATGGGCAAAGAGATAGGCGAAATTTTATACTCTAATACTAATAGCGGTATTTACGTTTCAAGAGCATCAATTATAATGTTCCCTATGAGTATTACGTTAATAACTACAAGTATGTTAAATAGTTTAAATTTGGAAAGAAAAACTTTATACTACTATTTAATAGGTGCGTTGTTTTTATTGATTTGCGTTCACTTTTTACCTAGGTTTATAGGCGTTTATTCGTTAGTGCTTGGACTTTTATTAAGTTATTCTATAACAGCCGTTTGCAACTTGTTTTTAATTAAAAAAACTTGCAAAAAACCACCTAAATTGCTAAGTTTTTTAATTGCAAGTTTTGTATTTATTATACCGTCTACACTACTTGGTTATTTGCTTAAAAACGTATTAGGATATTTTATTCCTACAATTTTAAGCGTGTTAATATCTTCAGTAGTTACAACTGTATTTTGCTATTTGTTTTATAAAGTTTTTGACTTATTCGATATTAAAACCATCTTTAAATAAGTTTAATTTATATAAAGGTAAAATGCTAATAAAAAATAGCGCATAATTAAATATGCTATTAAAAATTTGACCTTTAAAAATTAGCCTATACATTAAATAAATAGGAAAACTAACGCCTTTACCAAATACGCTTTCACTATAAGATAATACTGCCGTTGAAAATCCCATAGTTTGATTATACAAGTAAAATCCCGTGCTATTTATAGCAACCGTTGAAATTAAAAAAGATAAAATGCTAAAAATGCACGCACCTATGAAAATTTTATATGGTTTATTTTTAAAAAACTTAAAAATTACGCCTGATAAAAAGGCTGTCGTTGCCACAGACAAACCAACCCACGGCATATAAATCATACCCCAACTTGAAATCAAATAACCAAGTAAGTCTGATAAAAATGCCGAGCAAAATGCTGAAAGTGGACCTAAAATAACCCCAGCAATAGCAGATATAAAAATAGTTAGAGAAAATTGAGTATCTAAAAATTTAAATTCTAATAAAGAGTTAGCCACTATTAAAACGGCTGTAAATAAAGAAACGTATGCAAGTTTTTTCGACTTGCTTTTTTTCATTAAAAAGTTAGAAAAAACCAAATTGTTAAAAAATTTTGACATAATAAAAACCCCCTGCATACAGAAGGTCCGTGAAATAGGAATATCCTTTTAGCAACGGACGCACCCTCAAACCGCAATGATTTAACATTTTCGTTCATAGACAACATCCCATTCTATGACACTTAACGCTATCGGGCTACTCTGCTTTTATTCATAATAACATATTTTAGCATATTTGAAAAGTAAATAAGTATATATTTCTATATTTTTAGCAATAATTTAAATATGGCTATTATTTTTGTTCGTTCAATTTTAATATATTTAGCAGTTTTAATTATTATTAGGCTTATGGGCAAAAGGCAAATAGGCGAAATGCAACCTTTTGAGTTTGTTGTAACGCTGATAATTGCTGAACTTGCGTGTATTCCTATGAGTGACGTATCAATCCCCCTTTTATACGGCATTTCAGCAATTTTGGCAATATTTATTATACACCAAATTATGATTATGCTTTCTTCTTGGCGAACAATCTTTAAAACTATGCTCTCGGGAAAACCCTCGGTAGTTATAAATAAAAAGGGAATTGATTTTAAAGAATTAAAAAGCAATAATTTAGACGTTGAAGATTTAATTGAATCACTAAGAAGTTTAGGTTATTTTTCACTTGATAGCGTGAATTATGCTATATACGAATCAAACGGCACGTTATCTGCCATTGAAAATAAAGATAAGCAAAATTACACTGAACTTCCTATATTATTATTTAAAAATGGTAAAAAAAATACAAATAACGTTAATTTAATAAATATGACTGATAACGACTTTGAAAACATTTTTAAAATTGCAAACGTAAAAAAGCCAAAAAACGTTGCCGTTTTAACGCTTGATGGTAAAGGAAATTTTTATCTTCAAGAAGAAAATAAACGTTACGTTACGGGACAGTACAATTTACAAGGAGGTTCAAAATGGTAAAATCTTTAATAACGCTAATAATATCAATAATTCTTTTGGTATCGTTATCAATAACTGAACAATCTATTGTAAATAACTCGTTTGACGACTTAAAAGTAAAACTCGTAGAAGTTTATAAAAAAACGGAAAACCAAACGGCAGTCAAAGACGATATACTTTCAGCACAAGAATTATGGATACAAAATAAAAAGCATTTACACGTATTTATTCCGCATAATGAAATAAAAGAAATTGAATTATGGATAGCCGAAAGTACCACCCTTGTTGAAAATAAAAAATATGAGGACGCACTTTCTAAAATAGACGTAGTAATTGAGTTAATTGAACAAATACCTAAAACTTTTAGTTTACGAATTGAAAATATATTATAAAAGCGGGCTTAGTCGCTGGGACTATATGTAACCAGCGACAACTAAATAAATCCGCAAGCGGATTTGTTATAATTTGGGAACTACCTTGCAAAGCAAGATATTTCCCAAAGTGATATTGCCTGTCGGCAGTTTTATTCGCCTTACGGCGAGTTGTGGATTTATTTAATATAACTTGCGAGAGAAAAATATAAGAACCTGCTAATATAGAACCTTGAATTTGCTCTCGCAAATATAACGCAAGACTTGTCTTGCATATAACTTTTAGCCACAAGGCTAAAAATATAATTTCATTTGTTTCATTGTTTGTAGATAAGAAAAGCGCACTACGTTTCACTTTTAGTGAAGTATAGTGCGCTATATTTTTAATCTATTAAAACCTTTTAGAAGAACATATCAAGCCCGCTTTTAAATTTTTAGTTGTTTACAAGGTCGTTATAAAGTGCTTTAATAGATTTTTCAAAATCGTTATTTGAAACGCCAACTATAATATCAAATTCCTTTATACCTTGTGATATAGTTTTAATATTTATTCCGTTGTTACCAAATACTGAGAATATTTTACCAGAAATACCAGGCTTAAATACCATTTTTGAACCAACGACTGCAACAAGTGATAAATCGTTATCAACTTCTACTGATAAAACGCCGTCAACTTGTTTTATTTCGTTTATAATATCGTAGGTAATTCTTTCAGTACCCGCACCGTTCACTATAACGCTAAACGAGTCAACCGCCGTTGGAATATGTTCAACGGTTACGCCAAATTTATCAAAAACGTTTAAAGTATCACGAATAACGTTTAATTTATTGCGTGATATCTTTTTAACGATAGTAAACGCTCTAAAATTCTTTTTACCTGAAATACCCGTAACGAAACAATCAACGTCAACTTGCACTTCTTTACAAATTTTAGTACCTTCATCTTCCGGTCTATTCGTATTTAAAATGTAAATAGGAATATTATCTTCTTTTATAGGCGAAATAGTTTCTTCGTGAAGAACGCTTGCACCCATATAAGCAAGTTCTCTAAGTTCATCATATGAAATTTCTTTAATTTTACGTGGATTTTCAATAATTCTTGGGTCAGCCATTAAAATACCGCTAACGTCAGTCCAGTTTTCGTATTTTTCAGCCTTAACAGCCATAGCCATAATTGAACCCGTAATATCCGAGCCACCACGAGAAAATAACGTAACTTCGCCTGATGGTAACGTTGCATAAAAACCAGGAACTACTATGTTCTTATATTCTTGATATTTCGCTAATACTGCTTGCTTAGTTTTTTCTTTATCAATTCTGCCGTTAAACTTAATGTAAATCATTTCACTTGCATCACAAAAAGCGTAACCCAAATAGTCAGCCATAAGTTTAGCGCATAAATATTCGCCACGAGATACGATATACTCTTCGCTTGCGCCGTTTTTAATATTATCAATAATAATTTGCCTTTCTTTTTCTAAATCAACTTTTAAGTTTAAATTGCTAGCAATTTCTTGATATCTTGAAAAAATATTATCTAAAACTTGATTGTAATCAACGCCATATTTAATGTGTGAAGACAATAAATATAATAAATCTGTAACTTTACTATCTTCTTTAAATCTTTTGCCTGGCGCTGATACAACTACTACCTTTCTTTTATTATCGCCTTCAATTATGCTTTTAACCTTTGAAAATTGAACGGCATTTGCTACTGACGAGCCACCAAATTTTGCAACTGTTATCATACTTTATCACCTTTAATAAGTTTTTTAGCAATTTGAACGGCATTTGCTGCTGCGCCCTTTCTAATATTGTCGCTAACACAATAGAATAATAAACCGTTATCACAAGATAAATCACGTCTAATACGACCAACGTAAACTTTATCGTTATCGTTTGAAACCGTTGCAACGGGATAAATATTGTTAAATGGGTCGTCTAATACAACAATACCTTCTTGTGATGCAAATGCACTTCTAACCTCATCTAACGTAAACTCTTTTTCAAGTTCAACTAAAATAGATACTGCGTGTGAATTTAAAACGGGAACTCTTACGCAAGTTGCCGATACTTTTAAGTCAGGCATATGTAAAATTTTTCTCGTTTCGTTAACCATTTTTATTTCTTCTTTCGTATAGCCGTTATCTAAAAATGAATCGATATGTGGTATACAAGTTTTAGAAATATTATATGGATAGAATTGTGGTTCTTCGCCATTTAACGTTCTAACTAAATCGTTCCTACCCTTTTGACCGCTTCCTGAAACTGCTTGATAAGTTGTGTAAACCACTCTTTTAAGACCAAACTTTTCTTTTAAAGGTTTTAACGGTAATACTGATTGTATCGTACTGCAATTAGGGTTAGCAACGATTTTTCTACATTTATCAAAATCATCAATATTGATTTCAGGAACAATTAAACTACAATCGTCAGCCATACGCCAAGCACTTGAATTATCTATAACTACCGCACCGCTTTTTTCGGCTTCAACCGCCCATTGTTTACTAATATCGCCACCTGCTGAAAATAAAGCAATTTCAATACCTTCAAAGCAACCTTCTTTTAATTCTTTTACTACGTAATTTTTACCATTATATTCAATTTCTTTACCCGCACTCTTTGATGACGCAAATAAAGTCAATTCCCCTATTGGAAATTCATATTCTTTTAACACCTTTAAAAACGTTGAACCTACTAATCCCGTAGCACCTACTACTGCAACGCTATACTTTTTCATAATATCTCTCCTTCAATTAAAATATTCTTGCAACAAATTCATATTTAGATATATCATCTATTTTATCAATAATTTTGCCTTTGTTATCTTTATATACGTAATATTTACTATCATCAAGCCTATTTGAAATTTCAAACTTTTCATTGTTCTCAAAATAATATGGCTCTATTTTATTTTTTATTCTTATTATATCGCTTACCATTGCGGTTGCGGTTGGATATCTACCCGCACCTTTACCATAGAAACCTAAAAGACCGTTTGTTTCGCCTTCATAGTAAACTCCGTTAAACTCGTAACTTACCGCTGATAATGGATTATCATTTTTCAACAATACGGGCTCTACTGAAACTTTAACTTGGTTATTTTCATCTAGTTTAGACTCTGCTACAAGTTTTAACGTATATCCTAATTCTTTAACGTTCTTTAAAATTCTCTCGTTAACCTTAGTTATTCCGTAATGATAAATTGAAGAATATGGAACGTACCCGCCGTATGCTATGCTTGATAATATACAAATTTTTCTAGTCATATCTAAACCTTCAAGGTCAGCAGTAGCATCAAACTCGGCAAATCCTAAACGCCTTGCCTCTGTTAAAGCCTCTTCCATACTTAAACCTTCTTTATCCATACGAGTTAAAATATAATTGGTCGTTCCATTGATAATTCCGTAAATATGATTTACTTTATTAACTTTTATACTATCAATAAGTGAACAAATTATAGGAATACCGCCACCCACTGATGCTTCACATAAGAAGTATACTCCGTTTTCTTTTGCTAACGAATAAAATTCTTCCATATGCAAACTAACAACTTCTTTATTTGAAGTAACAACGCTTTTTTTGTTCTTCAATGCTTTTATTATGCACTCGTAAGGGAATTTATCGCCGCCCATAGCCTCAACTACAACGTCAATATCTTTATTTTGACAAACCTCATCTATAGTTGACGCATATCTCTCTTTAAGAATTTCTTTTTTAGACGGCATATCAAAAACCTTTAAAACCTTTATAGAATCGTCCATTTTATCTATAAGGTTTAAAACTCCGCCACCTATTGTTCCGCAACCTAATATACCTATATTCATAATTTCTCCTTTATTCAAGCGCCACTAAAACAGCATCTTTTATTTTTTGTATATTTTTTAACTTTGAAATCAATTCGTAAATTGATATTGAAAGGTCGTTTACGTCTAACGAAATAGTTATTATCGCAATATTTCTTATCGGCATTTCTTGCGTTATTGTTAAAATATTGCCTTGATAAAACGCTATTGCATTTAAAACGTTAGATAAAACGCCTTTTTCGTGCTCCGTTTTTAAAGATATTATGGCTTTTTTACCATATTCGCTATTCATTTCAAAAACTTTATCTTTATACTTATAAAAAGTTGAGCGACTAATATCTAATTCCTTACACACGTCACTAACGCTTTTACCTTCGTTATTAACCATATTTACCGCTTTAACCACTTTTAAAAAATAGTTGGGTAAAACGTCTTTTTTAATTATTAAATATTCGTTTTGCTTCATTTCAATATTGCCCCACTATCGCAAGGATTAAGTTTTACTACCGACCAACTAACACCCTTAACTTGTTTAGGTACAATATTTTCAAGTCCATCTTTTTTACCAACAGCAAGTAAAGTAGGTCCTGCGCCACTTATCGCAACGGCATAACCATTATCCTCTGCTATTTTCTTAACTTCCACGCCACCTTTAATTAGCGAAAATCTATACGGCTGATGAATTTTATCATCAAACAATTCTTTTATCAACTCAATATCGCCACTTTCAAAACCTTTAAATGCTAAAGCCGTTCTTGACATATTGTGAACGATATCTTGAATTTTATATTCCTTAGGTAAAACGCTTCTTGCAAGTTTCGTAGAAAGTTCAAAGTTGGGTATTAAAGCATAAATTACAAGGTCGTCACTAAGTTTAACACTTATACTTTTTATGCTTTTATCTTTACGCGTTATTGACATTACAAGCCCGCCTAAGAAACAAGGAACAACGTTATCAGGGTGACCTTCTAATTGAGTTATAATTTTGCAAATCTCTTCACTTTTTAAAATGTTTTTTAGCATATAGTTAGCGCCAAGCACGCCTGCAACTATACAAGTAGCACTACTACCTAAACCCCTTGCCGAAGGAACGTTACACTCCTTTAAAGTTATTTTTGTTGGAATATAAGGTTTATTTAGTATTTCAAATACTTTTTTATACGAATTTAACACTAAATTGTTTACGGTATCTACTTTTCCAAAACCTGAAAGTTCGTCGTTTTCACTACTTTCAAACTCAAAAGTATTGTAAAGTGATAAGGCTAAACCCATACAATCGTATCCACAGCCTAAATTAGCCGTTGAACAAGGAACTTTTATGCTAACCTTTCTATGATTTTTATAGTAAACCATATCTACAATTTGCTCTTTACTTAATAAAGTTCTTGGATTATCGTTTCCTATAAGTTTTTTAATGCCGTTTGGAATTTCAACTCTTGCAACATTTGAAATATCTTTTATAAGTTCAAATTCACTTTTATTATTTTCTAAACCTAACGCTGTTGCAATGGTATATGGGAATTTGAACGGACTTGCCGTTGAAACGATTAAGGTTTTTAATCCGTTATCAGCCGTTTTTTCATAACAATCGTAAGCAACTGCAGTATGAGGGTCTATTAAATAAGAATATTTGTTAAACACCCTACCTATTGCCTTTAAAGTTTCTTCTTCAGTAGAATATTCGCTAATAAATTCGCATAAATTTTCTCTTTCTTCATCAGTTAATCTATATTCGCCGTTATCTTTTAACGAATCCATACACTCTTTAACTCTGCTTGCGTTTTCTTTAACTATATAATATAAAAGTCTTTCTAAGTTTGAAGAAATTAAAATATCCATAGCAGGCGAATTAGATTTATAGAAATCTCTATTTTTATTATAAACGCCCTCTTTAAAGAATTTTGTTAATACGTTGTTAACGTTTGATGCAACCGTAAATCTTTTTATAGGAACGCCTATCTTTTTAGCAAGAAAACCTGCGAAAATATCGCCAAAATTACCAGTTGGAACACATATATTAAACTCTTCGCCTAACTTTAAAAAGCCGTTTTTAACGTTATTTACGTATGCGTACACGTAATATATAACTTGCGGAATAAGTCTACCTATATTTATAGAATTTGCCGAAGACAACGTTACGCCGTTATTTTTAGGATAACTACTAAATATTTCTTTAACAAAAGTTTGACAATCGTCAAAATTGCCCTTTACGGCAATCGCTTTCGTTTTTTCGTTAGTATAGTAAAGCATTTGCCTTTCTTGAATTTCACTAACGCCACCATCAGGATATAACACGATAGTATCAAAAAGTGGGTTTTTAATAAAACTTGAAAGTGCCGCACCACCCGTATCGCCTGACGTTGCTACTAATATTAAAGACTTACTATCAACGTTGTTTTTGCGTTTTGCTATATCAATTAAAAACGGCAACATTGTAAGCGCCATATCTTTAAAGGCAAGTGTTGGACCGTAATATAATTCTAAAAACGATATTTTATCAAAATTTTTAATTTTGCAAAAATCTTCTTCAAAATTATCTTTATTATACGATAGAGAAATGGCTTCTTTTATTTCGCTATCAGTAAAATCATCTAAAAATAACCTTAAAACGTCAAACGCAATTTCAGTATAACTCTTTAAAAGATAATTTTTATCAATATTAAGTTTTTCTAAATTTTCTGGCAAAAACAAACCGCCATCACACGCTAATCCGTTTAAAATGGCTTTGCTTGCCGTTAATTTTTCGCCACCCCTTGTAGATATATACATACTTTTGCTCCTAATCTTTTTTTGATATTATTATAATAATATATATTACATAAAAAAACAACTGTTTGTCAGCAAAAAACAAAAATAATTTTATAGGCAAACAAAAAAGGGAAGTTTGTACGCTAAGAACAAACTTCCCTTTAAATATTTATAAAATTATCAATCGAGTTCGAATAAACCGGTATATAAACTATAATATTTGCCTTTTTGTTTTAATAACTCTTCGTGAGTTCCACGCTCAATAATTCTACCTTTTTCAAGCACTATTATAACGTTTGCGTTTCTAACCGTTGAAAGCCTATGAGCGATAATAAATACCGTTCTACCTTCCATAAGTTTATCAGTACCCCTTTGCACTAAAAGTTCCGTTCTCGTATCAATAGACGAAGTTGCCTCGTCTAAAATCATAACGGGAGCGTCAAGTACCGCCGCCCTTGCAATAGATAATAACTGCCTTTGACCTTGCGACAAATTACCGCCGTCAGCCGTTAGCATCGTATTGTAGCCTTGTGGAAGTCTTGTTATAAAATCGTGAGCGTTAGCAAGTTTTGACGCTTCAATACACTCTTCATCAGTTGCATCAAGTCTACCATAACGGATATTATCCATTACCGTACCCGTGAAAAGCGAAGTATCTTGCAACACCATACCAAGCGAACGACGTAAATGGCTTTTTTTGATTTTATTTATGTTTATTCCATCATATCTAATTTTACCATCGCTAATATCGTAAAATCTATTTAACAAATTAGTAATAGTAGTTTTACCAGCACCCGTTGAGCCTACGAACGCTACCTTTTGACCAGGTTTTGCATAAAGCGAAATATCGTGAAGTACAATATTTTCATCAGTATAGCCAAAATCTACGCCGTCTAAAACTATATCGCCTTTAAGTTTCGTGTAAGTTGTCGTTCCGTCTTTATGAGGGTGTTTCCAAGCCCATACGCCCGTTCTTTCTTGGCTTTCAGTGAGAACGCCGTTTTCATCTTCTTTTGCGCAGACTAAAGTAACGTAGCCCTCGTCTTGTTCTTCTTTCTCGTCAAGTAAATCAAAAATTCTACTTGCACCTGCGATAGCCATAACGACTGCATTTATTTGGTTTGACACTTGCCCTACCGTATTTGCAAACCTTCGTGACATACCTAAAAATGAAACTACCGTACTTATTTTTAACAATTCTATAAAACTGCCCGTAGTAAATAGTGATTGAAAACCGATATTTATACCCGTTCCACCACTCAAAATTATAATGCCACCGCCTATAAAGGCTATTAAAACGTACATAATATTTCCTATATTATGAATAATAGGCATTAACATATTTGAAAACGAGTGAGCGTTATTTGAAACTCGGCACAATTCTTCGTTTAAATCATTAAACTTGCCTATTGCCTCTTTTTCGTGACAAAATACTTTTACTACTTTTTGACCGTTTATCATTTCTTCAATGTAGCCTTCCATTTTACCAACGGCCTTTTGCTGAGCCATAAAGTATTTACCACTATTACCGCCTATAACCTTGGTTACAAAAAGTATTACTATTAAACCAACGATAACTGCAAGCCATAAAATAACGCTAATATAAATCATAACGAAAGTTAAAACGATTAAAGTTATAAGCGTTGAACAAAGTTGAGGAACACTTGTTGAAATAAGTTCCCTTACAGCGTCAATATCGTTAGTGTAAGTACTCATAATATCGCCTCTCGTATGAGTGTCAAAATACTTAATAGGAAGTTTTTCCATTTTAGTAAACATTTTAACACGCATATCTTTTAAAAACCTTTGCGATAATATTGCTCCCGCCTGATTAAATATTAAACTTGATACAATTCCTACAATATATATACAACCAAGCACTATAAGGGTAGAAACTATTGAAGAAAACGCTTGATTATAAGTTAAAGTTGTTTCTAAAAAACCTTCAATTGCAGAATAAATTCTATTTAAGAACAATCCGCCAACAGACCCTGCAATAGCACTTACGAAAATACCTGAAAGCACGATTACAAGTAATCCTTTATATTCGGTAAAAAGTATTTTTAAAAGCCTTTTTGCCGTACCTTTTTTAGCCTTCATGCCCTTAAAATTCCCTCTTGGGCCTTTTCCTAATGGTGGCATTATTCCTCACCTCCTTTAGATTTCTTGTTTTGTGAGTAATAAACCTCTTGGTAAATTTCATTAGTTTTTAGTAATTCACTATGCGTTCCTATACCATTTATTTTACCATTATCAAGAACGATTATTTTATCAGCATCTTCTACTGAACTTATTCTTTGAGCAACTATAATTTTTGTAATGGAAGGAATTTCATACTTAAACGCCTTTCTTAATAAAGCATCAGTATGCATATCAACTGCTGAAGTCGAGTCGTCTAATATTAAAACTTTTGGCTTTTTTAACAATGCTCTTGCAATACATAATCTTTGTTTTTGACCACCCGAAACGTTAGTTCCGCCTTGCTCGATATAAGTATCGTATTTATCTTTAAAATTATTTATAAATTCATCGGCTTGAGCAATTTTACAAACTCTTACGATATCTTCGTCAGTTGCATTTTTATCGCCCCAACGCATATTTTCTTTGATAGTTCCTGAAAATAAAACGTTTTTTTGTAATACAACCGCTACGTTATCTCTTAACACGCTCATATCGTAGTCTCTAACGTCTACACCAGCAACTAAAATACTTCCTTCGTTTACGTCATAAAGCCTTGATATTAAATTAACAAGCGTTGTTTTAGACGAACCCGTGCCACCTATAATACCTACCGTTTCGCCTGACTTTATATCTAAATTTATATCTTCTAAAACGTATTTATCAGCATTTTCGTTATATCTAAAATATACGTTTTTAAAGGTTATATCGCCGTTTTTAACTTCGCATATAGCGTTTTCTTTACTTTCTAAACTGCTTTTTTCGTCTAAAACTTCAACTATACGCCTTGCCGACTCAGTTGATATCGTTATCATAACGAAAATCATTGACAACATTTGAAGCGACATTAAAATTTGAAGAGAATAAGTTAATAAACTAGTTAGTCCAAATACGTTTAAGTCTTGCTCGCCGTTTAATATAATTTTTGAACCAAAAAACGCAATTGCAATAAGCGCAAAGTTTAAACAAAACTGCATTATAGGTCCGTTAAACGCTAAAATTCTTTCTGCTTTTGTAAAGTCTTTACAAAGTTCGCCACTTACGTTTGCAAATTTTTTACTTTCATAATCTTCTTTAACGTAAGCCTTAACTACCCTAATACCACTAACGTTTTCTTGTATTGAATTGTTAAGATTATCATATTTTTTAAATACTCTTTTAAATATAGGCATTGCTTTTCTTATTATAAAGAATATACCAAAACCTAAAACGGGTATCGTAACGCAAAATATCGCTGGAAGCGTAGGACTTATAGCAAAACTCATTATTATTGAAAAGATAAACATTAACGGACTTCTAATAGCCGTTCTAATAATCATCATAAACGACATTTGAACGTTATTTATGTCGGTAGTTAATCTTGTAACTAAACTTGACGAACTAAATTTATCTATGTTAGAAAATGAAAAGTTTTGCACGTTTTCATACATATCGTGGCGTAAATTTTTAGCAAATCCCGTTGACGCTTTTGCACATAATTTACCACCAAACATACCCGCTAAAAGTGAAATGATTGCACAGCCCACCATTGCTAAACCGTAAGTTAGCATTAAATTGCCGTCTTTATCTTGAAGCGCACCGCCAAACCACTTAATTAAAAGGGGTATCGTTACTTCCATAGCAACTTCAACAATCATAAGTAACGGCGTTAAAATTGCCCATATCTTATATTCTCTTAAACATTTTAATAATTTTTTAATCATACTACTCTACCACCGCTTGCAATTTTTTAATAATAATATAAAAATTATCAATCTCTTCCTTAGATAGTACGGCTTTTAAATTATTTTCAATATTTTTAAACTGATTTTCTATATAATTGTGCAAAGACAATCCCTTTTCAGTTAAAGATATCTTTTTAAGCCTACTATCTCTTTCAACGCTTTGCCTAACTACTAAACCGCCCTTTTCCATACGATTTAATGCAGACGTTACCGTTGACCGCCTTATTTTAAATTTTTTCTCAATATCTTTTTGAAATATATCGCAATTTTGATTTTCACTTAGATATTTTATTATATACCCTTGCGAACCTAATATAGGACCTATTTCTTTAAGACAATCGCTATCAATAGTTTTTCTTCTAATTAAATTAGATAACACTTTCACTTCGTGACATATCGACTTATTTTCCATAATTTTCCCTTGTAATTTGTTAGAACGCTAACATTTTATCATAACATATAATTACTGTCAAATATTTATATTACTTAATATAAAAAATTATTAAAAAAATAAAAAAAATACACTTTAAAAGTACCTTACTTTTAAAGTGTATATCTCTTTATTAAATTTTAAAATAAAAACAAAGTTAAAGATAATCCGCCAAGCGAAGCAAGTAGCGTTGGAATAGCAATAATTATACCGTATTTTAAAAAGTCCACAAAATTAAACTTTACGCCGTGATTATTCATTATTGAACTAAACATAATTCCAGCAAGAGCGCCTATCGGCGACAAGAACGCTCCTATATTAGAGCCTATAATAGATGCGTATATTCCACCCATTGAAACACTTTCAAGACTTGTTAAAATTGAAGAATACAACACGCTCATAGGTATATTATTTATAACGTTAGCAACAAAGAAGGAACTAACACCATAAGTCCAAATAGCGTTATTTTCGCCAAGTAAAGAGGCTATCATACTTGTAAACCCACAATTTTGAAGTGATAACACTATTACAAACATTGAAAGCACGAAAGGAACAAGTTGCCAAGGTGCTTCTTTAAAACAACTAACTACGGTTTTAAGGCTTTGCCTTTTAATAATTTTATAGATAGTAACAACCAAATATAAACTAACGCAAAAGCCTAAACAAATATACCACATTTCTAAGCCTATATACGAAGAAATTACAAGTAAAATTATGCACGCAATTAAGTGTATTAAACCTAACGACATTGCTACTTTTTCTTCAATAACAACTTCTTCTATTTGCCTTTCTTTTGATATAGGTTGTTTTAACTGCTTTTTAAAAATTAAGAGTAACACTAAAAACGAACTAATGCCTGAACAAATCGTTGGTATGAACATTTTAGAAGTATACTCTAAAAATCCTATATTTAAAGACGTTGCCAAGTAAATATTCGTTGGATTACCTATAATTAAAAACATACTCCAAGTATTAGCCGAAACAAATTCAGTAATTAAGTATGGAATAGGATTTATTTTAGCGTTTTTACAAAAATAGCAAATAAAAGGTGTAAAAGTTAGAACTATAATATCGTTTGAAGTAAAAATTGTTAAAACTGATACTATAATATACAGCCAAATAAATAACCTAAACTGACTATTGCCCGCTTTTTTTAGCGCTAAGTTAGCAAAATACTTGAAAAACCCAACGGAATCAAGAAAAACGCTCATTAAAGTCATAGTAATGAAAATAACGAGAATTTTCAAAGGATTTACCGCTTTAGTTGAAGTTAATTCCGCTCCAAACTCGCTAAAAGAAACACAGCCAAACACAAATAACAAAATTGCACCTATTACAGCCGCTACCCAGTAAGTATTAAATTTTATTTTTTTTATTGTCATTTGCGGTTTAAATAAAATCAATGAAATAATTGACAAACAAGTTACACCGCAAATGCTTAAAGTTAAAGCCATTATAACCCTCTACTCTCTATTCTCTATTATTTATCTTGATTTGCCGTAATACGCATTTCCCTAATGCCTAATAAACGACAATATTTTTGAGCCTCAGAACCTTCGTTACAATAAACTACTACTTTATCTTCACAACCGTCAAATACGCCCCAACCTATTTCAACAACTGAATCAGGAATAGTAATTCTTTCAAGATTTGAACAACCCCTAAACGCACAATCGTCAATCTTAGTAACTGAATCAGGAATTTCAATTTCATCAAGTAAAGCGCAGTTAGAAAAAGCACCTTCTCTAATTTCATAAACGCTATCAGGAATAGTTATACGGTTGAGTTTTCTACTTTCAGAGAAAGCCCACTCGCTAATAATCGTAACTGAATCAGGAATATCGTATTGTACTTCCCTACTTGCAGCAGGATAAGCAATAATAACTGATTTGTTTTTGTTGAAAAGTACAAGGTCTACGCCGTCTCTCTTATTAGGTTCAGACTTAAAGTATTTGTTTTTGCCTTCAACTTTAATACTCTTTAAGTTTTCACAACCTCTAAACGGTGCTTCGCTTATGCAAGTCACTGAAAGTGGAATTGTAATTTCGGTTAACGCTTTACAATTTTTGAAAGCACTTTTACCTATTTTTTTAACACCATCACCTAAATTAACTGATTTTAAACTTAAACAGCCGTTAAACGCTAAGTCGTCAATTTTCGTTAAAGTTGAAGGTAATTCTATTTTCTCTAAACCTATACAATCAGAAAAAGCATTTTCGCCTATAACCGTAAGTTGTGAAGGGAAGTCTATACTCTTTAACGATTTACAAGAGTTAAATACACCGCCGTAAATTTCCATTAAACCATCAGGAAGTTCTATTTTCTCTAACGAAGCACAGTTTTCAAACGCCCTTTCGTTTATTTTAATTCTTGGATTATGTAACGATAAAGTTTTAGCACTTACGCAATCTCTAAATGCACTTTCGCCTATTTTCATTGTGCGTTCAGGAATATCAATAGATTCTAAGTTTGAACAGCCCCTAAAACTTTCCGCTTCGATAATTTCTAACGTTTCAGGAAGGTCAATAGTATGAAGTGCCTTTCTTTCTTTGAAAGCATTTTGACAAATTACTCTAATACCTTCTTGAACAGCGATTGACGTACCATTGTCTTCACATTTTTTAAGATATCCGTTTTCTATTGTTAATCTATCCATAGTTTCTGCTGGTAAATCCCTTATTAAAGATTTTATAAGTTTATCTATATCGCTAACCGTACCGTGATGGGTATTAGCAAGTAACAATTCAAATGCAGCAGGCACGGCAGTATCGTCAAGGTATATAGGATATAATTTTTTACCGTTTTCCCTTGCTACTATTATTTCCATACCGCAAAATGGCGAGGCCATTGAGTGTTTTGACACGAAAAGTAATACTGCTGAACAATTTTCAATTCTTCTTCTTAATTCTTCTCTAAAATCGTTACCCGTTTCACAACTATCGTCATACCAAAGCCTATATTTGTGGTCGTATAAAATATCTAAAATGTGATATACCGTAGCACAATCTCTGTGCGAATAACTTACGAATAAATATGGCTCTTCACCCGTATACGCTTCAAATTTTGTCTTTACGTCATCAAACTCTTCAGTACCAGCGTCTTTATCGTAAACGATTAAGTTAGGTTTTGCTATATCTTTAATAATTCTTGCCGTACATTGTTTAGTATCTCTTCTTGAAAAACAAAATACGTTATCGTTAGACATTTTCTTTATTTCTTCAATATAGCCTAAAAGTTCAATTTTTCTCGTAGTTGCAAGCGAGAACGCTTCCGCTATTAACTTTTGATAATCTTTCGTGCCGATATTGATTGCATAATATCTAAAAATAGAAAAATCATCATGCCTATCAATAATCATTTTCCTTTCTTTATGAGAATCTTCGTCAACAAACGACTCAGCACTATTGAAAATTATTGCGCCTTTACAATTAACGTTCGTTATAGCCTTAGAAAATCTTAATTCCCAGTTTTCTTCTCTGTTCTCAACGTCCATATACCAAAGATGTACGTTGTTTTCTTTTAAAACTTCTAAGTCTTCTTTGATTAAGTTATAGTCTTCTTTACAAAAACTAACAACCATAAACTTGCCTATATTATCAAAATTTTCACTCATAAAAAATTTCTCCTATAAATAGTTATTTATACCATACTTAAATTATTATATTACACTAAATTGTTTTTGTCAATGTTTTAAATTTTAAAAAATGCTCAAAACTATCAATAAAAAAGCCTTGTTTGTAGCAAATTCTTAAAAATCACTTATAAAACAAGGCTATTTTCTATTTATTTTTATTTTTTAATTTTTGCAATACTTCTTCAAAATATTTAGGAAGTGGTGCGTAAAAAGTTACTTTTTCGTTAGTTCTTGGATGAGTAAACGACAATTCTTTTGCGTGCAACAACTGCCCGTTTAAATTAAATTTATTACTTTTATACCCATAAACTAAATCGCCAACGATAGGATGATTTAAGTGTTTTGCATGCACCCTAATTTGATGCGTTCTGCCCGTTTGTAAATTAAACTCGCAATAAGTATAATTTGTAAACCTTTCTAAAACCTTAAAGTGTGTTACCGCCAACCTACCGCTATTTGATACCGCCATCATAGTTCTATTTTTAGTTGAACGGTCAATGTAAGTTTCAATAACTCCTTCGTCTTGCTTTAACACTCCTTCTAATAGAGCAACGTATTTTCTTTTACAAGTTTTTTCAGCAATTTGCTTTTGCAACTCTACGTGAGTAAAATCGTTTTTTGCAACGACAAGTAACCCCGAAGTGTTTTTATCTATTCTATGAACAATTCCCGGTCTTAACACTCCGTTTATACCACTTAAACTATCTAAATGATACAAAAGTGCATTAACTAAAGTATGTTCTTTAACTCCGTTACCTGCGTGAACGGTTAGACCTTGCGGTTTGTTTATAACTGCTAAATCTTCATCTTGATAAACGATATCAATATCAATATCAATAGGCGATAAACCCGTTTCTTTAAGTTCGCCTTCATCTATAAAGACAACGTCTCCATTTTTTAATAAATCGCGGGGTTTTAGCACCTTGCCGTTTAACGTTGCCTTTTCATCGTCTAAAAGTTTTTTTACTTTTGAACGAGTATATGATAGACGTTTACTAAGATATATATCAGCCCTAATTATATCCAAACTTTCAACGATAATTTTCTTTTCCATAACTATTTTTTGCTCTTTTTAAAAATTGCCTCGTCATCTAAAAATAACAGATATATTACAAGCATTATAACCCCTACGACTAACGCAATATCAGCCACGTTAAATATGGCTGTGAAAATTTTTGTATTATATAATACAAAAATAAAATCACGAACGTATGAGAAGGCTATTCTATCAACTAAATTTCCAACAGCACCACCTACCATTAAAGAAAGTGCTATAAGTAACCATTTTGATAATTTTTTCTTTTTAATAATGCTGTAAATTACAAAGCCTACAATTATGAACAAAACTATAAAAGTTAGTATTATAAACATAGGCATAGCCCATTTTCTATCGCCTAAAAAACTAAACGCTGAACCCGTGTTAGTAGTGTATACGAATTTTACAAGTTCAGGAATAATTACAGCGTTTATATGTGCTTGTGCTACTAAATATTTACTAACCAAATCAACAGCCAAAACACCAAACACAACTATTAAACACACAATATATATCATTAGTCGGTAACCCCTAATTCACTTAAAATGTCTTTTAAATCAAGTTTTCCTTTAGGATTTAAAACGTCGTCAAGTTTAAACCCGTTTACACCCTCGCCGTATAACGACGCTTGCTTATCGTCACCGTTATCTATGAGTTTGTAAATTTCACGAATTTTATCTATACTCGTATATTTAGGAGTCTCTTTTTCATCTAAAATATCTTTAATAATTCTTATAGTAGCATCTACTTTTCTCGTTTTATCACAAGGATTTTCTTTAACTACCTGCCCAACGTACTTATTAAAGCGACCTATAAACATTTTAAGTAAAGATACTTCTGCTTTATACTTTTCTTCAACTTGAAAAGTTGAAGTTTGTTTGTTATCTTTAATTTCCATTTATTAACCCTTTCTAATCTCTTCAAGCATAGAGTTTTTAAGATTTAATAATTTATCAGATAAATCAACCTTATAAATATGTGGTTTATCAAGCCTTAAATACTCATCCCAAAAAGATTGCATTTCTTGTTTTGCGTACTTTGAAATTTCTTTAAGAGTTGGCATTTCATAGCAAAGTTTACCTGCGTCTACTATTTTTATAGTCAACTCTCTAATTTCATAATTTGTGAAAGTAATTTTTTTCCAAGTTTCAAGCGGGTGCGTTATTGTTAAAGGTTTAGAAGTATCAATTTCTTCGTCATAAAGCATAATTAAATCGGCTTCCGCCTTTTTAGTAACGCCGTCATAAATTCTAATAACCTTCTTAAATCCAGGATTAGTTATCTTTGCACTTGTTTCAGAAACTTTTATTTTAGGTATAATTTCACCGTTTTTACCAACTACGCCCGCCATTTTATAAACTCCGCCAAGCGCTGGCATATCCGCACTTGTTATAAGTTTTGTGCCTATACCCCAAGATTTAATTTGAGCGCCTTGTAATTTTAACGATTGAATAAGTTTTTCATCTAAATCGCCACTTGCACAAATAACCGTATCAGGATATCCCGCATCGTCTAACATTTTGCGTGCTTTTTTAGTTAAATACGCTAAATCGCCACTATCAATTCTAATACCTAACGGCTTTTTGCCTATGCTTTTAAGATAATCAAAAACCTTAATCGCATTAGGAATACCACTCTTTAAAGTATCGTAAGTGTCAACCAACAATAACGTTGCATCAGGATATGCTTTTGCATAAGCCATAAAAGCCTCTAATTCAGTATCAAAACTCATTACCCAACTGTGTGCGTGAGTTCCCGCAACGGGAATATTAAACATTTTGCCCGCTAAAACGTTACTAGTTGAATTACAACCGCCTATAATAGACGCTCTTGAACCATAAATTCCGGCATCTGGTCCTTGTGCTCTTCTCAAACCGAATTCCATAACTTTATCGCCGTTTGCCGAATAACATATTTTTGCCGCTTTTGACGCTATAAGCGTTTGATGATTTATAATATTTAACAACGCCGTTTCAATGAGTTGCGCTTCCATAATAGGCGCTTTTACCGTTAAAATAGGCTCGCCAGGGAATACCATTGTTCCTTCTTTTACGGAATAAATATCGCCTGTAAAACGTAAATCTTTTAACGCAGTTAAAAACTTATCGTTAAAAACGTTTAACGATTTTAAATAAGCAACATCTTCATCATTAAATTTTAAGTTTAAAACGTAATCAATGGCTTGTTCAAGACCTGCTGCAAGAGAATACGTTATAAGTTCGTTTTGTCTAAAAAATACGTCGAAAATTACTACTTGATTTTGCATATCTTCGTTAAGATATCCGTTCATCATAGTAAGTTCATAAAGGTCTGTAAGTAGTGTTAAATTTCGTTTATCCATAATTAGTCCTTAAAAGATTTTATCGTAGGCGCTGGAGTTTCTTCCATAGTAGCCTTTTCTTCCGCTTTCTTTTGTTTAAGTTCGTCAAGATAAGGTGTATAACCTTCCTTTTCATCAGTTTTTTCAACAATTAACTTAGGTGCTTTTACTATTAACGCTAAAATTAAAATAAGAGCAAGCATACCAAGCCCAACAACTAAAATAATAGCCCAGTATACTTTTAATGCTACGAGTAATAAAATTGTACCTATCGTAGTTAAAATGCCACCTATTGCCGTTTCGTAACCGCCTTTAACAACTAAACCAAAGCAAAAAACGTATAAGCCCATACCTAAACTAAGTATAACGAAGATTAGTAAAAATGCTGAAATATCAGTTTTTAATACGCCTGAAATTTTTAAAATTCCCATAACGCACGCACAAATAATGACTAAGGCTATAACAAATAATGAAATTATAATAGAGTTTTTATTGATTTTATTTTTCATAATTATACTCCTTAACATAAAATATTATTTTATTGTTAGCATTATTATAGCATTATAAATTTAATTTAACAACACTTTTTTACTAAAAGTTAAATTTTGGACTTATTTTTTAATAAAATAAAACACCAAATAGAAAACTCTACTTACAAAGTTTCTATAATGAAATTTACTTTAACACAAAAATATAGCCCACTATACTTCGCAAAAAGAGCGAAATATGGCGGGCTTTTCTTATCAAAAATCAAGTTTATATAAGTTATATTTTTAGCCTATCGACTAAAAGTTATATTATTTGCTTTGCAAATAGTTATATTTTGGCTATGCCAAAGTTATATTAAATAAATCCTTAACTCGCCGTAAGGCGAATATAACTGCCACAGACAATATCACTTGTCGTTAGACAAATCTCACAAATCAGTAAGGATTTATTTAGTTGCCGAATCCCTTTTAGGGACTCGGCTTGGTGCTAAATTTATTCTACTTTCTTTTCAAAGCCTAAACTAATTAAAAGTGCATCGTCAACCTTAATCATTAAAGCGGGCGACAACTCACCTATTTTATCTTTTAGTCTACACTTATCAATAGTTCTTATTTGTTCAAGTAAAACAACTGAATCTTTTTGAAGTCCAAAAGTTTCTTTATCAAGTTCAATATGCGTTGGTAGTTTAGCCTTGTTTATTTTACTTGTTACAGCGGCAGCAATAATTGTTGGACTATATTTATTACCTATATCGTTTTGTACTACTAAAACAGGCCTTATTCCACCTTGTTCACTACCTATCACAGGGCGAAGGTCAGCATAGTATAATTCTCCTCGTTTAATCATATTCACCTTTATGCCCTACTATCATTATATGTAGAAAATTTCATTATGGCATTTACTTAATAATTGACTTAATGCTATTATTTTATACAACTTTCATAAAACTTAATAAAATTTTTGCATAATTTTGTTAATAATCGAATAAACAATTGCACTTTTTATTTTTTTATTGTATACTTAATTAAGTTAATTAAATTATTTTCTTGGAGGTTTTTTATTATGCCACTTGTTACAACTAAAAAAATGTTTGAAGTTGCTTATAAAGAAGGTTTCGCCGTTGGCGCTTTCAACGTAAACAATATGGAAATTGTTCAAGGTATTACCGAAGCGTGCAAAGAGGCTAATGCTCCCGTAGTATTACAAGTATCAAAAGGCGCAAGGGCTTACGCTAATCACACTTATTTAGTTAAATTAGTTGAGGCTGCCGTTAAAGAGTGTCCTGACGTTCCTATCGCTCTTCACTTAGACCACGGCCCTGATTTTGAAACTTGCAAGGCTTGTATTGACGGAGGATTTACTTCCGTTATGATAGACGGCTCTGCTCACTCTTTTGAAGACAATATTGCTCTTACTAAAAAAGTAGTTGAATATGCTCACGACCACGGCGTTGTGGTTGAAGGCGAACTTGGTACTTTAGCGGGTATTGAAGATGAAGTTTCACACGAAGTTGGCTCTTACACAAGACCAGAAGAAGTTGAAGAATTCGTTTCAAGAACGGGCGTTGATTCACTTGCTATTGCAATCGGCACTTCACACGGCGCGTATAAATTTAAACCTGAACAATGTACTTTAAAAAATGGAATTTTAGTTCCACCTGCCCTCCGTTTTGATATTTTAAAAGAAGTTTCTAAACGCTTACCTGGTTTCCCTATCGTATTACACGGTTCATCTTCAGTTCCACAAGAATACGTAAAAATGGTAAACGAATTTGGCGGTCAAATGCCTAACGCAATAGGCGTTCCAGAAGACGAACTCCGTGAGGCTAGCAAACTTTCAGTTTGTAAAATCAATATCGACTCTGATATTAGACTTGCTATGACGGGCGTTGTTAGAAAATTCTTTGTTGAAAACCCAACTAAGTTTGACCCTCGTGAATATCTTAAACCAGCAAGAAACGCAATTAAAGATATGGTAAAACATAAATTAGAAAACGTTTTAGGCTGTGCGGGAAAAGGCACAAAATGTCTATAATAAATTAAAATTTAGCATTTATCTAACTGATAAATGCTTTTTTATTATAAAATTATTTACTTATAGTAAATTTTGTTGTATAATAATTTTGACTTTTGTTTTAAGGGGGTATATATGTATCCAAACGATTTATTGCCAAGTATTGACTTTTTAGACGTTCGTTTTTACGGCATTATGATAGCAATAGGTTTACTCGCTTGCTTTTTCGTTCTTTTTTATTTTGGTAAGAAAAAAGGTTATAGCGAAAAATATTTAGACTTTATTTTTTACACTGCTATCGCCTCGATAGGTATAGGCTTTTTATCAGCATCACTATTTCAATCATTTTATAACTACTTAGAAAATCCAGCAAAAGGCTTTAAACTTGGCTCAGGAATAACTTTTATAGGCGGTTTAATAGGCGGTGCAGGTACTTTTCTTATAATTTACGCTATATTTAGAAAAACTTTAGAATATAGCATATTTGATTTTATTTCTTTTGCTCCTTGCTGTATACTTATCGCTCACGCTTTTGGTAGAATAGGTTGTTTATTTGCAGGTTGCTGTCACGGTGAATTTTTAGGAACTGAATACGTATTCGGCGGAATTAAAATGTTAGGTGGCGAAGGCTGGGGATATTACGTTCCAACTCAACTTTACGAAGCGTTATTCTTATTTATCGTGTTTGGTATAAGTTTATATCTCGTAATGAAAAAAGACTTTAAGCACAACTTGTCAATATACTTAATTTCATATGGAGTATTTAGATTTATTATTGAAATATTTAGAGATGACGCAAGGGGTAAATTTATAGGTAATTTATCACCTTCACAATTTTGGTCAATAGTAATGGTAATAATAGGCGTTGGTTTAATATTCTTAGTAAACTACCATTTTAAAAAACACGAAAGCACTTTAAAAAATATTGAAAACCCACCTATTGAAGAATAATAATTAAACAATTAAAAACGCATTGAAATTTTTGTTTCAATGCGTTTTTTTATTACTTTTTTCGATTTTCTTGTTCTATTTTCGAGTACACACACCCGCAATAGTCTTGACGGTATAACGAGTATTTTTTAGAAAGTTCTATTGATTTTTTATAGCCGTTTTCCTTTTTAAAGTCGCTACACAAATACTTGGTTTGATATTTATTAGCCACGTCTATTCCTATTTCGTTTAACCACGTACTATTTTTGTAAGGGCTAATTGATAGAGTTGTAGTAAAATAATCAAAACCTAATACTTTACACTTATTAGCAGTTTTTTCAAGCCTTAATTTATAACAGTTATAACACCTTATACTGCCCTCGCCTTCGTTTTCACAACCTTTTATTGCTGAAAAAAATTCGCTGTTATCATAATCTTCATCAATAATTGCTATTTTATTATCATACGCCTTTTTTATAAAATCTTTTTCTTCTTGTAGC
Source organism: Christensenellaceae bacterium (assembly GCA_045654765.1). GTDB lineage: Bacteria > Bacillota > Clostridia > Christensenellales > Borkfalkiaceae > HGM11412. Next base: position 28,303 of record JAZONZ010000084.1, read on the forward strand.
CTTAAAAGATACTCTTTCAAATCTGTAATATTAGGATTATAATAATAAATTGTAATATCAAAAAAGTCTACCAACCTTTCTAAACAGGCTGTTGAACAAGGTGCGCAACAACTATGTAATAAAAGTGTTGGCTTTTTATTTAAACTTGCAACTTCTTGGCAAGTTTTTTTAAATTCTAAATAATAATTAGTCATTTTTTAAAACTTTTTTATAGCCATTACTATATTTTACGCATTTAGAAACTCTTGATAACGTTGCCGATGATATATCCGCTTTTTTAATTACGCTTTCATAAGTTTCGCCATTAAGTAATAATTTTGCCGATAACAAACGCTGAGCCATTTGCTCTATTTCTTTAAAAGTGCATAAATCGTTTAAAAACTCTTTTAAAGTGTTTTCATTAGTAATTTTTGCTAAAACTTTATAAAGTTCGTCAATATGAATACCTTCTACGCCCATTTTTCACCTTAATTATTATAACCTTTTAAGAAATGTTTAGTTAATTCATTAGTAGGATTTTCAAATACTTGCTTAGGCGAACCTATTTCGCAAACTTGACCATTAGCCATAAACATAACTTTATCGCTAATATTTTTTGCAAAATCCATTTCGTGAGTAACTATAATCATAGTAATTTTCGACTTCTCTTTCAACTCGTTTATAACTTTTAAAACTTCACCGGTAAGTTCTGGGTCTAACGCTGAAGTAGGCTCGTCAAAACATAAAATAGTTGGCTTTAATGCCATTGCCCTTGCGATTGCAACTCTTTGACATTGACCGCCGGAAAGTTGACAAGGATAATAGTCCATTTTATCGCTAAGACCAACGCTATTTAAAAGGTCTATACCTATAACTTTGTTTTGTTCTTTAATCTCTTTAAGTAGTTTCTTTCTTTCAAAAAACTTTAATTTTTGCTTTTTTAATTGCCTTTCAGCCCTTGCGTCAAGCGAAAGCGTAACGTTTTGCAACGCTGTGTACTGCGGAAACAAGTTAAAAGATTGAAAAACTAAACCAAAAATTAAATCTTCGTCATCATTTTCATTTTTAGGGAATACTACTTTATTATTTACGATAATTTCTCCGTCATTTGGTGTTTCTAAGTTATTTAAACAACGAAGCAAAGTTGTTTTACCATTACCCGAAGAGCCTATTATTGACAAAACTTCGCCCTTTTCAAGAGTGAAATCAACACCTTTAAGTACTTGTAAATCCCCAAAAAATTTCGTTAAATTTTTTACTTCTAAAAATGCCATAATTACTCCTTAAAATATTTAAGTTTCTTTTCTAAATAGCCAAAAAGCAAAGTTAAAGCCCCTACGAATATTAAATAAAATACGGCAGAATAGAATAATGGCCATATTGCTTTATATGTAAAGCCTTTTGCTAAAATAATTATTTCAATAACACCTATAGTATTAGCAAGTGCAGTATCTTTTACAAGTGTAATAATTTCATTTGAAAAAGGTGCCAACGTTCTTTTTACTACTTGCAATAATATAACTTTTGTAAACGTTTGCCCTTTTGAAAGTCCTAAAACTTTACTTGCTTCATATTGTCCCCTTGGTATACTTTCTATTCCTCCACGATATATTTCTGAAAAATAGCAAGCATAGTTAATTACAAATGCTATTGACGCAGCAATAAACGGACCAAGATTTTTTATACCATATTCAAAATAAAAGATATTATCTAATTCATTCCAATATTTTCCGGGCAAATAAAAAACTACGAATAATTGTAGCATTAAAGGAACTCCCCTAACCATCCATACTATAACTTTAAAAAAGTATTGTAACGGCTTAAATCTGCTCATCGTACAAAACGAGATGAGCAGACCTAAAGGTAAAGCTAATATTAAAGTTACTATGAATAATAAGCAAGTCGTACCAAACCCTTCTAATAAAGTTTGCGTTACGTAACCAAAACTCATAATTTATTAATTCCAACTTGTAATTAAAGAATTTTCAACACCATATTTAGTTGCTAATTCAGTAAGGTAACCCGTTTCAGCAAATGCTTTTAAAATCGTGTTTACTTTTGCAGTTAAAGCGCTATCCGTTTTAAATGCGATAGCATAATATTCAACACCTAAATCTACATCACAAATTACAACGTCACTGTATGCAGAGTTGTTAGCAATAAGGTCTTTTGCTAAAATAATATCGATAACTGCGTAATCTTTGCTTCCATTCATAACTTGTTCAGCAGCGTTAATTTGGTAAGGTAAGTTTGCTTTGTTAATGTTGATACCCGCAAAATCCGACTCGTCCCCGTTAATTAATGAATCAGCAGCAGAGTTAGTTTCGTATGCTAATGATTTGCCTTCAAGTGCAGATAAATTTGTTATAGCATTTGCTGATTTAGCAATTAAAACTTGTCCGTTTTCCATATAGTCAATACTAAAATCACAAAGGTCTTCCCTTGCTACAGTTTCGCCTGCTTCGTTTTTATCAGTTGAGTTTCTTGTAAAGCCGTTCCATACACAGTCAACCGTACCGTTATTTAATTCTACGTATTTGTTAGCCCAGTCAATTTCCCTAAACTTAACGTCATAACCTAAAGCATTAAAAACCCTTAATGCTAATTCTGTATCAAAACCACAGAACACACCGTTGTCGTCAGTATAGTTCATAGGCGAGTAAACGGTATAGCCAACCGTAACTTGATTTGGTGTTACGTCTACAATTTTGTCGTCATTCTTTCCACAACCAGTAAAAGCAAATAAAGTTGCTACTGATAAAATACCTACTAAAACTGTTTTTAAAAACTTTTTCATTTTTTAATACCTCTTTTTAAAAAAATTTTATTATTTGTTACTTTAATTCTTTAATGTGCTAAAGCAATTATGGTTTTATTATACTTCATTACGCTAAAGTTGTAAAGCGTTTTTCACTACTTTTTTTAAATTTTTTTTATTTTTTTCTCATTTTAAGTATTTTTTATTGTTTTTTGCAAAAAAACAATAAAATCAATAAAAAAATCTCTTGCAATTTACTTACAAGAGATTAAAAATTTGGTATTTTTTTATATTAGTCGGCAATTAAATCAAAAATATCGTCAATAGTTTGAGTAATATTTTCAAAACTTAAACCTACGAGCATAAGGGATTGAGTGTATAAAACGTTACATAATTTTTTAAACTCGTTACTATCTTTATCAAAACTTTTTAATTTTTCAAATAATTTATGAGTTAAATTTATTTGTAAAACTTTATTAGCCTTTACGTTTTGCTCTACTTCCGGATTAGCACTTAAAACTTTTTCCATTTCAAGCGACACTTCGCCCTCACTCGACATACATACTGCGTGTTTATTAAGTTTCGTTGTGCCTATAACTTTTACAACTTTATCGCCTAAAACTTCTTTTACGTTTTCTAAAACCTTTTTATCTTCTTCGCTAACAGCCTCGCATACTAAATCTTGACTTTCGCTCGTTACGTTTTTAAAAGGCTTTTTATCATAATCAGCCATAAACTTTAAAGCAAACTCATCAACGTCTTCACTCATAATTAAAACGTCAGCGCCATCTTGCATTACCTTTTCTACTTGCGGAAGCGTTTTTACGCTTTGGGCAACTTTTCCGCTAACGTAGTAAATATTATCGCCCGACATTTTTTCAACGTATTCTTTTAAAGTGATAAGTTTATCTTCTTTTAATGAGTAAAATAATAGTAAATCTTGCAAAATTTCTTTATTCATACCCCAACTTGAATAAATGCCGTACTTTAATTGTAGGCCAAATTGTTTAAAGAATTTTTCATATTCTTCTCTATTATTTTTTAACAAGTCTAAAAGTTCGTTTTTAACTTTCTTTTCAATAGACGTAGCAATCGCTTTAAGTTGGCGTGTTTGTTGCACCGTTTCACGAGATATATTTAAAGTAACTTCACTATCAACTAATCCTTTTACAAAACTAAAATAGTCAGGAAGTAAATCTTTACATAAATCCATAATCATAACGCCGTTAGTATAAAGTTTTAAGCCTTTTTCAAAATTTTTAGAGTAATAGTTATACGGCGCTTTACTTGGAATATATAAAAGCGCTTTAAAATCTACCGCACCTTCCATTGAAAAATGTATAGTTTTAATCGGGTCTTCACTATCGGCAAAATTGCTCTTATAGAAAATATCGTATTCTTCTTTCGTAATTTCGCTTTTACTCTTTTTCCATAAAGGAGTCATAGAGTTTAAAGTTTCTTTTTCTTTATAACTCTCACTTTCTTCGCCGTCTTTTTCACTTGCTTTATACTTAGTAACTTGCATATTGATAGGATATCTAATATAGTCCGAATACTTTTTAACTAAATTTTTGATAGTGTATTCTTCTAAATAAGTATCGTAATTATCGTTTTCAGTGTTTTCTTTTATATATAAAGTAATAGTTGTGCCAAAACCCTCTTTTTCGCAAGGAGTAATTTCATAACCCTCTGCACCGCTTGAAGTCCACTTATACGCACTTTCTTCGCCGTACGATTTAGACACTACTTCTACTTTACTTGCAACCATAAACGAAGAATAAAATCCTACGCCAAATTGACCTATTATATTTATATCTTGCTCTTTAAGTTTTTCATCAGCCTTGAAATCTAACGAACCTGATTTTGCAATAGTTCCTAAATTGTTTTCAAGTTCTTTTTCAGTCATACCTATACCGTTATCGCTAATGGTTAAAGTTCTTTTATCTTTATCAATAGAAATTTCAATATTAAAATCGCTTCTTGTTAAACCCGATAAATTATTTGTTAATCCTTTGTAATACAACTTATCAATGGCATCTGAACAGTTAGATAATAACTCTCTTAAAAAAATT
>JAZONZ010000085.1:0-2195 GCA_045654765.1 Christensenellaceae bacterium
GTATAATATATTTAATAATAAATTTTTAAAGATAACAAATTACTTAAAGGTTAAAAATGAGCGAAGAAAAAAAGCAAAGGGTAACGTCAGCGGTAATATCGGGGATAGTTATGCTGTTATGTATAGTGATAGCGATAACGGTGTATCAACTCGTTGGCATTATTCAAAGAAAAAACAAAATAGAAAAACTCAATCAAGAAATAGCCTATTTAGAAAGTCAACTTGACGAAACTAACGAGCAAATAGAAATTTGGTCACAAGAGTGGAAAATAAAGGAAAGGGCAAGAGAGTTAGGCTTGCAAGGTGCTGATGAATAATATGACTATTGCCCTTATTGATATAGGGAGTAATTCTGTAAGAATTTTATATAATGATAATAAATTGCCCGTTAAAGAAATTATAACGACAAGGCTTTCACAAAATATGAAAGATAGTATTTTAGATGAAAACGCAATTAAAAGAACGGCTAATGCCGTTCTTATTCTTTATAAAAGGGCAATTGAGAGGAATATAGACAAAATAAGTATTTTTGCAACGGAAGCCGTTAGAAGTGCCAAAAATTCTAAAGAATTCACGAAGTTAATAAAAAATATAACGCATATAGATATTGACGTTGTTTCTGGCGATAGAGAAAGTGAACTTGCACTTTTAGGCGCATTAGGTAAAAACGCTACCGGTGGAGTTATAGATATAGGCGGAGCATCAACGGAAATCGTATATGCTAAAAACGGAGAGATAATTTACAAACGTAGTTTAAATATAGGTGCTGTGAAATTATTTGATGCGTTTAAAGGCGATAAAGAGCGAACAAATGCTTATATTAAGTCTAAAATAGCCGAATATGGCGAAATACCAAAAGGGGAATATAAATTTGTGGGCGGAACGGCAACTTCGCTTGCAAGCATTGTTTTACGCCTTAAAGAGTACGATAGCAATAAAACTGACGGCACGATTTTATTGCTAAATAAATTAAAAGAAGTAGAGAGCGAACTTTATAGTTTAACCGTTAATGAAATAATTGAAAAGTATCCTATTTCAAAAAGTAGGGCGGAAATTATAGCGGGCGGAGTTTCGCTAATAGTAAATATTCTTGAATACGCAACAATTAAGAAAGTTCAAGTTAGTGAAAGTGATAATTTAGAAGGGTATTTATTAACTCTAAACTAAGGAAAATATGAGTAAAAATAAGGTTATAAATTATATAGCGATAGTTTTAGTGGTTATTTGCTATTTAGCATTAACTATAAAAGCCGTTTTTATTTTTAACGACGTTGTTAAAGTTGTAATTTTTTCATTTTTAGGCATACTTTTAACAACTTTTTTAAATGCAGTTTTTCACGAGATAGGGCATTTAATAGCAGGTAAAATAGTAGGCTTAAAACTTGTTTCAATAAAAATATTATGGTTTAATTTTGATTTTTCAAGTAAAAAAGTAGTTTTTAATTTAGAAAAAGCAAATAACTTGGGCGAAACGGTGTTTGTTCCAAGTAGTTATGATAATTTGGCTAAAAAAACGGCAATATCAATATTAGGCGGAATAATTTCAACGTTTATATTGCTAATAATCGGCTTAATAGCGTTAACTTTTTTCTATGATAAAAATTTATACGTTAGTATGTTTTTTGCAACGCCTGCGGTAGTAACTTTATATTATCTTACCATTAACCTAATAGGCGAAGAAACTTGTGATGGTAATATGGTGGTAAATATACTAAGTGAAAATGCTCAGGGAAAGGAAATTATTTCTAACGCTTTATACGTTGGGGGATTGCTTTATAACGGCGTTTCGCCAAGTGAAATTCCCAACAAATATTTAAGCGAATATAGAGAAGATTATTCTTTGTTTTCGTCTATGATAATATATTATAGATATTTATCTATCTTAGGTAGCGATAAAGAGTATGCGTTTAAAGAAATAATTAAACTATCAAATAGAGAAAAACTAAAAGATAGTATCTTTGATACTATAATGTGCGAACTTTACTATATTTCATATTTTAAAAACGATAAATTATTTTTAGAAAACAATCAAAATATAATAGAAAATATCGTAGAGTATGACGATAGTTTGGGTAGTGTAAGAGCGCATGCGGTTTTACGCTTAGTTAAGGGCGATAAAGAGTGGGCTAAGATAATAGTAGAAAGTGCTTTGTCAAGGTTAGAAAATCTTGTAGACGGCGGGCTTAATAAACTTG
>JAZONZ010000086.1:0-3604 GCA_045654765.1 Christensenellaceae bacterium
TTTGTTTATCTAATGTTTTACGATTTGATTATGTTAAATAAACTTATATTAATTTTGTTATCGTCTTGACAATATTATTTATATATTGTATAATTTTACTATAAAGATTTGGAGAAAATCAAATGGAAGAAAAAAATAAAATTAGTAGTGACCTAATACGTGGTCATATTGACACTATTATTCTATATAGTTTGATTGATTCTGATAAATTCGCTCAACAAATTAGTGATTTTATTGATGAAAAAAGCGAAAAAAAATATCAAATCAATCAAGCAACCCTTTATAGTTCGCTAAAAAGGCTTGAAAATCTTAAATACGTATCTTCTTATTGGTATGACGTTGACGACGGTAGACGCAAATTCTTTAAGATTACCGATCTTGGTAAAGGTGTTGTTGGCGATAATTTATCTAGTTGGACTGAATCTCGTGTAATTATAGACAAGTTGATGGGATGCTCGTATACTCCAAGTGTTTTTGTTTCACATAAAGAGCCTCAAAAAAGTGAAGAAATTACTAGCGAAATTAAAATTGAATCAACTGAAATTAAACAAGATAAACCTCAAGTTGATTTAACTCAAGAATCAAAGGAAAATTCGCAAAAAGAAGGCTTAAATAATAACGAAGTAAATTCAGGATTCACCTCACCTTTCACCCAATCTTCTTACGTAGAAGAAAAGCCGGATCTCAATTTTAGAAGTGTTCTTAATGGCTTAATTAAAAATGCTGAAAAATCGACTCCAAATGACGTCGCCAAGAAAGAAATGATTGATTTATCGGCTAAAATTAAGTCCGAGCCTGAAGTTCTTGACGAGCCGATTATTGCTAAGTTTAACGAAACAATAAAAACTAAATCATACACTTCAAAAGAGCCAACTGCGCCTGTAAAGACAGATTTTAACTCTTTAATCGAAGAAAACGCCATTGAAGGATATAAAATTAGAGTATCAACCAAGAATTCATCCAAAAACGTCGGCAATTTGCTCGTTAATAAGTTTATTTTCTTTACAACTTTATTTTTTATACTTGTTCCTATCGTAGAAATTGCTCTTGTAGGTTTGATTACTCGATTACCTATATTCTCTAGTGCCGTTTCACTTGTTTTTATGGGGATTAACGTGGGTTGGTTCATAGTTGGTGCTATATTATTTTTAACTAATAAACAAAAAACGGCAAACAAAATTATAACATATGATAGAGTTTTAACTTCAGCTATAATAGTGTTTAATTTATTTTTATTGATTTTTGCCTTAAATTTCATACTTAACGTAGATTTAACGCAAACTATTAACCTAATTTCTTATGTGCTTTTACCCGTACTTTTAAGCGTTAACATAGTGATTTATTTCTTCATAGAAAATTTACTATATAAATCGAAAAGATTTTTGGTTAAAAGTTAGTATAAAATGCATTTAGAAAGAGCCTATCATTTGATAGGCTCTATTTTTATAAGTTTATTAAGTAATTTATTTCTTCAGGACGAAGTTTTCTAACTTCACCACGATTTAACCCACTTAGTGCTAAATCGCCAATTTTAATTCTTTTTAGAAAATCTACGTTGTTTCCAACTGATTCAAACATTTTTCTTATTTGTCTATTTCTACCTTCAGTAATAGTTATGTGTAGTTTTGAACCGGTTTTATTAGTTTCTATTAGATGAATATTGCATTTTTTTGTTTTTACACCGTCTATATAAACACCAGAACGAAGTTTATTCAAGTCGTCGTAAGAAACAGGTTTTTCCGTTTTAACAAGATAAGTTTTTGGAATTTCGTTTCTTGGATGCGTTAATTTAAAGGTTAATTCTCCATCGTTAGTTAAAATCAAAAGTCCTTCAGTGTCGTAATCTAGCCTCCCAACCGGAAAAACTCTTTTACTTGTCGGTGGCATTAAATCTAATACTGTTTTTCTACCCTTATCATCTTTTGCCGTGCAAATGTAGCCTTTGGGCTTATTCATAATAAAGTATTCGTAGGTTTTAACAACGTTTATAGTTTGTCCTGCGACGCTTACTAGGTCTACTCCAACTTTAACTTCGTCGCCTAAACCACATACTTTTCCGTTAATTTTAACTTTTCCTTCTTCAATTAATTTGTCTGCTGCACGTCTTGATGTGATTCCACTTTCTGCAATAAACTTGTTTATTCTCATACAATATAGCGTTCCTTAAATTTAGTACTATATTATAGTATATATTTTTTCGGTAAAAATCAAGTTATTTTCACAAAAAAATTTAATTAAGCCAATTTCATTGCTAGAAATGTCGCTTAAATAAGATGGATATTCGTATTCTATTCGTAGATTTTTGTACTCATTTTCCGTTAATGGCAAAATAACGTCATTTTTTATAGTTATAGCAATTTTACCACGTTCACTATCAATAAAGTCTAAAATATTATCACTTTCTATCAATTTGTAGGCTTTATAACCGTTAAAGGCATTACTTAGTAGCGTTTTAGACCTTTCGAACATCGGTGGACAATTTAATACGACGGAAATTAATTCTAAACCATCTCTTTCGCAACTACTAACTAAACATCTACCTGCTTTTTTTGTGAATCCCGTTTTGATTCCTGTTGAGCCGTCATATTCTTTTAACATTTTATTTTTGTTAAATAATATTCTATTAAAGTTTCTTGTCGTAAATGGAATTTCAATCTTTTTTGTGCTTACTATCTTCTTAAAAATGGGATTTTTTAAGGCATAACTAGATATTATTGCCAAGTCAAACGCCGTTGTGTAATGATTGTCGTCGTGAAGTCCGTGAGGATTTGTAAAATTACTTTCAATAGCGCCAATTTTATTTGCAGTTTGATTCATTAAATCGGCAAAATTTTCAATTGAGCCTGAACAATGCGTGGCTAATGTGACTGCACAATCATTTCCAGATCTTAGCATTAAGCCGTATAACAAGTCTATTACGGCTAATTTTTCGTCTTCTTCTAGATATATACTTGAGCCTTCTATTCCAGTTGTTTCTTTCTTTATAGTGACTATTTCATCTAAATTGCAGTTTTCAATTATAACAATTGCAGTTAGTATTTTAGTTGTGCTAGCCATATATTTTTTCTCATAGGCGTTATTTTGATATAGTATTCTATTCGTTTTAGAATCTATAACGATCTCACTACATTTATTTGTAAAATCAACCTTTTCTTGCGCATATACGTTTATATGTGATTGTGCTAAAAGTACAAGAATAAAAACTAGTATTATAATTTTATATATCTTTTTCACTTTTATTTTCCTTAACAATAGTTTCAGTTAAATTTTTAATCAAATCGCTTGCCTTATCAATTACCCCATCGTATTTATTTGATGAAACTGATAAAACTTTATAATCTACGTCGATTTTATTTTTTACTAAAAAAGCGCATGGTTTAATAGATATAACCGAGCCGTTTCCAGCAGAAAACGGCAAGTCTTCACCTTTATTAAAAATTGAAACTTTTCCATATTCGCCACCACCTGTAATTAAGCACAATGTGACTTTTGCAACGGGAATTATAACGTTGTTTTCATTTTCTATCGGTGAGCCAATAACTGTGTTTATATCGACCATATCAGTTAAATTTTGCATTAAATTTGATATTGTTTGATTTATTCT
>JAZONZ010000087.1:0-7686 GCA_045654765.1 Christensenellaceae bacterium
TACTCTTGACATTTTCACACGTTATATCTTTAAAAAAAAGCCTTTTATACTAAATAAAAGACTTTAAATTTTTATTCAATTATTTTAGATATATCTACCCAGCCAGAAAAATTGTCTGCATATTTTTCCAACTCTAAATACGTCATTTCACACGCACTATTTGACGACCCACACGCTGGAAAAACCGTTGGATATTTTTTTAGCGATTCATCTAAATACACCTTAACGCCATCATTAAGAGCAAACGGACAAACACCGCCCGCACTATGCCCTATAATATCGCCAACCATATCGTAAGGCAACATTTTTGCCTTAGTTTTAAACGTTTGCTTATACTTTGAATTGTCAACTTTAACGTCACCCGTCATAACGATTACAATATACTCACCACCTAAATCAAACGACATTGATTTAGCAATTCTTCCACCTTCCGTGTTGAGCGCTTTTGCGGCGAGTTCAACGGTTGCTGAGGAAACGTCAAATTCAATAATTTTATCCTCAATACCAAAATTTTTAAAATATTCTCTAACTTTTTCTATCATAATTTACCTTTAAAAAATTATAAAATAACACGCGCCAAGTAACGCTGGTAACATATTTGCTATATGTATTTTTTTTATTTCAAGTAGGTTTATACCTATCATAGTCACAAAACAACCGCCTATTGCCGTTAATTCAACGATAAAGTTTGGATACGCCGACAAGAAATCGCCAAATAAAAATGCTAAAAATGAAATTGAGCCTTGTATTATAAATACGGGAATTGCCGAAAACGCTACGCCTATGCCGAATTTAACGGTTAAAAGTAATGCAACTACACCATCAAGCACCGATTTTATTAAAAGCGTTTGTGGGTTTCCAAGTCCGTCGGCAATACTGCCGTAAATTATCATAGCACCTACGCAAAAAACCATAGTTGCCTGAGTGAAACCCTCGCTAAAAGTTGATTTTGTTTCACTATTTTTAACTATTAGTTTTTCTAAAGTGTTACCAAGTTTTTCAAACCCCTTTTCTATATTTAAAACAGAGCCTATAAAACCGCCGATTGCAAAACTAATAATTAAAACTAACGTACCTATAGCCCCACTTACCGGCCTTATAGCATCAGTTATGCCTATTACAAGCACGCAAACGCCTAACGCTTGCATAATTGTTTTTTCTAATCTTTCATTTATAACTTTTTTACAAAGTAAACCTAAAATTGAACACACTATAACTGAAAGTGTGTTCGCTATTACACCTATAAACATTTTAATCTCTAATTATATCTACGATATATTCTCCGTTTTTGTATGACACGTTTACGACTTTATTAACCGTGTTATTAAAATTGATTGCTCTAATTGTTACGGGCGTTGTTTTTAAAAACTCATACAAGCCTTGTTTTGCTTTTTCTTGATTACACGAATAGCATTCAATAATTTTATCAATAGTTGAAAAATCAATAGTTGAAGTTAATCTTGAGCCACCAAACAAATCTTTTGTTTTTGAGAAAAATTCAACTGAAGAATATTCGCTTGTTAAATATTTTTCGCTATGTATTATTAAAGATTCTACGTCATCTACGTCAAAATGAGCGTTTTGAAAGCCAAAAGTCATTACCATTTCATTTTTTTTGTAATAAATAACTAAGTCGTTACCATTTATATCATTTACAAATCCTGTTACCATATCTTTTCCGTAGTCAATAGTAACGGGCGAATAATTTTTAAGCCTTTCTTCTACTATTTTAATATTCTCTTTTATTTTATCCATTTTAACCTCTTATTCTATATGTTCGGTATCATCATCAAAAGTTTCACAAAATCTTGCCATAAACGATACGGGCTCGTTTGCCATCGTTAAATGAGTAACGCTACCATATTCCGTCATTCTAAATATAGCCTCGCCCCTTTCACGCTCTTCGGTAAATAACCTTGTTATTCCCGTAGGTGCTGAAACGGTATAGTTCGCTAATACTATAGGGGAAACGTTTAATAAGGCAGAAAGCAAATAACTAATTCTTCCAAAATGACAAACAAAAACAATTTTATCGTGATTTGGCTTTATTACATTAAAAATTTTACCTTCTTTTTTATACCCGTGACTTTCTATAATTTTTAAAAAATCATTAGTTTCTTTATCGTATCTATTACGTAATTCTTCAACCTTTAAAAAGTCCGCTTCTTTCCATTTATCATAACTATAAATTTCATTATTTTTAAGTAAAGACGTTTTAAAATCCCAACCATAGCCTTCTTTTGTGTAAGGTAGTTCAAAAGAAGTATCAAATTCCCTTAAACAATCTAAATATTTTACGGGAACGTTTTTATTGTATTTCAAAATGCCTAATGCGGTAAGTTTTGCCCTTTCCATAGTTGAAACGTACATAGCGTTAAACTTTTCGTCTTTTAAATATTTACCTAAAATTTCAGCCTCTTTAAACCCTTTTTTTGTTAAAGTGTTATTTTCATAATCAGGTTCGGCATGTCTAATAAATATAATTTCCATAATAACTTAAATAAAAATTAGAGGGTGCAATAATGCACCCCCCTTATAAATTACATTGATTCGTGAATTGTACGAGAAATAACATCATCTTGTTGTTGCTTTGTAAGCTTTATAAAGTTTACAGCATAACCTGATACACGAATTGTTAATTGTGGATATTTCTCTGGATGTGCTTGAGCATCTAAAAGCGTTTCACGATTAAATACGTTTACGTTAAGGTGATGACCACCATCAGCGCAATAAGCGTCTAACATATTTACTAAATTATCAACTTGTTGAGACATAATATTACCTCCTATTCCTAATTAAATTTTGTTTTATTATTCATCATCCTTACCAAGTGAATTTGGTGTGATTGAGAAAGTATTAGAAATACCATCTCTTGAATACTCGTAAGGAAGTTTAGCAACTGATTCAAGTGATGCTAATGCACCGTGAGAATCTCTACCGTGCATTGGGTTTGCACCTGGAGCAAGTGGTGTACCTACTCTTCTACCATCAGGAGTGTTACCTGTTTTTTGACCATATACTACGTTTGAAGTTATAGTTAAGATAGACATTGTAGGAACTGATTCTCTATAAGTGAAGTGAGTTCTAATTTTGTTCATAAATGATTTAACAAGTTCAACAGCCAAAGAGTCAACTCTATCGTCATTGTTACCATATTTAGGGAAATCACCTTCAATTCTAAAATCAGTAACGATACCATCTTCACTTCTTATAGGATAAACTTTTGCATACTTAATTGCTGAAAGTGAATCGGCAACACAACTAAGACCTGCAATACCTGTTGCAAAGAATCTTCTTACGTTTGTATCGTGTAATGCCATTTCAATTGCTTCATAAGCATATTTATCGTGCATATAGTGAATAAGGTTTAAAGTGTTTACGTATAAACCAGCGAGCCAATCCATCATTTGATTGTATTTTTCCATAACTTCGTTATAATCAAGAGCGTCATTAGATAAAATCGCTTCAAATTTAGGAGCAACTTGCATAGGTTTGCCCGTAACTTTATCTTTCATAAGTTCATCTTTACCACCATTGATAGCGTAAAGTAAACATTTAGCAAGGTTTGCTCTTGCACCGAAGAATTGCATATCTTTACCAACTCTCATACAAGATACGCAACAAGCGATACAATAGTCATCACCCATTTCAGGTCTCATAAGGTCGTCAGATTCGTATTGAATTGCTGACGTCTTAATAGAAATCATAGCGCAGAATTTCTTGAAGTTTGTTGGAAGATTTTTAGACCATAAAACCGTAAGGTTTGGTTCTGGTGCTGGACCTAAGTTGATAAGAGTATGAAGTACTCTAAATGAACTCTTAGTAACAAGTGGTCTACCATCAACGCCCATACCACCGATTGCTTCAGTTACCCAAGTTGGATCGCCTGAGAAAAGTTCGTTGTATGATTGAATTCTCATAAATCTTACTAAACGAAGTTTCATAATAAAGTGGTCCATAAGTTCTTGCGCTTCAACTTCAGTTAACGTACCATTATTTAAATCTCTTTCAATATATATATCAAGGAAAGTTGATAAACGACCTATACTCATTGCTGCACCGTTTTGGTCTTTTACAGCGCCAAGATAGCCAAAGTATACTGCTTGAATTGCTTCTTGTGCAGTTACTGCTGGTTTACTAATATCAAAACCATACATTTGTGCCATTGCTTTTAAGCCTTTAAGTGCTTTGATTTGTTCAGCAATTTCTTCTCTATCTCTTGCTTTTTCTGGAGTCATTTCACCAGCGATAAGTGATTTATCTTCTTCTTTCTTTTGAATAAGGTAATCAACACCGTAAAGTGCAACTCTTCTGTAATCGCCAACAATTCTACCTCTACCATAAGTGTCTGGTAAACCTGTTAAAATATGCGCTGAACGAGCCGCTCTCATTTCTGGAGTATATACGTCAAATACACCGTCATTATGTGTTTTACGATATTTTGTGAAAATTTCTTCAACGTCTTTATCAATCGTATAACCATACATTTCAAGTGCTTGTTTAGACATTTTTAAGCCACCAAATGGTTGGAGTGAACGTTTAAGTGGTGCATCTGTTTGAAAACCAACGATTTTTTCAAGGTCTTTATTGATATAACCTGGACCATGACTTGTAAGTGTTGATACAATTTTAGTATCAGCATCTAATACGCCACCTTTTTCTCTTTCCTTTGCACAAAGTTCCATTACTTCCTTCCATAATTGCTTAGTTGCATCTGTTGCAGGAGCAAGGAAACTGTCATCCCCCTCATAGAGAGTGTAGTTCTTTTGTATGAAGTCTCTAACGTTAACTTCACCATCACACCATTTACCAGGAATAAAACCTTCCCAGCCTTTGTAGTTTGCCATAAGTAAACTCTCCTTATATAAATAATTTTTTTCTTGTTTATTTAAAATGCGTGAGCATTTTTATTACTTTTTTAAATGTTCTTCAATTTTAGCGTCAATCCAAAGTTCAAAAATTTCTTGCGGTTGAAAGCCTACTGCTCTTGCAAATTCAACACCATTATCTAAAAGCAATACCGTTGGAACTCTATCAATACAATATTCTTTCAAAATTAAAGTTGTATTTTCTTCTGCCTCAACGTGTAAAAGTGCTAAATTTCTCGCTTTACATACTTCGTATAATAAAGGCATTAGCGTTATACAATTTGCACAGCCTTCTCCACTAAATTCAACAACCTGAATACCTTTGAAATGCTCTTTATAATTATCGTTATTTATCATTTTAACCTCAAAATATTGCGGGCGTTTACTACCCTTTCTTTCGTTGGTGGTTGAACGCCTTTTAAAGCGTATTGCATTCCCATTTTTTCATATTTTACCTCACCCATAGTGTGATAAGGTAATACTTCAACCTTTTCTACGGTTGATAACGTTTTAATAAACTTTGATAACTCAATCAAACTTTCATCGTTATCAGTATAATCTGTTAATAAAACGTGGCGAATCCACATTTTTTTGCCGTTTAAACTGAGCCATTTTGCAAATGCTAAGGTGTTTTTATTTGATACACCGGTTAAATTTTTATGACTTGCATCATCAATATGCTTAATATCAAGTAAAAACAAATCAGTATACTTTATTAACTCTTGATATTTTAATAACGTTTCTTCATTATCTTCGTTAAACATATAGCCGGAAGTATCAATCGCTGTATGAATACCGTACCTTTTTACCGATTTTAATAATTCAATAACAAAATCAATTTGTAATAAAGGTTCGCCACCGCTAATAGTTAAACCACCGTTACTGCCAAAATAATTTTTGTATTTTATAATTTCGTTAGTTAAATCGGCTACCGACCTAACTTCACCGTCATTATAAAGCCAAGAGTCTGGATTATGACAGTATTTGCAACGAAGTGGACAACCTTGCATAAAAACTACAAATCTTATACCAGGACCATCAACCGTACCGCCTGAAAACACTGAATGAATTCTACCTTCCATAAACCTCTTAACCCCAACATTTTGGCATTTTAACTTTGTACATATAATTTTAACACAAAATATTGTATTTGTAAATAGTTTTATTAAATAAAAATTAAGAAAATTTATATTTGCAACTTATAATCTTTTTCACTTTTATTTTTATATATTACACTCAACTCTTTTCCTATAATTTCAATAAAAGAATTTGATAAAATATCACTTAAAGTATCTCCACTTAAACTCTTTAGAAAATATCTACTTACACTAACCGGAGATAAAAAACGTGAAAACCACGAAATAAATTCCATAATTTTAAAAACTAAAGCAACTAAAAATTTGTTTTTAAATTTTAAAGCCTCGTTGTAAATATTAAAAGTATAAACCATTATTGATATAGGCATCTTTTTTAGCCATATTACGTCAGCGGAAGTAACGAGTTTTTCTATCCTTTCTTTTAGCGTTAATAATATCATAAAAATATCTTGTTCAGACAATGACAAATATGACGCTTGTTTTTCACTCGTATTAAAAACTTCGCTAATATTTTTCGTTAAGTTTATAAAAATATCTTTTTGCTTAATTGAAGGCTGTTTTATATCTTTTTCTTTAAGGTGCAAAAACTTTCTAAATCTATTACTCTTTACTATTCTTTTTTTCTCTTTCAACTGACTTTTATACTCTAAAAAATCAATTTTTGCGTTATTGATTATATTTAAACACTTTTTCGCCTTATCACTATCTATTGTTTGAAAAATTCTTTCACTTTCTTTTTTTACCTTAGTTATAGTAGTAGAAATGAATAAATTTAACGCAAGTGAAATACCGAATATAACGCTACTTATTATCAATAAAATAAAGGTAATATCTAAAAAAACACTTAAAACGCTTTCAAACATTTTCCACCTCTATCATAGCGTCTTCACTATCTATTTGCCTATATTTATTTTTACTATCCTTTGAGTAAGTGTTAAAACTTTCTACCGCTAAAAATACGTAAATTTCATTTATTACGTCTTCAATTTTACCACTAAAAAGTATAAACCCAACGTTTAAAGCCTTATTTTTTAAATTGGTTTTAAATTTTGCTAAACCGCTAACACTCTCTTCACTATCTTTATTATCTTGCTTTTCGTTTTCAATTAGTTTTGTTAACGACTTCTCTATAAGCCCGATAGGTTTATCTTGACATTTGAAAAATTTAAACAATCCATCAATTTTGGCATAAGTAAATTGCAAGGTATGTTCAAAAACGCTTAAAGCGTCATACACGGTGTAATTAAGATAAAACAACGAACAATCTTTACTCGTTAATACTGCTATATCTTTAACTATATTTACACCACCATTAAACGCTGATTTTAAGTTCGTTACAAAATTAGACTTTTTATCGTACTTAAATTTGTGCGTACCATCTTTAAAAAAGTCACTAACCTCGTTATCGCACGAAATTATAGCCTCAGCGCTTTTATTTAGCGACTTTCTATAACTTAAATACGTTATAAAGTACGCAATATAATAAATTAAGTAAAAGCCAGCAAAACCTATTCCGGTATAAAGTATTAAGGTAATCAATCTTAGATTAGTTTTTTCAAACCCGAATACGTAACTTGAACAAAAATACGACACTACCAACAATATTATTATAAGAGTGAACTTTATTGCTTTTTTATTTTTAAATATATTTTTGCATTTTTTATTTAATTGTGTGTTTTCACTATCAATCTTTTTCATTTTTCACTTTTTATATATTTTTT
>JAZONZ010000088.1:0-10030 GCA_045654765.1 Christensenellaceae bacterium
ATATAAATGGTATTATACAACATTTTTTGCTATTTTTCAATCAATTTCATTTATTTATGAAAAATTTTTAGTTGTTATCGCTTTTTACTTGACTTTTGTTTTCGGTTAGTGTATGCTAACTATATAAAAAGTTAGCCACCGCTAACTATAACAATCTTACTATATTACGTGAATTTTTAGGAGGCAATTATGACGTTAAGTGAATTACAAATAAATCAAAGTGCAAAAATCATTTCAGTTGACGGCGAAATTTCGTTAAGGTGTAGGCTCTTAGATATGGGGTTAATTCCTAAAACGACAGTAACGTTAGAAAAATTAGCACCTATGGGCGACCCTATGCAAATTAAACTTAGAGGCTATTCGTTAACGCTTCGTAAAGATGATGCGTCTTTAATAAAAGTTGAACTTTTGGAGGAGAAATTATGATTTTTGCATTGATAGGCAATCAAAACTCTGGTAAAACCACTCTTTTTAATGCTTTGACAGGCTCTAATCAACACGTGGGCAACTTCCCCGGAGTTACGGTTGAGCAAAAAGTTGGTAACGTTAAAAACGTTAAAGATTGCAAAGTTGTTGACCTTCCAGGCTTATACTCTATTAGGGCTTATTCGGAAGAAGAAATTTTAACTCGTGATTTTATTTTTAATCAAAAACCAGATGGCATTATCAATATAGTTGACGCTACTAACTTAGAAAGAAATTTATATTTAACGCTTCAACTTATAACTTTAAAAATTCCAACCGTTGTTTTACTTAATATGATGGACGAAGTGCGTGATAGTGGCGGTTCTATTAACGTTGAAAAACTATCTAACCAGTTAGGCGTGCCTGTTATTCCTATTTCAGCAGTAAAAAACGAGGGCATTAGCGAAGCGGTTTCTACCGCCATAAACGTTGCTAAAAATAAAATTTTACCTAAAAAAGTCGACTTTTGTGATTATGGTCCCGTTCACCGCTGTATTCACTCTGTTATACATATCATTGAAGACCACGCAGATAACGTAAATATTGCTAAAAGATTTGTCGCTACAAAACTAATTGAGGGCGAAAGTCAATACGCTGAATTATTAGGCTTAAACACTAATGAACGTGAACTTATTGAACACAGCGTTATTGAAATGGAAACGGAAAGCGGTCTTGATAGAAATTCCGCTATTGCCGATATGCGTTACGCCTTTATTGAAAAAATTTGTAAAGATTGCGTTATTAAAGGCGAAAATAATAAAAAAAGTATTAAAAGTCAAAAGATTGATAAACTTTTGACTAATAAGTATTTGGCTATTCCTATTTTTATTCTTATAATGGCTGGTATTTTCTCGCTAACCTTTCAATTTTTAGGCGTTTGGCTACAACAACTACTTGATTTAGGTATTACTTTTGTAAGCGATATAACTTTAAACTTTTTAAGGTATAATAACGTCAATTATAGAATTTGCGCATTTCTAGAAGAAGGTGTTTTCGGCGGTATAGGCGCAGTAATTTCATTACTTCCGTATATCGTTTTACTATTTTTATTTTTATCACTTTTAGAAGACAGCGGTTATATGGCAAGAATTGCCTTTATTATGGATAGACCACTTAGAAAAATAGGTTTATCTGGAAGAAGTTTCGTTTCAATTTTAATGGGATTTGGTTGCTCGGTTCCAGCGGTTATGAGTACGAGAACTTTAACTTCTAAAAGAGATAAAAAATTAACTATTTTAATGATACCTTTTATAAGTTGTTCAGTAAAAGCGTTAGTTTACACCGCCGTTGTAAGTTGCGGACTCTTTTCTCCGCTTATGCAAATTTTAATTATACTATTTTTATATGCTTTTGGTATAATTTTAGGAGTGTTAAACGTTGCTATTGCAAGCAAAACTTTATTTAAAGGCAACCCTATTCCGTTCGTAATGGAATTGCCTAATTATCGTATGCCTTCAATTAAAAGCGTGGCTATTTTAATGTGGGAAAAAGCAAGCGATTTTTTAAAGAAAGCGTTTAGTGTAATTTTTATTGCAACTCTTATTATTTGGGTACTCAATTCTTACGATATTAGGCTGAATTTTACTGAAAATCCAAACGAAAGTTTACTTGGAGAAATAGGCAATTTATTAGCCCCTATTTTCTATCCGGTAACAGGCTCGAACGATGGTAGAATAGTAGCAAGTTTAATTGCTGGATTCGCTGCAAAAGAGGCTGTAATTTCAACACTTTCTTTACTTGGAGCAACTAATATTATTGATATTTTACCTACGATTCCTAGCGTGCTTGGTTTCTTAACCTTCGTACTTTTATACACTCCTTGCGTTGCAACTATTTCCGCTTTAAAAAGGGAATTAAAATCGGGTTATAAAACTCTTTTAATAGTTATTTATCAATGCTGTTTTGCGTATATCGTTAGTAGTTTAGTAAGACTTTTGGCGGTGGCAATATTATGATTTTTTTAGATGTTTTAATAATTTTATTACTTAGTTTTTGGGTTGTTTTTTCAATAATTTACATTATAAAATGCAAACAATCTGGCAAGTGTATAGGTTGTAGCCACTCGTGTAATTTTAATGATAATAGCGATAAAAACAAATCTTTAAAAAGTGAAAATTCGTGCAATAAAAATTGCAAAAGTTGTAAAAATCATTGTTCCTAATAAGTATATTTATAATAAATTTACTACTTATTTCTTGACTATATAAAATAAATATGCTATCATATTTGCATTATTTATTTAAAATTGAGGTTGAAACTATAATAAAATGATTGGAGCGATAATACTTCAAATTGTCCTTATTTATATAAATGCCGTTTGTGCAAGCGCAGAAATAGCAGTTATATCCACTAACGAAACTAAGATAAACAAAATGGCGGAAAAAGGCGATAAAAAAGCCAAACGCTTAGCAAAATTAACTTCCGAGCCTGCTAAATTTTTATCTACGATACAAGTCGCAATTACTCTTGCCGGTTTTTTAGGCAGTGCGTTTGCTGCGGACACTTTTGCAGGCCCATTAGTACTTCTTTTACTTAATGCGGGCGTTCCTATTAGCGCTGGCATTTTAAACACTATTTGCGTAATTTTAATAACTTTAACTTTGGCGTTTATAAATATTGTTTTTGGCGAACTTGTTCCTAAAAGGCTTGCTATGAAAAATCCTGAAAAGAAAGCCTTAGGTATATCGGGATTTTTAGTATTTATTTCTAAACTCTTTGCGCCTATCGTATTTATTTTAACAAAATCGACTAACGGTTTATTAAAACTTTTAGGCGTTAGTCCTGAACAAGAAGAAGAACAAGTTACTGAAGAAGAAATTATTTTGATGGCTGAAACGGGTAGCGAACAAGGTTTAATTGAAAGTGAAGAAAACGAACTTATAAAAAATATTTTCGATTTTAAGGACCAAACCGTTATAGAAGCATGCACTCATAGAAAAGATACGATTTTATTATTCTTAAACGAAAGTGATGACGAGTGGATTGATAAAATTAAAAACTCTAAGCATACTTATTTCCCTATTTGCGGTAACACTATTGACGACGTTGTTGGCGTATTAAATACAAAAAAATATTTTAGGCTTGATAATACTGAAAGGCAAAACGTATTAAATAATGCAGTAGAAACGCCTATGTTTGTAAACGAAAATATACCTTGTAACGAAATTTTATTAAAAATGAAGGCAAAAAGGGAATATTTTGCAATAGTAGTTGATGAATACGGCGGTATGTGTGGTATTATAACCCTACAAGACCTAATTAAACTTATAGTTGGCGATTTTATTGAAAAGGACGAAACGGCTGACTATGAAATAATTAAAATTAACGATACTACTTGGGAAATTCAAGGAATTGCTCCTTTTGACGAAGTTACTAAAAGTCTTGAACTTAATTTACCGTTAGAAGAAACTGACGATTTTGAAACTTTTGGCGGATACGTTATTTATTTAAAAGGAGATATTCCTTTAGACAATGAAACTTTTGAAATAAAAACCGAAAACTTTAATGCTAAAATTTTAAAAGTTGAAAAGAAATGTATTACTAAAATGATTGTTGAAGTTGTAAAAAAAGAAATTGAAGAAGAATAAAGCGAACGCCTTTGCTAAGTTTAGCAAAGGCGTTTTTAATTTTGTTTTATTAAAGAAATTACTTGATTAACGTCATCATAAGAAAAACCTTTTGAAAGTAAATACTTATAACATTTTTGTAAATTTACAGTATTTATTTCTTTGTTTTTTAAATATTTTAAGGCAATAGTGTACGCCGTTTGTTGACTATTAGTAATTTCTTTTAATGCACTATCTATTATCTTTTCATCAACTCCCTTTAAAATGAGTTTATATTTTATCATTTTTTCGCCCATTTTATTCGAGTAAGTTGAAACAAATTTTTTGGCGTATTCAAAATCGTTTAAATAATTGTAATCTTTAAGTTTTTCTATTACAATTTTAATAATATCCGCACTATATTCCTTTTTTTGTAAATAATTTTCAATTTCTTTAATTGTTTTTATGCTCTTAGATAAATAGTTTAACGAAGCATCAAAAGCGCTATTAGTTTCTGACATAATTAACGCATCTATCAACTTTTTCTCGTCAACTAAATCTCCTATTTTTAAACGCAATTTCATAACGGTAATTAAGTCAAGCCCCATACAAAATTCGCCGTCTAAAAAAACACTAACTCGCTTTTTGTTTTTTACTTGTTCTTTTATATCAGTAATCTTTTTCATACTAATACCCAAAATAGCAATCTTCTAATTTTAAAGCAAAACTTTTACCACTTGAAATTTCACTTATTAAATTTGTGATTTTTTCTTGACTATCACACTCTACGACAAAAGTAGATTTTACCCCTTCGTTTAAATATTCAACGTTTAAAACTTTGCTTTTATAATTAGATAATAAATTCATAAATTTAGGTTGCAAAGTATAACTTAACGTGGTAGTCATTTTCGCCGAGCGATAATACTCTTTAATTTGTGCCACTTTTATACCTTCTAACACACTGTCGGCATACGCCCTTACAAGACCACCCGCACCGAGTAAAATTCCACCAAAATATCTCGTTACAGTCGCAACAACGTTAGTTAGATTTTTATTTTTTAACGCTTCTAACATAGGAACGCCGGCAGTTCCTTGTGGCTCGCCACCATCAGAATATTTAAAGTTATTTCCACTTGCACCACAAATATAGGCATAACAAACGTGCCTTGCATCACTATACTTTGCTTTTATATCTTTTATAAAATTTTTCGCATCTTCTTCATTATCAACTTCTTTTATATTGCAAATGAATCGTGATTTTTTTATTTCTATTTCTGCTGAGGCAGTGTTTTTTACCGTTAAATAACTATCTTTCATTATTTTAAAATAATTTTAAAGTGAACTTTTTTACCTTTGTGTAAAACAAATTCGCCCTTTTCTAAAATATCCTCACTTAAATTTACGTTTGCTAAACTTATTTTAGTATCGTTAATAGTAACGCCACCACCCTCAATAAGTCTTCTTGCTTCGCCCTTAGACTTACATATAGAAGTAGCAACTAAAACGTCTATAGCGGTAACGTTATCTTTACTAATTTCAATAGACGGAATATCGTTCATATCTCCGCCAAAGGCTGACTTTGCTTGCTTTTCGCTGTTTATTGCATCTTCTTCGCCGTGAACGAGTTTAGTAAGTTCAAACGCTAAAATTTCTTTTGCTCTATTCAACTCGCTACCTTGCCAAGTAGACATTTTTTCAATTTCTTCTAAAGGTAAGAAAGTAAGCATTTTAATACATTTTAAAACGTCATTATCATCAACGTTACGCCAGTATTGATAAAACTCGTAAGGCGTAGTTTTATTTCTATCAAGCCAAACGGCGCCTTTTGCCGTTTTACCCATTTTTTTGCCTTCACTATTCATAAGTAAAGTAATAGTCATAGCATAAGCGTCTTTACCAAGTTTTTTACGAATAAGTTCAGTACCGCCAAGCATATTAGACCACTGGTCGTCACCACCAAATTGCATATTGCAACCGTATTTTTGATATAAGTAGTAAAAATCGTAAGACTGCATAATCATATAGTTAAACTCTAAAAATGAAAGACCTTTTTCCATTCTTTGTTTATAACACTCAGCCCTAAGCATATTATTTACTGAAAAACAAGCACCCACTTCCCTTAAAACTTCAACGTAGTTAAGTTTTAAAAGCCAGTCGGCATTATTTACCATAATAGCGGCGTTTTCACCTTCAAAACGAATAAACCTTGACATTTGCTCTTTAAAGCAAGCAATATTATGTTCGATAACTTCTTTAGTCATCATTTGACGCATATCAGTTCTACCAGAAGGGTCGCCAACCATACCTGTTCCGCCACCTAATAAAACTACCGGTTTATTGCCAGCCATTTGCAATCTTTTCATTAAACATAAAGCCATAAAATGCCCTACGTGTAAAGAATCGGCAGTAGGGTCAAAGCCTATATAAAAAGTTGCCTTTCCGTTATTTAATAAATCTTTAATTTCATTTTCATCGGTTACTTGCGCAATAAGTCCCCTTTTTTGAAGTTCTTCATAAATTTGCATAACACATCTCCTAAAATATCGTTAAAATAAAAAATTGCCCTCAAAATTGAGGGCAAATATATTGCGGTACCACCTCTAACGAATATTCCTCACGAAATATTCCTTAAAAAGTTTTTAACGTAAAGTTAAATACTTAATCGCTATAACGGGCGAACTGCCGACTTCCCCTACTTTATTTCAAGAAAGCAACTCAATAGTGTATTCGTTATTTATCTCCTTATGTTTTTGCACCAACCAAACACTCTCTTAAAGGTTAAAACAAATAACTACTTGTCTATATCTTCGTTTTATACATAAATTTTAACATTGAACTTAAATAAAGTCAAGCAAAAAACACTTTTTGCAAACAAAATAAAAAAATATTTGACAAAGAAAATAAAATACTTGTAAATTGTTTGCAAAATTTATTGTGTTTTGTTATACTATTAAATGTATTTAATAAAACATAAATTTGGAGGAATTTTTATGCAATATTCAAACGAAGTAAAAGAAATGGTTTGCGTTGCAAAAGGCCCTAAACACGGTCCTGCCCCTATTCCAGAAGAAGGCAAATGGATACAATCAAAAGAAATTAAAGACGTATCAGGCTTTTCACACGGTATAGGTTGGTGTGCTCCACAACAAGGCGCTTGCAAACTTTCACTTAACGTGAAAAACGGTATTATAGAAGAGGCACTTGTTGAAACTATCGGTTGTTCGGGTATGACTCACTCTGCGGCAATGGCATCTGAAATACTTCCTGGTAAGACTATTTTAGAGGCTTTAAACACAGACCTTGTTTGTGACGCTATCAACACCGCTATGAGAGAACTTTTCTTACAAATAGTATACGGTAGAACACAATCAGCGTATTCTGACGACGGTTTAGTTATCGGCGCAGGTTTAGAAGACCTTGGTAAAGGTTTACGTTCACAAGTTGGTACAATGTACGGAACTAAAGCAAAAGGTACGAGATATCTTGAAATGGCTGAAGGCTACGTAACTAAAATGGCTCTTGACGAAGATATGCAAGTTATCGGCTATGAATTCGTTTCTCTTGGAAAGATGACTGACTTTATTAAAAAAGGTATGTCACCTAACGAGGCTTACGAAAAAGCAACAGGTCACTATGGTAGATTTGAAAACGCTTTCAAATATATCGACCCTCGTAAAGAATAAGGAGGTATGGTTATGGCATTATTTGAAAGTTATGAAAGAAGAATTGATAAAATAAACGCTTGTTTAAAAGAATACGGCATTTCATCTATTGAAGAATGTAAAGAAATTTGCTTAGCAAAAGGTATTGATTGCGATAAAATAGTTAGAGAAACTCAACCTATTTGTTTTGAAAATGCAGTTTGGGCTTACACGGTAGGCGCAGCTATCGCTATTAAATCAGGCTGTGTAAAGGCTTATGACGCTGCTAAAAAAATCGGCGTTGGCTTACAAGCATTTTGTATTCCTGGCTCAGTTGCTGATAATAGACAAGTTGGCTTAGGTCACGGCAATCTTGCATCAATGTTACTTAACGATGATACTGATTGTTTCTGTTTCCTTGCTGGTCACGAAAGTTTTGCCGCAGCGGAAGGCGCTATTAAAATTGCACTTAACGCTAACACCGTTCGTCAAAAACCTTTAAGAGTTATTTTGAACGGTCTTGGCAAAGACGCTGCTATGATTATTTCAAGAATAAACGGATTTACTTACGTTGAAACTGAATTTGACCCATATAGCGAAACCGTTAAAGTAGTTTACGAAAAAGCATATAGTGACGGTCCAAGAGCAAAAGTTAAATGCTATGGTGCTGACAACGTTCCAGAAGGCGTTGCTATTATGAAACTTGAAAAAGTTGCCGTTTCAATCACTGGTAACTCTACTAACCCAACTCGTTTCCAACACCCTGTTGCCGGTACTTATAAAAAATGGGCTATTGAAAATGGTCAACCTTACTTCTCAGTTGCATCAGGTGGCGGTACTGGTAGAACGTTACACCCAGACAATATGGCTGCTGGTCCTGCATCTTACGGTATGACTGACACTATGGGTAGAATGCACGGCGATGCTCAATTTGCTGGCTCAAGTTCAGTTCCTGCACACGTTGAAATGATGGGCTTAATCGGTATGGGTAACAACCCTATGGTTGGCGCTTCAGTTGCTGTTGCAGTAGCAGTTGAAAAGGCTATGAATTAAATTTAAATAAAAAATTAAAAGAACGGCTGTGCCGTTCTTTTTTTTGTCTAATTTTTTAAAAAAGCTTTTACACAAAGTGATTCTATATAATCACGTTTAATAAGTGTTTCTTTCCATTTGTCAGGTATATTGTCATAACCATACATAGCACCCGCAAGACCACCTGCTACTGCTGCCGTTGTGTCTGTATCATCACCTAAATTTACGGCTTTTAATACACATTTCCTAAAATTATTTGTAGTCAACAAACACCATAAAGCCGATTCTAACGTTTCAACTACATACCCGCCACTTTTAATATCTTCCCTTTTTGTAAGAATAAACGTTTTGCTAAAAATTCTTTGAAAATATTTCAATTCTTCTTCATTTTTATAAAAATCTTCTGCTTTATCTATTCCTATTCTAACCGATTCAATAGTCGGATTTTTTAATATTTCCCACAAAACAAAAGCATAAATTCCACAAGCAATTTTTGAACGAATATGTGCATGAGTTAACGCCGAAACGTTATGTATTATTTCAATTTTTTCTTCAAGAGGCATATCTTTGTCATAAAGATATAAAACTACTGGATGAATTCTCATTATAGAGCCGTTTCCGTTATCATATTCACTTTTTTGCCCACACTCTAACGCTGGAACTTTGTTTATAGCATATAATAAAATTGATTTACTTGTTGTATTCCCCACATCAAAAACAATATTGGTTGGAGTATATTTTGCAAAATTTAACCACTCTAAAAATTTTTGCATAATATCTTTGTAATTTATGCCGTTAATCAAACTATCTAATAAAGCAATTGACATACTTGTATCATCAGACCAACTACCCTTAGGAACAGGATAAGTTCCGTTACCTTCCATATCTATAATCGGTGCATTATCAAGTTCT
The DNA here is from genome assembly GCA_045654765.1 of Christensenellaceae bacterium. Lineage (GTDB taxonomy): Bacteria > Bacillota > Clostridia > Christensenellales > Borkfalkiaceae > HGM11412. The sequence continues at coordinate 9,596 of JAZONZ010000088.1, forward strand.
TCTCTACTTGCAAATTCTACAGGAACGCCTAAAGCATCTCCAACGGCATGACCTATCATAACTGCTTTTACTTTTTGTAAAAAATCCATATTAACCCCCTAACAATTTAATAAACAACCATAAAATAAATAAGGCCAAAAACCAAGCATCACACCCACTTAATACACTTGACGACGACCTTGTATAAGTTTGACTGCTTTTAGTCTTTTTAACCCTTTCTTTGTTTCCTTCATCTTTAACTACTACGTTATAGAAAAACGCTTCGTCTTTGCAATCGTGTTTGCCATCATTATTACAGTCCATAATTCCCCCCGTTTTTCATTTTCTTATTATATCATAAAAATTTTTTATGTCCAGGATTTTTATGAGCGTTTACTTTTATTGTTATTTCCTTGCTTATTTTAAAAACATTATATTAAATATAACATAATTTTA
>JAZONZ010000089.1:0-4725 GCA_045654765.1 Christensenellaceae bacterium
TCAATTTATGATGTAAAAAATTATACAATAAAAATGCGTCAGCGATAAATTATCGCTGACGCATTTTTGCTAACTTCTTTTTTTACTATTAAACTGATAAAGTTGACATATCTACCGGCATATAAAAACACAAACTATGCGCAGGCGTTCCTACACCTGCCTTTTCTTTTACCGCTTGCATAATTTTATCCGCTATATCTTTTTCAACTACGCTTATAATAATTTCCTTTTCAGTATCAATAGTTATTCCTAATATAGTTTTAGGATTTTCAACCGAACCACGAGCATTTAATATAGTTGCGCCTTTTGCACCTTGCTCTCTTACAATTTCAACAACTTCACTTGAATAACTTGCGTTTACTATTATATATAATGCTTTTAAATCACTCATTTTTAATACCCCCTTAAAACATCAATCCTTGCACGGGAATTGTATACGCTATGCCCGTATTTGCTTGACTAAATTTATAGTCATTATACAAAACTTCTATTAACTCTTTCGCCTTTTCACTTTTAATAAGACTTGTTATAACTACTTTTTTTTGTTCAACTTCAAATCCAAACGCTTGTGCTATAACGCCTACGTTTGCCGAACCGTTTGCATACATAGTGTTCATTATTTGACCACCATACTCACTTAAAAGGCTACTTAACTTCTCTTTTTGTTTTATGTTTGCAATTAACACGAAATATTGCAATTGTGACGTTATTTTATTAGCCATTTTTCTTTCTCCTTACTCTATTTTTAGTTTTACCAACGTTCAAACCGTTAAACTCTTGCAACTTATCAAACTCTTCGTATGCTTGAACTTTAAGAGTTCTATTTAAAGTAATATTGTATATTATTCCAAGTAATTGAATTGCTATTAAAGGAGTAACTGATATAAATGAAATTATTCCAAACCCGTTAGTTAAAATACTCATTTCACTACCCGTACTAATCGCTACCGATTTCGCTATACTCAACGTAAGCGGTGTTAAAAATGCCGAGGTTAACGCACCGCCCGTAACACCGCCGGAATCAAAAGCTAATCCAACGAAAAGTTTAGGCGTAAATATCATCATAACAATCGATATTAAATATAGCGGAATTAAAAAATACAATATGTTTATTTGTAATAAAATTTTTAAAATACATAAAAGAGAGGCTACGCCTATTCCTAACGCCAAAGTTATACGAATTGTTAATTGTTTAATATGACCATTAGTAATGTCTTCAATTTGACTTCCTAATACCGTTACGGCAGGCTCCGAAACCGTAATTGCAACGCCTAATAATAAGCCTACTATAAGTAATAACCATTTAAAATAGTCAGGTTTTAGCGGATTGAAAAACATTGAACCTATATACTGTCCAACGAAACTAAATCCGTAATCAATGCCCGTTAAAAACACTAACAAACCAATATATACGGGTATAACGCCCACTATCAATTTTATAAATTGCTTTTTTGAAATTTTAACTAAGAACAACAAGAAAGGAATTGATATAAGTATTATAGGCAATACAGCAAGTGCTACGTCAAAGAAATTTCCAGATAAAACGTCTAAAAATATACTTCCCGTTGATAATTCGTAATAATTTGCCTTAGGTAATACTCCGCCGTTTAACGCCTTTAAAATTATTCCGTAAATTAAAACGGAAATTATCGGACCTACTGATGCTATTCCTATAATTCCAAAACTATCGTCAAGAGTTTTAGCCTTTGACGTGGTTGCCGATATACCTATTCCAAGAGCTAATATGAAAGGAACTGAAACGTCACCCGTAGTTGCTCCGCTACCATCAAACGCTAACGCTATAAATTCGCTTGGGGAGAATATTACAAGAATAAATACTACTATATATAAAATAGTAAACACCCATTTAACGTTAATGTTTTTTATCATCCTATAAAGCGCTAACGCAACGCATATTCCTATTCCCGTACCCGTTATCCAAATAAAAATAGTATCGTCAATTACAGGTAAAATTATATTTATTTGACGTGCTAATACCGACAATGCAGGTTCAGCAACCGTTGCTAATAGGCCAAATACAAAACCAAAAAGTAAAACAAAAATTAGTTTATTGTACTTTGAAAACGACGCCCCTACCATATGCCCTATAGGAAGTATACTAGAATCTAAGCCTAATAAAAATAGTGCTTGACCTACGATTACCGAAAAGTAACCTATTAAGATTTTTATATAATTCCCGCTATCTTCAAGTGGCGATAAAATTAAGCATACAGCAATAATAATAGCCAAAGGTAGAGAAGATATAAACGTGTCTTTTACATATTTTAATAATTTCATATTCGCCCTTTACTTTAAATTATATTTGTTATTATATCACACCAAATATCAAAAGTAAATGATATTATTAAATTTTATATATTTATATATAAAAAACTTTCAAACTACTATTGACTTAATTTTTTACCAGTGTTAAAATTATATTAACTTTAAATAGAGGTGCAAAATATGTATAAGTTAGAATGTAGCGTTAGTGTTGGCTGTACAATTTCAAAAGGTCTAAAAAACTGTGAATTTAATTATTACGTCAACCCTAAATTTGAAGATGAGTTAAATCAAATAAAAGATGCGGGAATTAACGCAATAGAATTGTTTTTTGGCGCTGGCGTTTACGCTCGTGGCGATAAAATTATTAAAAATTTTAAAAAAGCATTAAAAATAGTTAAAAAATCAGGTCTTAAATTAAACTCTATACACTTTCCGTTTGGTCCAGCATGGGCAGATTTAGCCTGCATATATGAAGAAGATAGGGTTGAAATTGTTAAATGGTTTGGAAAAATGTTTAAAATCTCTAACAAATTTAAACCTATTGCTTACGTGTTCCACCCTGGTGCTTATAATATAAAAGAAGAACAAAGAGAATTTTGTATGTCGCAATTAGTAAAAACGGTTGACGAATTATCTACGTATACTGATAGTTACGTTTGCGTTGAAAATATGGTTGGCGGTATTTTACTTAACACCTTAGATAAACTTCTTGATTATGCTCAAAGAACTAAAAAAGGTTACGTTATTTTAGACGTAAATCACCTTTTACAAGATAAACCGCAAGATGCCATTTTAGCGTTAGGTGATAAACTTAAATCGTTACATATTTCTGACCACGACTTTGTTTATGAAAAACACTGGCTTCCTACCGAAGGTAAAATTGAGTGGCAAGAAGTTATTAAAGCCTTAGAAAAAATAGGATATTCTAATTGCTTTACTTATGAAGTTAACTCTTGTTATTCTTACAAAACAATAAAAGAAAATTACGAACGATTATTTAACGAATACAACAATAATACTTAAAAATTTTTAACTTAAAAGGACCAAGAAATTAGGCAATTTCTTGGTCCTTTAATTAACAAAAGATTTAACTTTGCATAGTTTAATTTTAAAACTTATTTTCTTTATAATTTATGGTTTGAATCGTTCAATATATTATGCTTTTTCTTTTTAAAGTTTATTTCATTTAAAATAGTAAAGCCCAATATTAGCACACCGCCTATAATTTGTAATAAAGTTATACTTTCACTCAAGAAAGTTATCGAAATTAGCACGGCAACTAATGGGTCAACGTAACTTAAAATTGACGATTCTTGACCTGACAATTCTTTTAGAGATGAAAAATACAAACAATAAGTTATTCCCGTATGAATAAGCCCTACGATAAGTAAATTAACCACACCTATACCATTTAGAGAAGTTACGTTAATACCACTTGTTAGTAAAACGTACGGAAGTAACACCACTATTGAAGAAATAAATTGTAAAAAAGTTCTATGTATACCTTCAACGTTTTTTATAAACTTGTTTAAAAGAATTACCATAGCATAAAACACGGCTGCGCCTAAACCAAATAATATTCCCACAAAATGACTATTCCCGCTAACGTCACCTATACCAGTAATTAAAACGAGCCCGATAGTTGAGGCTAAAAAGCAAATTATTTGTTTTAAAGTTAATTTTTCTTTAAAAATAAGTGGACACAAAACCATTACTAATACCGGTGCAAAATAATAACTTAACGTTGCTACGGACACCGTTGTATATTTATACGCTTCAAAAAGTAAAATCCAGTTTACACCAATAGCAATCCCTGAAATAATAAGGAGTGGAACTTCTTTTTTAAGGCTTTTTAAAGGAATACGCTGTTTTGTTACAAGTAAGTAAACTCCAATTAAAATAATGGCTAAAACAGCACGATAAAGAGCTAATTCGCCAGATGAAATAGGAATATATCTAACAAATAAAGCCAACGTACCAAAAATTGCCATTGAAATTATAAAAATAAAGCGTGAATTTTTAATAAATTTCATACGTGTTACCCATATTTAATCATTTACTTTCTTAATATCTTTGTATATTATACCACCCTTTTTCATATAAATCAAGTTAAGTAATATCGTTTACAACAGCCCAAAGAAAAAGTTCTAACGTAAATTTATCGTTTCAACGCATTGTAAATTATTTACTTTGTCACGATGAATCCAGCCTACCTTAAAGGTAGGCTGTCCTTTGCCCATCAAGTACGCCCGTCATTTGACGGCCGAACCTATGTTTCAAACCGAATATCTCTCTTCACCACAAAAAAGCACCAACGTTAGTTATCGTTTCATCGTACTATAAAATATTTACTTTGTCACGATGGATACAGCCTACCTTGTAGGTAGGCTCACCTCTGCCCATCAAGTACGCCCGTCATTTGACGGCCGAACCTATGTT
>JAZONZ010000090.1:0-4703 GCA_045654765.1 Christensenellaceae bacterium
TATTTTTTAAAAAATTTTTTAATACTTTTTTAACGTCAATTTTTATATCTTTTTATTATTTAATTTCATAGTATTTAATAAAAAATAAAACTTCCACACTAATTATGCGTAGAAGTTTTATTAACTTATTTTTAATTATTATTATTTCTTTAATAATTTTTTACCTTTTCTTAATTCATCGGCATTTTTCACTTCGCCTGCTACTACTTTATAAAGAGCAATTAACGCTATTACGTTTGGTATTACCATTAAGTAGTTAAAGAAGTCTGTAAGTTCCCAAACTAAATCGTTTTGGAAAACTGAACCAAGCACTACGAAAGCAAGTGCAACAATCGTGTAAACGATAGTTCCTTTACCTTTAAATAAGTATTGGAAGTTAATTTTACCAAACAAGTTCCATGATAAAATAGTTGAAAAAGCAAAGAAAGTAAGACACACTGCAACGAATATATTACCGATAGTTGCCGCTATATTGCCACCACCAAACGCAATAGCAAAACCTGTTGCAACAGCGTTAGCTTTGCTAGCATCTTTCCATAAAAGAACGTCTTGACCTTTATTTACGTAAAGAGTTGTAATAAGAATAAGTGCAGTCATAGTAAGAACTATGAACGTATCTAAAAATACACCGAACATAGCCGTACAACCTTGTTCGTGAGCCGTTTTAACGTTTGCTTGAGCGTGAGCGTGTGGAGTAGAACCCATACCTGCTTCGTTTGAGAAAAGTCCACGCTTAGCACCTTGTTGAATTGCTATAACGATTGCTCCCCAGAAACCACCACCGATAATTGCATTTGGATTGAAAGCGTATTCAAAAATCATGCCTAATGCTCTTGGAAGTGAAGTAATTCTACAGCCTAAAATTACTAAACCACCAACAATATATATAAGAGCCATTATAGGAACAATTTTTTCAGTAACAGATGCTAAACGTTTAGCACCACCTATAAATACGAAACCTGCAACAACGGCAATAACAAGACCAACGATTAAGCATATCCACCAAACTTTTTCACCCATTATAGCGTTACTTACCGCTTCGCCGATTGAGTTAGATTGTACCATACCACCAACAAAACCAAGCGCAATTACCGTTGCTATTGCAAAGAAAATTGCAAGGATTTTACCAAAATTGTTATTGAACGCTTTTTTAATATAGTATATAGGACCACCTGAAACACTACCATCTTCATTAACTATACGAGTTTTTTGAGCCAAAACTGCTTCTGAATAAATTGTTGCCATACCTAAAAATGCAATAATCCACATCCAGAAAACAGCGCCTGGACCACCCGTTAAAATAGCGCCGGTTGCACCGATAATATTACCGGTACCTACTTGCGCAGCAACTGCCGTTGCAAACGCTTGGAAAGAACTCATACCGCTCTTATGCTTTTCGCCGTTAAGTTTAAGACTGCCAAAAACTTGTTTAGCGCCTTGACCAAAATAACGTACTTGAACAAACTTTGTTTTGATTGTGAAGAATAAACCTACGCCTATAAGTAATATTACAAGAACGTAACCCGAAAAATACGTGTTAAAGTTTGCAAAAAACTCGAGCAAGGTTGCTTCAATTTGTGCCCACATAATAATTCTCCTTTATGTAAAAAATTTTATTTATAAATTAAAAATGGAGTTACTTACCTTTGTAAGAAACTCCTAAACACAAAAACTTTATATTATACCTATCAAAATACGATATAAAATAACATCTGTCCTTTTACCTGAGAGATTGAGTATTACTACTTTGCCCCTTCGGTACTCGTTAAGAGATTCTCCAGAGTGCCTAAACGTACGGTCGGTTAACCTTCCACACGCCGTCAACGGCTTTATTTAATTATCAATATTGTACCAAAATAAAATTTATATTGCAACTAATTTAACTATCTTTTTCGATTTTTTTACTATTTTTTTTAAAACCTTTAATTTAATTGACAAATTTGTGTAAAATAACTAAAATGATAAAGTTATTTAAGGAGTTTTTATGTTTACGAGAGACGATATTAGAAACGTTGCAATAATTGCCCACGTTGACCACGGCAAAACTACCCTTGTCGATGCACTTTTAAAACAAAACGGAATTTTTAGAAGTAACGAAGTCGTTCAAGATAGAGTTATGGATAGTGGCGACCTTGAAAAAGAAAGGGGTATCACAATTTTAGCAAAAAACACTGCCGTTCATTATAACGGCGTAAAAATCAATATTATAGATACGCCTGGTCACGCCGATTTCGGTGGCGAAGTTGAACGTATTTTATCTATGGTTGACGGCGTTATTCTACTTGTAGACGCCGTTGAAGGTAGTATGCCTCAAACAAGATACGTTTTAAAAAAGGCTTTATCTTTAAATAAAAAACCTATCGTAGTTATAAATAAAATAGACAAAGGTGGTAACCTTGACAAAACTATTGATAGCGTTATTGATTTATTTATTGAACTTGGGGCAAATGATGAGCAACTTGATTTTAAAACTATTTATGCTTCGGCAAAACAAGGTTGGGCTTCAACGACAACAACTCCGTCAAGTGATATGTCTGCCCTACTTGACACTATTATAACCGAAGTTCCTGCTCCCGTTGGCGATAAAGACGCTGGCTTACAAACTATAATTTGCAATATTGATTATGACGACTACGTTGGCAGAATAGGCGTTGGCAGAATTATTCGTGGCAAAATTAAAGATGGCGAACAAGTAACGGTTATTCATACTGACGGAACTCATTACAACGCTAAAATAGGCAAACTCTATCAATACGAAGGTCTTAAACGAGTAGAAGTTGAAAGTGGTAGCCTTGGCGATATAGTTGCTATTTCAGGTATTGAAAAAATAAATATAGGCGAAACGATTTGCTCTACTAATTGCATTGAACAATTACCTTTCGTTGCTATTGACGAGCCAACGATTTCTATGCTTTTTATGGTAAACAACTCGCCTTTTGCTGGTAAAGAAGGTAAATTCGTTACTTCAAGGCATTTAAGGGCAAGACTTTTTAAGGAAATAGAAACTAACGTTTCTATGAGAATTGAAGAAACCGATAGTGCCGACACTTTCAAAGTATTTGGTAGAGGCGAATTACATTTATCTATTTTAATAGAAGAAATGCGTAGAGAAGGTTACGAATTCCAAGTATCTCGCCCTAAGGTAATTTTTAAAGAAATTAACGGAAAAATACACGAGCCTATTGAAGAACTCGTTGTTGAAGTTCCTAACGATTACGTTGGCGCGGTTATGAGTAAAATAGGTGAACGCCGTGGCGAACTTATCAATATGGATGCTGACGATAGAGGTACTACAAAACTTATTTTCCATATTCCCGCAAGGTGTTTGATAGGTTATAGAAACGAACTTTTAACCGATACCAAAGGCTTTGGAACAATGTCTTCAATCTTTTTAGGGTACGAACCGTATAAAGGCGATATTCAAGAAAGAAATAGAGGTAGTTTAGTTTGCTTTGAAGCGGGAACTACTACTCAATACGGCTTATTCAACGCACAAGAAAGAACAACTCTTTTCGTAAGCCCAGGTTTAGAAGTTTACGAAGGTATGATTGTTGGCGTCAACTCTCGTGAAGAAGATTTAGTCGTTAACGTTTGCAAAACTAAACACCTAACGAACAGTAGAGCAAGCGGTAGTGACGAAGCCCTTAAACTTATTCCACCTACGATTATGAGTTTGGAACAATGTATGGAATTTATTGCTGATGATGAATTATTAGAAGTTACACCTAAATCAATAAGACTTAGAAAGAAAATTCTTTCAAGAGATTTACGTATGAAACAATGGGCTAAAAATAAAAAATAATATTTTATAAATAAAACGAGTGCGTTTGTGTATGCTATCACAAACGCACTATTTTTTTTACCATATTAAAAACTAACGTTTTCTGGAACTATTAACTTACATTTTGTTTTACTAATAGCCTCAATAAATTCAATAGGTGGATTTTTTTCAGTTATTAAATAATCAATTTCATCAAAATCAAAATCGTGGCACATAAAGGTTTTACCAAATTTAGTAGAATCGGCAAGTATTGCTACTTTCGTAGAATTTTTACGCATACGCTGTTTTAATTTCGCTTGTTCAATACTCGCATCGTTAACGCCCGTTTCTAAGGAAATTCCCGTACAAGATAAAATAGCAATATCCGCATGTATTCTACTTATATAATCCATAGTATCCGTTCCCGATATCGAGTTAGAATGGTTTGAAACAAGTCCCCCCGCTATATAAATTTTAACGCTATCGGTTGAAGATAATATCGTGGCGTTTCTTATACCCGTCGTAGTAACCGTTAAATTAGTAAAGTCTTTTAAAAGTTCCATAACGTAACTCGTTGTAGATGATGAGTCTACGAATATAGAATCTCCATTTTTAATTAACCTTACCGCAAGAGACGCTATTTTTCTTTTTGCCGTAGTATCTTTTTGCTCCCTTACTAAAAACGAAGTTTCTACTGAACTTGATTTAAACGGCATAGCACCCCCGTGCGAACGCACTATCATACCCTGCTTTTCCATTTCTTTTAAATCACGCCTTATCGTAGCGCCTGATACGTATAACGCCTTTGCTAAATAATCAACCGTTGCCGATTTGTTCTTATTTAGTATCTCTAAAATTTCTTCTTGCCTCTCTAAAGTTAACATTTTAACCCCTTTTTGCCGTTTTTGTGTTCATTTGTGTTTATTTGTGATTATATCTTATC
>JAZONZ010000091.1:0-7792 GCA_045654765.1 Christensenellaceae bacterium
GGTGACCAATTCAAAGAACTCGTTCACGATATTGCTCTTCATATTGCAGCAGCTAACCCTTCTTATATTACTAAGGAAGAAGTTCCAGCTGACGTAATTGAAAAAGAAAAAGAAATTTTAAAGGCTCAAGCTATCGAAGAAGGCAAGCCAGCAAATATTGTTGAAAGAATGGTTGAAGGCAGAATCAAAACTTACTATGATGAAAACTGCTTACTTTGCCAAAAATTTGTAAAAGACCCTTCTAAAACTATTGAACAAGTTGTTACTGAAGCAACTGCTACTATCGGTGAAAAGATTAGCATTAGAAGATTTGTTCGTTATGAAATGGGCGAAGGTTTACAAAAGAAGAGTGAAGATTTAGCAGAAGAAGTTGCAAAACAAGTTGGCGCTATGAAACAAGCGTAATTATTAAAAAGGAACATTTATGTTCCTTTTTTTTGAGAAACTTAAATTTTTAGGAGGTTAGCAAGTGAAAAGTAAATATAATAGAGTTATTATTAAAATAAGTGGCGAAGCATTAGCAGGCGAAGGCGGTTTTGGTTTTGACCATAGTATTATTGACGGTGTAGTTGAGCAAATTAAACAAGTAAAAGAAATGGGCGTTGAAATAGCAATCGTTGTAGGCGGTGGTAATTTCTGGCGTGGTAGACAAGGCACGGAAATGGATAGGGCAACGGCTGACCATATGGGAATGCTTGCAACCGTATTAAACGCACTTTGTTTACAAGATGCGTTAGAGAGAAAAGGCATTGAAACGAGAGTTCAAACAGCGCTTACTATAATGAGGGTTGCCGAACCTTACGTTTTAAGAAAAGCACTTTCTCATTTAAAGAAGGGTAGAGTTGTAATTTTTGCTTGCGGAACGGGAAATCCTTTCTTCTCAACTGATACTGCCGTTGCGTTAAGAGCAGCGGAAATAAATGCTGACGTTATTTTACTTGCTAAAAACGTTGACGGAATTTATGATAGTGACCCTAAAACTTGTCCTAACGCTAAAAAGTATGAAGAAATTAAATACATTGATTTTATATCAAAAGAACTAAAGGCTATGGATACGGCTGCAGTTGCTATTTGTATGGAAAATAAAACTCCTATTTTAGCATTTGGCTTAAGTGAAGAAAACGCTATTGTAAGAGTAGTTAAAGGCGAAAAACTCGGCACTTGGATTAGATAATAAATTGAGTTAAAAACACCTCAAAATTCGCATTTTGAGGTGTTTTTTTGTATATTTTTTCAAAAAGTAAAGTCAGTTTTAATAAAAACAAATAAAACTCTTTACAAAATGGCAATATTGATATAAAATAAATGTGTATAAATTACATTTATAAAGGAGAATATTTTTATGGCAATGGATTTTGAAAGTTTAGATATGATTATAATGGAATGTGAAGAAAAAATGAACAAATCGTTAGACGTTTTGAAGGCTGACGTTGTTCAAATTAGAGCAGGTAGAGCAAATCCAAGAATTTTAGATAAAGTACTCGTTGAGGCGTATGGCGGTATGAGTCCTATAAATCAAATAGGTAATATATCAGTTCAAGACGGTCAATGTTTAGTAATTTCGCCTTGGGATAAAAGTTTACTTAAAAGCGTAGAAAAGGCAATTCAAATTGCTAATATAGGATTAACGCCTACTAATGATGGTAACGTTGTAAGGCTTGTATTTCCTGTATTAACTGATGAAAGAAGAAGGGAACTTTGCAAACAAGTTAAAAAAATGGGCGAAGATGGTAAAGTGGCAATAAGAAATATTCGTAGAGATTATTTAGATTCTTTTAAAAAGTTTAAAACTGCTAAAGAAATTACAGAAGACCAATATACTCAATATGAAAGCGAAGTTGATAAACTCACTTCAAAAACTATTGAAGCCGTTGATAAAGTTATAAGTGACAAAGAAAAGGATATAATGACTGTATAATGGATAATTTAAAAATTCCTCGTCACGTAGGGTTTATAATGGACGGAAATGGTAGATGGGCTAAAAAAAGGTTACTACCAAGAAGTCAAGGTCATATCAAAGGGGCAGATAACGTAGAAAAAGTAGCGGAATATTGCTTTGAAAGAGGCGTTGAAGTCGTTTCACTTTATGCTTTTTCAACTGAAAACTGGTCAAGACCAAAACAAGAAGTAGACGAGATTTTAAAACTTTTAGATAAGTTTTTAAAAAAGTGTTTAAAACAATTAACAAAACACGAAATTCGTTTAACTTTTTCGGGTGATTTATCTAAATTACCACTTTCTTTGCAGGAATTATGCAATCAAAGAATAGAAGAAACGAAAGAGTTTAAAAAAAGAACGTTAAATATTGCTATCAATTATGGTGGAAGGCAAGAAATAATAAGGGCGTGCAATAGTCTACTTAGCGAAGGAAAAACTTGTATAAGCGAAGAAGATTTTATACAAAAATTATATACGAAAGATTTGCCTGATATAGACCTTGTTATTAGAACGAGTGGCGAACAAAGATTAAGCAACTTTTTTATATATCAATGTAGTTATGCCGAACTTTACTTTACCGATTGTTTATGGCCGGATTTTAACGAAAAAGAAATTGATAGTGCGTTGAAATGGTATAGTGATAGAGATAGGAGATTTGGAAAGGTTTAATGTTAGTTAGAAGTATTACCTCAGTTTTTGTGGTGGCTGTTACGCTATTATTCTTTTTACTTAGGGGTATTAGCGTAAGGTTTTTTGATTTATTTATATACATAATTGCGTTAATGTGTGCATATGAAATGTTAAGGGCGCTTAAAGATAGTATAACGAAACAACAAAAAGTGCTATCATTTTGCTATTCTATATTGATTTTGCCTTGCATAGTCTTTGCATATCAATATGCTCTTGCCGCTACAATATTATATATTGCTGTAGTTTTTGTATTTTCGCTTTTTCATGAAAAGTCGTCATCTATTGAAAAAATTTCTAAAACGGTATTTTCAATGTTTTATCCAACGGGCTTTTTTATGGTGTTTGCATTTATAAATGCATTTGCTTCTATTTATGCAATTGAAGACTATTTTGCATTATTTATATTAGTTTTAATTTTTGCTTGTTCATCTTTAACTGACGTATGCGCTTATTTAGTTGGCTCGGCAATAGGTGGCAAGAAATTATGTCCAAATATTAGCCCGAAAAAGACTATAAGCGGGGCTATCGGCGGAATTGTAGGCGGTATTTGTACTGCACTCATAGTGTATTATATTTTTAACGCTTGTGGCTGTAACGTGTTTAAATATATTGCTCCTAAGTTACTAATAAACGCTCACCCTATTGTAAAATCTATAATAATAGCCGTTATAGGCGGTATTTTTGCAGTAGTTGGCGAAGTTGGCGATTTGGCTGAAAGTTTAGTAAAAAGAAGATTAGATATTAAAGATATGGGCAATATTTTACCTGGTCACGGCGGTATATTAGATAGATTTGATAGCATTATGTTCGTTTCGTTAATTGCTTATATTATTTTTTCATTTTTAATTGTTAGTTAGGTAATAATATGATAAAAATTGCATTACTTGGAAGTACGGGGTCAATCGGTCAACAAGTTTTAAACGTTGTAGATAGATATCCTGAAAAATTTAAAATAGTGTCAATGTCAGCGGGCAGTAACGGTGTGCTTTTTGAAAAACAAATCAATAAGTATAAACCTTTAATTGCTTCAATAAATGACGTTGGCGCATTAAATAGTATTAAAGAAGTTCCTAAGGGTACTTCTTTATATTATGGCGAAAATGCTATTTTACACGCAATTACTGACGATTGTGATTTAGTTTTCGTTGCCGTTATGGGTTTTTGTGGAGTTAAGGCTGTTAAATATGCTTTGGAAAACAAAAAACAAGTTGCTATCGCTAATAAAGAAACGTTGGTGGCTGCGGGCGAACTTATAATGCCTTTAAGTAAAAAACAAGGTGTTGATTTAATTCCTGTTGATAGCGAACACTCTGCAATTTGGCAATGTTTAGATTATAATAAAGATAAACAATTTAAAAATTTAATAATAACGGCGTCTGGCGGGGCGTTTAGGAATAAATCACTAAATGAATTAGAAAACGTAACGAGTAAAGATGCTCTTTGTCATCCAACTTGGAAAATGGGCAATAAAATTACTATTGATTGTGCTACTATGATGAATAAAGGCTTTGAAGTTTTAGAAGCCATGTGGCTATTTTCAGTAAGTCTTGATAAAATTAAGGTGGTTATACATAAAGAAAGTATCGTGCATTCTATGGTAGAATTTAGTGATGGCGGTATTATCGCTCAACTTGGTGATGCCGATATGGAATTGCCTATTCAACTTGCACTAACTTATCCAAATAGATTACCTTTAAAGGAAAGTAATTTTTCGTTAATAGGAAAGACTTTAACTTTTGAAGATATTGATAGAAAAAGATATCCTTGTTTTGCTCTTATGGAAGAAGTTATTAAAAAAGGCGGAGTATATCCTTGCGCAATTAGTGGAGCAGATGAAGAGGCTGTTTCGTTATTTTTAAACGACAGAATAAAATTTAATGAAATAGTTAATTATTTAGAATATGCTATTTCTAAAACGGAAAACGTTCCTATAACTTTTGAAAATTTATCTTATATAGATTTTAACGCAAGGCGACTTGTTAGGGAATTGTATAATAAAAAAGGGAGTATTTAATGGGTTTTTTGAGCACGGTACTAAATATCTTTTTAGCCATACTTATACTACTATTTATGATAACCGTTCACGAATTCGGACATTATATAGTAGGCAAAATTTTTAAGTTTAAAATAAATGAATTTGCAATAGGTATGGGTCCTACTTTATACAAAAGACAAAGCAAAAAAACGGGCGAAATATTTTCTATTAGGGCTTTGCCACTTGGCGGATTTTGTGCTTTTGAAGGCGAAGACGAAGATAGTGAAGTGGACGGCAGTTTTAATAGTAAAGCCCCTTATAAAAGAATACTCGTACTACTTGCTGGCGCTACAATGAATTTAATATTCGGTGTTTTAATACTTATGGCGTCAATAGGTTTTTACGGTCAATTACTTATTAAAACGTACGATATAAAAAGCGATGAAATATATAACGAATATTCATTAAAAAATGATGACGTAATTATATCTATAAATGGTAAAAACGTTTACCTAGCAAGCGATATTTCTTCAAATTTAAAAGACAAAAAGCAAGGCGAAATAGTAAAAGTTGGCGTAAAAACTTTAAAAGACGGCGCTTACGTTTATGAAGAGAAGAATATTAAATTGAGAAATGACGTAACGAGTGATAATTTAACTGATAACTATTCTGCGTTTGAAAGTTTGGGAATTGCAACTATTGTTCGAATTGATGAAAGTATAGAAAATAGTGGTTTTATTGATGGAAAAAGTTATTTTTTACGAATTAAAACTGCAAAAAACTATGAAGATTGTCAAAGAATTTTTACCATTAGCGATTTAACTTCTTATTGTAGAACGTTATCTATGGGGGACACTTTAGAGGTTTATATTTTAAAAGATGGAGAAGATAAAGAAAGTTTATTAAGCATACCTATTTCAGTGAATATGGCGGAACTTGACGATGAGAGAATTTTAAATGCAATAGGCATAAAAAATACAACGAAATTATTAAAATACACAACGGAAAAAACTCGGTTTACTTTTTTTGAAACGATAGGTAGAACGTTTGAATATTCAATAAACATAGCGGGTACGATTTTTAGAACGCTTGGCGAACTTTTAACGGGCAAGTTAGGGGTAAACGCTATGGGCGGTCCTATAACTACGATAAAAACAACCGCAAGTGCAATAAGTTTAGGTGGCTTCCATTACTTTTTAGAAATTGCCGGCTTTATAGGAATAAATTTAGCGGTATTTAATTTACTTCCTATACCAGCCTTAGACGGCTCACGTGCGGTATTTTGTTTGATAGAGTGGATTAGGAAAAAACCCGTCAATAAAAAAGTTGAAGGCACTATACACGCAGTAGGCTTAATATTATTATTAGGTTTTTGCGTATTAGTAGATATTTTACAACTTTTATAGCATAAAAATAAAATTTATGAATAGGCATAGTAATATGCCTATTTTTGATTTACATTGTGATTCTTTAACAAAAGCATACGATAACAAATATAACCTTATTAGCAGTAATAAACTGCAAGTTAATTTTAATAAAATTAAAAAAGCAAACTATTTTTGTCAATGCTTTGCAATATTCATAAACGATAATAATTCAGCGCCCTTAGACTATTTTTTAAAAGTTTCTAATTATTTTTTGGAAAATATTAAAAAAACAAGCATAAACTTAGTTACTTGTAATAACTTTTTTAAAAACGATACAACGAACGCTGTTTTAACCGTAGAAAACTCAAACGTATTAGAAAATAATTTAGAAAACGTTAAAATACTAAAAAATAACAACGTTAAAATGATGTCGCTGTGTTGGAATAACGAAAATAGCGTAGGTTATCCTGCAAAATATGAACTTTTAGGTTTGAAAAAGTTTGGCTTTGAAGTGGTTGAAGTTTTAAATGAAAGTAATATTATTATTGATGTTTCACATTTATCAAAAAAAGGAATAATTGATGCGGATAAAAAATCTAAAAAGCCGATAGTTGCAAGTCACTCTAATAGCAGGGTAATATGTAATCACGTAAGGAATTTAGATGATGAAAGCATAAAACTGATAGCCGATAGTGGCGGAGTTATCGGTTTAAACGTTTATCCACCTTTTTTATATGAAAAATGTGAAGACGGATATTTAAGTCTACTAAAACACGCTAAGCATATTATAAAAGTTGGCGGAATAGAGTGTTTATCAATAGGCAGTGATTTTGACGGAATAGATAAATTTTGTAATATAAACAATCCTAAAAAGTTAACGTTACTTGAAAAACAACTTAAAAAAAGCAATTTAACGAGTAGTATAATTGATAAAATACTATATAAAAATGCTTTAAGAGTTTTTAAAGAATATAGTTGAAATTTTAAAAAATATAGTGTATAATTAAAAGGTAAAGTGTTACGATATTAAAGGGCGGATGCTATTCATACTTACTTTTGCCAGATAAGCAGGCGGTTGTGGGTTCGAGTCCCACCTTCCCTTATGGGATGTAGCTCAAATGGTAGAGCACCTTATAGTGTGAAAATTTAATCCGCCTTTAATATATTTTTGAGGTAATATAATGAAAGAAATATATAAAAGTTATTTATTTTCAAAAAATATTTTAGTAGGTGAAACTATTAGTGAAAACCCTTTTGAAGGCGTTTTTACTTTGGCTAATAAATTCGGCATAAAAATTACGAAGGGGCAAGAATATGCCTCTCTTTCTTTAGTTGAATTCGTTAGTGAAAGGTATGGTAAGGTTATTCCCGAGGCTTTTTATAAAGGTTTTCCTAAATCGGTATTATCTTTAACGAAAGAGCAATTATTATTCGACCAACTTTTTAATTATTACGTTACTTATGGTTTTAATAATTTTGACGAGCCTAATTATTCTATCTTTGAAAAAGATTTTGACAAAATTGCATTTAAAGAAAAAGTAGAGCCAAAAAAATTCGTTATATTAAGTGAAGAAGAAGCGTATAAAGTTTTACTTACCTACGTTCAAGGCATGCTCGATAGTTCAAGACCGTTAAGTGAAGTTCAATATCAACTTTTAAAAGCATATATTTTAGATTTTAATTATAGTGTAGAAAACTGCATTTGCAAAGATACTATCATTAAATTATTACTTGATACAAGAAATTATAATTTTGCTAAATTTTTATATTTGTCTGACGTTGTAAAGGTGGTAGATATTTTAAATTTCAAAGAATATAAACG
>JAZONZ010000092.1:0-8051 GCA_045654765.1 Christensenellaceae bacterium
ACTATTACTGAAACTAAACCATTCATTAGTTAATTCTCCTTTATATAACTTATAAATTTGCCCTCCGTAATTACTAGGTGTTAAATCAATAAAATCTTCATTTAAAATAAATTCTTTTGATTTAATATTTTTTATACTATTTAACCACTCTTCTTTATTATCAAGTGAAATAAACTCTACAAGACCAAAATCAACGTCATTAGGCACGTTAGTTGATACTATAACAGGTATATTTGATGCTTGTGCTTCCAAAGTAACTAACGGACAAGCCTCTGTATAAGATGGCAATAGTAAAACGTCTGTGTTAGCAAAAATTTTTCTTTTATCATAATTATGTGGTAAAAAATCAACAAAATTTTGCAAATTGCTACTTTCTATATAATTGAGCATTTTTTTGCCGTAAACTGAGTTAATATCATAACCTATAAAACTTAATTTTGCTGATATACCTTGATTTAACAATTGTTTAAATAAATTAAGCGAAAATAATTGATTTTTATTTACATTAAATATTCCTATTTGTAAAATTCTAATAGAATTGTCAACCGTTTTAACAATATTAGAATAAAAATCTATATCAATAGGATTAACCAACGTAATCATATTGTTGGTTGACGTAAAATACGTTTTCCCCGCCTCTTTTGAACAAGTTAATTTAATTGTTACGTAACGCTCAATCAATTTTTTATATTTATTAACTTGTAATTGTTTTAAAATGTTGTGTGCTTTATTTGGAAATTTACCATGACAATGTAATATTCTTATAGGCACGCCACGTTTCTTGGCAACTTTCATAAATAAACCACCGTCAAACCCCGAACAACTATGAATTACGTCAAAATTGTTTGATTTTAAAAAGGCGTTTAATTGTTTTGCTATATTATTGTATCTAAAAACATAATCGTAAAATCTTCGAGACCATTTTGATGTTGGACGGGTTTCATATAGATATTCTATTTTTGCTCCACATTTTTTAAATTCATCATCTAAAACTCCGCCTTTTAACGACATTATAGTAAAATCCACTTTTTGAGATAAATTTTTCACAATAGTCAACAATACGTTAGGTACACCAGAATTAGATAAGGGTCCATACAAAAATAATAAAACTTTTTTTTTCATAAATATAACTCCTTTATAACGACAAACGTATCTTTTGAAAAATAATTGATATTATCAGTTGAGCCATCATTTACGATAATCTCTTCAATTTTTAACGTTAAATTTTGCACTGATAAAAAATTCGTCTAAATATTTTAAACGTTATATACTGGTACTATAACACTTACTTTCATAATTATTTCCTTAACAAATTTTTTATTTTAGATAAAAATAATAAATATTTGAATGGATAAGCGCATTTTTTAAGCATTGTTTTTAAATAGGCTTTTTCCCATTTATTGCATTTTTTTGAACTTGTGTTTTTAACGGCTGTTAAAAACAAATTATCATTATAAAGTTCGGCTAACGCCTTTTTCTTTTCTTTTTTATTTAATGAAGAATTTAGCGTCATACGTAAAAGCATTATTCCGTATGAATTTATCATTTGCTCCCAAATATCGCCGTTAATTAAAATATTATAATCTTTTCTTGCAATAGTTAAATTATTTATCAATTTTTTGTATTGCTCTTTTAACGTGGGATTATATTTATTACTAATTGACGCCAAATTCTTAACGTAATGATATTTTGCTTGGTCTATATAATAAAAACTTTTAGCACTAAAAAAACAAGGTACTATAATATTTACGTCTTCTCCACTTGAAATAAAGGTGTCGCAATACTTTATATTTTGTAAAAGTATTTCTTTTTTAATAATTTTATTACAACGGCTTGGAGATATATAATGCTCAGCAGTTTTAGGCAATATATTTAACCTAATTTTATCTAAATTATCTCCCTTGTAAAAACCTTCAACTATACCATTGTTTTGTTCGTTTTGTGATATAATTTGACCGTCTTTTACTTGTTCGTAAAAGCATTTACACATAACTATATCGGCGTTATATTCTTTTGCTTTTTGATATAACTTTTCAAACATATCAAGTTCAACGTAGTCGTCACTATCAACAAAGCCTATATAATCGCCCGTTACCTTTTTAACGCCAGCCATCCACGCTGACATAAGCCCGCCGTTTTCTTTATGGATAACTATTATTCTATTATCTTTTTTAGCATACTCATCACAAATAGCACCGCAATTATCTGGCGAGCCATCATCTACTAATATAAGTTCAAAATCTTTATACGTTTGATTTAAAATACTATCAATACAACGTACTAAATATTTTTCAACCTTATATACAGGTACTATTATTGATATTTTTGATTTTACCATAAAACTCTCACTCTTTATGCATTAATCTCTAAAATATAAATCACGAGTGTAAACTTTTTCTTTTACGTCATCTAATTCGGCATCATATCTGTTTACGACTATAATATTAGATAATTTTTTAAATTCTTCTAAATTATTTACTACCCTACTATTAAAAAATCTTTCTTCTTTATAAGTAGGCTCGTACACTATTACTTCTATTCCCTTAGCCTTAATTCTTTTCATAACGCCTTGAATTGAACTATTTCTAAAATTATCACTACCTGATTTCATTGCAAGTTTATAAATGCCCACGATAGGATTTTTACAATTTGGAAAATTTAGTAATTGTAATATTTGGTCTGCTATAAAATCTTTTCTGGTTTTATTAGAATCAACAATCGCTTTTATTAAGTTTTCAGGAACGTCTTCATAGTTTGCAAGTAATTGCTTCGTGTCCTTAGGTAAACAATACCCCCCATAGCCAAATGATGGATTATTATAATGACTACCTATTCTATTATCTAAACAAACGCCGTCAATAATCTCTTTTGCATTTAATCCACGAAGTTCAGCGTAAGTATCAAGTTCGTTAAAATAACTTACACGAAGTGCTAAATACGTGTTGGCAAATAATTTAACTGCTTCGGCTTCAGTTGGGTTAATAATCAATAAAGGAACGTCTTTTTTAATAGCGCCGTCAAGTAATAACTTAGCAAAGTTAGTGGCTTTTTCTAAAAGCCACTCATCACTTTTATCAACACCTACAATTATTCTTGTTGGATACAAATTATCATATAAAGCATGCCCTTCCCTTAAAAATTCGGGAACGAATATTACGTTCTTTATATTGTATTTTTCTTTAATAGTTTTAGTATAGCCAACGGGTATAGTTGACTTAATTACTATTAAACACTCTTTATTTACTTGTAAAACGTTTTCTATAACGCTTTCAATTGAAGACGTATTAAAAAAGTTTTTCTTTTCGTCATAGTCCGTTGGTGTTGCTATAATTACAACGTCCGCACCGCTATACGCTTTTTTATAATCTAACGTTGCTGTAAAATTAAGCGACTCGTTTTTTAAATATTCACTAATCTCTTTATCTACTATTAGCGATATTTTATTATTAAGCATATCTATTTTTTCTTTTACTATATCTACCGCAATAACTTCGTTGTGCCTTGCAAGTAAAAGACTATTAGATAAACCTACGTAACCCGTTCCCGCAACTGCTATTTTCATAAATTTCTCCTTACTAAAGTAATCAATTTCCATTTTCTAACAAATAATCAATTACCGGTTTCATAGTGATAGACATATCGCAAGTACTTAGTGCGAATTTTCTTATTTCACTTTCTATATCGTTTTTCTTATAAATATTATCAAAAAACTCAATCATTTGTTTTATGTTTATTGGTTTTTCATTAGAATCCACTTTTAAATAGTACCCTTTTTCTATTGGCAAATAATCCATTAAAGAGCAAGAAATAAAAGGCAAACCCCTTGCAGAATATTCCCTTGATTTTAATGAACTACAAAATTCTAAATTCATTCTATGCAAAGCTAAAGAATCAACTGCAAAATTGCACTTTGCAAATATTTCGTCTAAATCTTTGCCCCCTTTTGAGCCATAAAAAATTACCCTGTCTTTAATTATTGAATTATTGACCTTATTTATTAAACTTGCTGGTACACCTGGCCCTACTAAATGCAAAGTCATTTCTCTTTTGCCATTGTTTTTATAATAATCAATCATACCTTCTATAATTCTATCCCAGCCGTGTCTTTCATTATATGAAGATACGCTAATCATATTGATATCATTTGTGGTATTGATAGGATTGCACGGAATTGTATTGAAATCAATTCCGTTTTTTATATTTATTACGGGTACGTTAAAAATTTTATCATAACCTTCCCCAACAACTACTATTCTATCAACGTATTTTTTTAATTTTTTTCTATTCCATTCGTCTTTAATTTTGTAAGGAAATTCTTTAAAAGACCACCCATCGTCATAAGGATACGTGTGTACTTCAAACAGTATTTTCATATCGGGTTTTCTTTTCTTTATTGCTTTAAATAACTTAATAACAGTGCTATCTGTATAAGCTCTACGAAAATATATAAAGTCGTACTTTAAAAAATCTTCTTTGAATTTCCACTTGTATATACTTGCATTAAATGGTAATTTTACTAAAATTCTATCTCTTAAAGTAGTAAAATCAAAAGACTCTGTAATGTTACCTAAAAAATGCTCCATATTAAAATACTTGCCTAACGCAGATATTTGTGAACGCACTTTCTTATACACCCCGCTTACTTCTAAATCCGCTGGGGTTTTATAACTCATACAGTTCATAAAAAGTCCTTTCATATTTTTTACTCCTTTATAAATGGTAGCATACGTCTATAAGATTCTTCTAAAGATATTTCCGCTTTCCACCCTAAATTATTTAATTTTTTTGATGATAACCTAATTTTTGTAGTTTCAGCATAACCATATAAGTTGTTTGAAGGCATATCAAACACTACTTTGCTTTTACCATTAGAAAAATTATCCGCAACCATTTTAGCCATATCTTTAATACTCGTACTATTTTTTTCATTAACAACGGTATAGCATTCGCCATTTGCACCTTTATTTAAAATTAAAAATATGCCTTTAACGGTATCGCTGATATAACAATAATTTCCTATCGTTTCGCCCGTAGTATGTAGTACGATATCTTCGCCTTTTAAAACACTTTTAGAAAATTGACTAAATACTCTATTCTCCCAAGGCAAAACTCCTGCACCAAACACCTGAGCAAGTCTGGCAATTTTAACGTTTACGTTATATTCAACGCTATACGATTTACACATATTTTCAGCCAATCTTTTTGCAAGCGGATAACAATTTCTTGGATTTTGTAAATCTACGTATCCTAAATGGTTTTCTTCTAATAGTTTTTCACAACTATCAAATTTACCAAACACTTCCATAGAAGACAAATAAACTACGCCTTTTACTTTATTGTTTTTAGCATACTCTAATATTTTTTGCGTACCTAAAATAATAGCGTTCGTTGTTTCAATAGGAAAGTTAAGCATATATTTAGAATTCGTTGGCGATGCGGTATGAATAATATAATCTATCCCCTTTGGCAACTTAAAATCGTCAGTTAAATCAGCGTATATAAAGTTGACGTTTTGTGAAGATTTTTCGTATACTTTTTTAACTTTTTCTTCATCTCTTGCCATTGCAAATACTTTTATATTTGCACTATAATTTTGATTAAAAAAGTCAAGAAATTTTACAATATAAGAACCTATAAATCCCGTAGCACCCGTTATTAAAAAGGTACTATTTTTAATATCAAAATCTTTTATATATTCACTTATATTTTCAAAATCTTCTTTTAAATAAATATTCATTATTCTACCTTTTTTTAAATATCTTTTCTACTTTCTATTAAGGCTTTGCACGTATAATAATCAATAAGCGTTGTAACCTTTATATTTTCCGCAGGACCATTAAATACGTGTAAAGAGTATCCGTAATATTTCATCATACTTGCCGAGTCAATAAATAAATTAGGCTTGTCCCTTACCCCGTCATCAATTGCTCGCCTATGTAACGATATTATATCTTTTATATAAAAACCTTGCGGTGCACGACCTAAATAACACTCACTTCTACTTATAATTTTATCAACGTTAGTTTCATTTTTAGTCGTAATAATAGTTTCTATCGCTGGAGAAACGGTAATTGCCGACTTGTATTTTTTTACGCCCGCGATACAATCAGTAATAGTTTGTTCGTTTATAAGCGGTCTTACCCCGTCGTGAATTAAAACTATGTCTTCATCAGTTATATTAAAGTTTTTTTCTATTTCACTTAACGCATTGTATTGACTTTGAAGCGCTGTATCGCCACCTTCGACAATATATTTCACCTTTTTTATATTATGTTTTTCTAATAGCGTTTTTAAGTTTGAAATACTTTCTTTTAAACACGCAACAACTATAACGTCTATTAAATTGTGTTTTTCAAAATGCTCAATAGTGTGTATTATTATAGGCTTATTGTTTATTTCTAAAAACTGCTTTGGAATAACACCGTTATTCAACCTTTTTCCAACACCACCAGCAAATATTACTGCGTAGTTCATATGTTTCTCCTTTTATACTTCCTTATAAAAAGCGTCTACGTTATGCACGTGCCTATCTTCTTCTTTAGGTAATTGCATATAATCGCCTTTATACAATGCTTTTAAATAACCGTCATACCCGATAGGCGCTTTAAATTTTTCCCCTTCAAAATCTAAAATGCAATAATCTTTAAAATATTCAATTGACGCACATTTATGAAACTCTCCGTTAACAAGAGTCGTTACGTACTTGCAAGTTTCATATGGATGCTTTTTATTATATTTTGCTATAAATTTACATTGTTTTTCATAAGCCCAGTTGTAATTTTTAGTAAATATTTTAGCAATTTTTGCTATTAACTTTTTAATTCCACTTTTTTTAGCAATCCAGTAGTTTATTGAATATTTATTAAACCAGTGCCATAAACCTAATATTTCCGATTTTTTGCATACTTTTTTAGACTTTTTACTTAAATCATATATGCCGTCTTTAGGAAAAACGTCTATATAAACGTAACACTCGATAGGATTGGTCGTAGGAAATTCTATTAAACAAGTCCTATTATCGCCTATTTTTAAATATTGATAAATGGTATCTTGTGGTCTTTCTAAAACAATATGCTCGCTTATTTTATCGTTTTTTTGAGCCATTAAATTTAAAAACCTATTATAGTCTTCCCTTGGCATACACACGTCTGCATCATTATCCCAAGGAATAAAACCTTTATGACGCACTGCACCTAATAGCGTTCCTGCATCTAAAAAATATTTTAAGTTATTTTTATCACAAAAATCTCTAAACTCTTTTAAAATATTTAGCATTATTTTTTTGTGTTCTTCTAACGTTATTTTTTTAAATTTTTCATCCATTTTTATCTTTCCTTTTTTTATTAGAAGCCATAGATAATAATCCAGCCATAATCCATAAAGGCATACATTTTACACCTGGTCCAAAAGGTGCTAATTCTTCAAATAAACCATTTATTAAAAACGCAATACATAATAAAATAAAACATACGTAAACGTTTTTGCTATAACTTTCACTTTTTTTGGTTTTATTGTATATCATTAAAGGATAGAGAGAATATATTATAAAAAGCGTTCCAACTACAATTCCGTATTGATATAATACTGAAATTGAAAATGCTTCAAATTTATATCTACCAGCACCTACGATAATTACGCTATAAAAGTTTTCAAAAAAGAATTTCCAGTGCTCACTTCTACCAGACGATAAATCAGATAAATCTTCTACGTCTCTATTCGCCGTAATTAACTTGTAAAAATAATCTCTTAAATTTGCGTTAAGGAGTATAACTAATACACCGATAACTAATATTACTAATATCGTTAATTTAATTTTTCTTGGAATTTTACTTAAAAATAACGAACTTATAAAAACTACAACGCCACAAACAATTACCGCTCTACTTGCAACGGCGATAGTCACGTATAATAAAGGTAAAGATAATATAACGTAAATTACTTTGCTTTTCGTATCTTTAGCACTTGGTAAAATTATAGTATAAATAAAAATAACAGACGAAAGTATCGTCATACCTATTGAATTTTTTGAACCGTATGAATATATTCCTTCG
>JAZONZ010000093.1:0-17576 GCA_045654765.1 Christensenellaceae bacterium
ATACCCTAACTTTAACAACTACTTTTTTAATGTTGCATTGAGCGTTATCAGTTAAATTAGGTCTATGAGCGTCATGTGGTAAAAATACTGCAAATTCACCCGCTTTAATTTTTAACTCGGTAAAATTATCAGCACTTAATCTTAAAATATCTTTTTCAGGGTTGTATTCAACGGTAACAACGCCTTCTGGTCTATAAAAATAGTCAATTCTTTCGTTTCCGCTAATTATAACTTGAATATCAGCGTAATTATCGTGTGCTTCAAAGAATTGTGGTTCGTTTTTCGTTAAATATTCACTAACTGAATAGTGTACGTTTCTACCATCAATTTCACCTTTACCAACTTCTAATTTGGTTAAGTCGGTACTTTTTAAAAACTCAAAAGCCTTTTTAAAGTTTTCACTTAAACTATAATATTTTTCAACGTAACTTAAATTATCAAAAATCATTTTATATTACCACCTTTTTTTTATAATTTTATCACATTTATAAAATTTAATCAATATATTTTCATATAAATAAAAAATTTTCAAACGAAAAAGCGGTTAGTAGTTCACTAACCGCTCGTTTCTTAATACATACCGCCCATTTGTGCAGGGTTTATTTGAGGTTCTTTTGATGGAATATCAGTAACTAAACTTTCAGTAGTAAGGAGAGTTGATGCTATACTTGATGCGTTTTGTAATGCTGAACGAGTAACTTTAGTAGGGTCGATAATACCTTGTTTAACCATATCGCAATACTCGTTTTTATAAGCGTCAAAACCATAGTATTTATCTTTCTTTTTAAGAATTTCATTTAAAATAACAGAGCCGTCTAAACCAGCGTTTTCAGCAATGAGTTTAACAGGAGCGGTAATTGCTTTTAAAATTACGTTTACGCCCGTTTTTTCATCACCGCTAAGAGAGTTAGCAAGATTTTCTAAACTTTCAACAGCGCAAAGTAGAGCAGTACCGCCACCAGGAACAATACCTTCTTCAACAGCCGCTTTTGTTGCTGCAAGAGCGTCTTCAATTCTAAGTTTCTTTTCCTTCATTTCAACTTCAGTAGCAGAGCCAACGTTAATAACTGCAACGCCACCAGCAAGTTTAGCAAGTCTTTCTTGTAATTTTTCTTTATCGTAATCAGAAGTAGTTTGTTCAATTTGACTTCTAATAGCGTTTATTCTACCTTTAATTTCAGAAGCATCACCCATACCGCCAACGATAGTAGTATTGTCTTTGTCAACTTTAACTTGAGTACATCTACCAAGCATAGATAAATCAAAATCTTTAAATTCAACGCCAAGTTCACTTGAAATAACCGTACCACCGGTTAAAATAGCAATATCTTCAAGCATAGCCTTTCTTCTATCGCCAAAACCAGGGGCTTTAACGGCAACGCAGTTAAATACGCCTTTAAGTTTATTTACAACTAATGCAGCAAGAGCGTCGCCTTCAACTTCTTCAGCAATAATTAAAAGTTTTTGACCTTGTTGAGCAAGTGGCTCGATTATAGGTAAAATTTCTTGTATTGAAGAAATCTTTTTATCAGTAATTAAAATTGCAGGATTATCGTAAACTGCTTCCATTTTATCAGTATTAGTAACCATATATGCTGAAGCGTAACCTCTATCAAATTGCATACCTTCAACGGTAGTGAGTTCAGTTTTTAAAGTTTTACTTTCTTGAACGGTAATAACTCCGTCTTTACCAACTTTTTCCATTGCTTCTGAAATAAGTTCGCCTATTTCTTCATCGCCAGCAGAAATTGATGCAACTTGAGTAATAGAAATTTTATCAGTAACAGGTTTAGATAAATCTTTTATAGATTGAACGGCAACGTCAACAGCCTTTTTAATACCTTTTTTCAAAATAACGGGATTAGCGCCAGCCGCCAAATTTTTAAGACCTTCGTTAATCATTGCTTGTGCTAAAACAACGGCAGTAGTAGTACCGTCACCAGCAATATCGTTAGTTTTTGTTGAAACTTCTTTTACAAGTTGAGCACCCATATTTTCAAACGGGTCTTCAAGTTCAATTTCTTTTGCAATAGTAACACCGTCGTTAGTAATAAGTGGAGCGCCGAATTTTCTATCTAAAACAACGTTTCTACCTTTTGGACCTAAGGTAATTTTAACAGTATTAGCAAGGGTATTAACGCCGTTTTCTAATAATTTTCTTGCTTCTTCGCCACATTTAATTTGTTTAGCCATAAAAAATTTCCTCCTATTATTCAACAATAGCGAGAATATCGCTTTGCTTAATTATCGTATATTCCTTGCCGTCAAGTTTAAATTCGCTACCAGAATATTTTTCATAAAGTATAACGTCACCAACTTTAACTTGCATAGTAACTTCTTTACCGTCCATAACACCGCCAGGACCAACGGCAACTACCGTTGCAGTTTGTTGTTTTTCTTGTGATGCCGATGGAAGAATAAAACCGGTTTTTGTAGTTTCTTCTTTATTCGTTGCCATAACGACAACTTTATCAAATAGTGGTTTAATTTTCATAAAACGTACCTCCTAACGTAATTTATAAATGAAATTAGCAATCTAAACACGAGAGTGCTAATTATAATTATAACCCAATAAAATAATTTGTCAATGATATTTAAGTAAATTTCCTAAAAAAAATATCGAAATTATTAAAATAGGTAAATAAAAAAATAAAAAACCATTGCTAATTATGAGTAAATATGTTAAAATTTAAATATTAGGAGGTCGAACTATGGATAAATGGGACAAGCGTTTTAGCGATATGGCTGACGTTGTAGGAAGTTGGTCAAGTTGTTATCAAGAAAATAGGCAAGTAGGAGCGGTTATAGTAAAAGATAAAAGAATATTAGCAACAGGTTATAATGGTGCTCCAAGTGGTGTTAAAAGTTGTAAAGATAAGGGCGAGTGTTTAAGGAAGAAATTAAATATTGCTTCAGGCACGAGATTAGAAACTTGTTATGCCGTTCACGCTGAGCAAAACGCAATATGTCAAGTTGCAAAATTAGGTATAAGCGTAGAGGGTGCAACAATTTACGTAACTCACCAACCTTGTACGATATGTACGAAACTAATAATAAATTCGGGAATAAAAAAAGTCGTTTATAAGAACGGCTATCCTGACGATTTTTCAAGAACGTTACTTGAAGAAGCAAAAATAGAACTAGTAAAAATAGGAGATAATGAGTAATATGGAAGACAATAAAATGATAATAGTAAACGAAAATGGAGATGAAGTTTCAGTGACTATACTTTTCACAACTTCACTTGAAGGCTATGAAAGTGACTACGTAGTATTTTCGGAAGACGATACGGGAGTTATATCAGCCGCAAGATATATTCCAACAAATGATACTGAAGGTGAATTTTTACCTATTGAAAGTGATGACGAGTGGGATAAACTTCAAAAGTTGTTAGATAATTATGATGAAGATTACGGAGATGAAGATGATGAGTAATCCTATTGTAACAATTGAATTAAACACGAATAAAGAAATTAAAATTGAATTATATCCAGAAATAGCGCCAAACACGGTAAATAGTTTTATTTCTCTTGTAAAGAGCGGTTTTTATAACGGAATATGTTTTCATAGAGTAATTAGTGGCTTTATGATTCAAGGTGGCGACCCAACGGGAACGGGAATGGGTGGACCGGGCTATAAAATTAAAGGCGAATTTTCAGCAAACGGTTTTAAAAACGAGTTAAAGCATACAAGGGGCGTAATTTCAATGGCAAGAGCCAACGATAAAAACTCAGGTGGCTCACAATTTTTCATTATGCACGAAGATGCACCTTATTTAGATGGTCAATACGCAAGTTTTGGTAAGGTAATAAGCGGAATAGAGGCAGTTGATGAAATAGCAAATACTGAAACTGACTGGCAAGATAGACCGTTAGAAGATAAAATTATGAAAAAAGTAACTGTTGATACGTTTGGAGTTGAATACAGCGAACCTATAAAAATGTAAATGGTTGGGGGTAAAATTTTACCCCCACAAATATTAAAAACAAACTTATTTAATAGGGGTTTGATATGAAAATTACTAAAATAATAAATTCAAATAAACCAAGTTTAAGTTTTGAAGTTTTTCCGCCAAAAACAAGCGATAAATTTGAAAGCGTATTAGAAACTACGTCAAAAATAGCAAAATTTAAACCAAGTTATATGAGCGTTACTTATGGTGCGGGTGGCGGAACTTCTAAATATACCACTGCTATTTGTGAAAGCCTAAACAATATGGGGGTTACTTCATTAGCACATTTAACTTGCGTTTCTTCAACTAAAGAAAAAATTCACGAAGAATTAACTAACCTAAAAAATCACAAAATTGAGAATATATTAGCGTTAAGAGGCGATTTAGTAGAGGGACAAACGTTAGAAAATGCAAGTTTTCGCCACGCAAGTGAACTTATAACTGAAATCAAAAAATTTGGTGATTTTTGTATAGGCGGGGCTTGTTATCCCGAAGGTCACCCAGAAAGTGAAAATATAACGAGCGATATTGAAGGACTCCGTTTAAAAGTAGAGGCAGGTTGTGAGTTTTTAACAACGCAAATGTTTTTTGATAACAATATTTTATATAATTTTTTATATAGATTGTTAAAAGCGGGGATAAACGTTCCCGTAATTGCGGGAGTAATGCCTGTAACGAGTGCAAGTCAAATAAAAAGGATATGCTCAATATCTTCATCACGTTTACCTGAAAGGTTTATAAGAATAGTTGATAGATATGGCGATGATAACGATGCTATGATGCAAGCGGGAATAGCCTTTGCAACTGAACAAATTATAGATTTATACGCAAACGGAATAAACGCAGTACACGTTTACACAATGAATAAGCCAGAAGTTGCAAGAAAAATTAAAGAAAATTTATCGGAGATAATTAAATAGTGCAAAAATTTATTTATGGTGAAGTGCCAAGTAATGAAATAACTATAAATATAAATGAACTTAGTGCAAGGCTTAACGTAAATAGAGATTTTAAAATTGAAAACCTACAAAAATTAGAAGAAATTTTAAGGGAAAATATTGATGCAAAGTACGTGGCGACAGTAGGTAAAGTAGAGTTTATAAGTGACGATAAAATAAATTTAGGTAATGGCGAAATAAAGTCAAAATCGTTATATAAAAACCTAAAAAACGCTGAATATTGCTTTATTTTAGCCGTTACGCTTGGAATAGGCGTTGATAAACTTTTAAAAAAATACTCAATAAAGTCAACTTACGAACATTTTGTGCTTGATGCTTTATCTTCAGCGATGTGTGAAAGTTTATGCGATATCGTATCAAATAAATTATGTGAAAATAAAAAGACAAGACCGCGTTTTAGCGTAGGCTACGGCGACTTATCTCTTGAATATCAAAAGCAAATTTTAGATATATTAGATGCTAAAAAATACTTAAATTTAACGCTACTACAATCATTTTTGATGGTGCCGACAAAAAGTATTACGGCAATTATAGGTATAGAAAATGGATATTTTAAAGGCAATTAAAAGTAAAAGATTATATTTTGACGGTGGGTTTGGTTCGCTTTGTATAAGTAAAGGAATTGAGTTTGAAAGTCCCGTTACTTTGTCTTTAACTCACCCTAAAATAGTTGAAGAAATACATAAAGAATACATAAATGCTGGGGCAAATATTATAAAAACTAACACTTTTGGTGCAACAAGATTAAAGTATCCTAATGAATATGAAAATATTATTAGACAGTCTATAAAAATTGCAAAAAAGTGTAGGGGAAATAGAAAAGACGTATATATTGCCTTTGATATGGGGTCGTTAGGTCAAATGTTATCGCCAATTGGCACGTTAGATTTTAACGATGCGGTTGAAATTTTTAAAGATAGCGTTAAAGTTGCGCTTAGTGAAGGCGTTGACTTGTTTTTACTTGAAACGTTTACTGATAGTTATGAAACTAAGGCGTGTGTTTTAGCCGTAAAAGAACTAACTTCGCTACCTATATTCGTTACGAACGCTTATGATAAAAACGGCAAGTTGTTAACGGGTGCAAGCATTAAAACAATGATTAGTTTATTAGAAGGTTTAGGCGTAGAGGCAATAGGTATGAATTGCTCGTTTGGGCCTGATATTATGTTAAAACATATTGACGAGTTTACAAAATATTCAAGCCTTCCACTTATAGTTAATCCAAATGCTGGGCTACCAGATATAGTTAATGGAAAAACGGTTTATAAAATTAACGAAACTGTTTTTGCAAATTACATGTTAAAACTTGCTAAAAAAGGCGTTAACTTATTAGGTGGTTGCTGTGGAACAACTCCAAAATATATTAGCGAAACAATAAAATTAACAAAAGATATACCAATATATAACGCAAAGCAAAAAAATATAACTCTTATTTCATCGGGAAGTAAATTAGTAGAAATAGATAAAGAGCCACTTTTAATAGGCGAAAGAATAAATCCAACGGGTAAACCACTATTAAAACAAGCACTTTTAAATAAAGACTATAATTATATATTAAACGAAGGTGTAAAACAAGAAGAAAAAGGCGTTCAAATACTTGACGTAAACGTGGGTATGGCGGGTATTTGTGAAGAAGAAGTTTTAAAAAACGCAATAATAAACTTGCAATCTATTATAGATTTACCGCTACAAATAGACACGTCTAACTACCTTGCCTTAGAAAAGGCTATGAGAGTATATAATGGTAAACCGCTTATTAACTCTGTAAACGGCAAAAAAGAGAGTATAGAAAGAGTTTTTCCGCTTGTAAAAAAATACGGCGGTGTAGTAATTGCGTTAACGTTAGACGAAAACGGAATACCGAATAGTGTAAAAGGTAGAGTAGAAATAGCAAATAAAATTATTAAAAAAGCACAAGAATACGGCATAAGTAAAAAAGATATTATAGTTGACCCATTGTGTTTGACCGTAACCTCAAATCCAAAAAGTGCGTTAATTACGTTAAAAACCGTTAAAAAATTAAATAGTTTAGGAATTAAAACAAGTTTAGGAATTTCAAATATATCGTTTGGTTTACCTTGTAGAGAAAAAGTAAATAGCGTGTTTTATGCAAACGCATTAAATTGCGGTTTAAATTTAGCAATAATAAATCCTTTTTCTACTTGTATAATGGATACCTATTACGCATTTAAAACACTTAATAATTTTGATAAATTATGCGAGGGGTATATTGACTACATTTCAACGCAAACCACAAATGAAAAAGTTTCTAAAATTAACGATATTACCTTAGATTATGCGATTATAAAAGGTTTAAAAAACGAAGCGTTATCATTAACTAAAAACTTATTAAACACAAAAAATCCACTTGATATAATAAATGAAATTATAATACCCGCGTTAACAAAAGTTGGAACTTTATTTGAAGATAAAAAAGTATTTTTACCACAACTTTTAGCAAGCAGTGAAGCAACGACTTACGTTTTTGATTATTTAAAAGATAAACTACCAAAAAACAATGAAAATTTAAGTAAAAACGTAATCTTAGCAACGGTTAAAGGCGATATTCACGATATAGGTAAAAATATCGTAAAGGTATTACTTGAAAGTTATGGTTTTACCGTTTTTGACCTTGGTAAAGACGTTGATTGTAGTGTAATTTTAAATAAAGTTTTAGAAACAAATTGTAAAATAGTAGGGTTAAGCGCTTTAATGACTACTACGTTAATTGAAATGGAAAATACCATAAAATTATTAAAAAATAACGTAAAAGATATTAAAATAATGGTTGGCGGTGCTGTATTAACAAGTGAGTACGCAAAAGAAATAAATGCCGATTATTATGCAAAAGATGGATTAAGTGCTGTAAAATGCGTTAAAGATTATTACAAATATATTTAATTAAAGTACAAAAAAAATACTAACGAAATTCTCGTTAGTATTTTTTATTATTTTAAAATTATTTTTTCATTTCATTTAAAAGTTCAATAGACTTTTCAACAATTATTTCAGCACAACCGCATTTAAATTTTGACGACTTTGCTTCATAACCACCTTCATCATATGCCGACTTAGTAGGGAAGTATCCCATATATCCGTTAGTTAAGCCACAAGGTAAAATTAAGTTCCAACCATCAGCCTGTTTAATTTTTACGCCAATTTCTGTAAAAGGTTCACCAGGTATACCTACAAGAGCAACGCCACCAAGTTTAATTCCCGTTAATTTCATTGTGTAAAATTCAGGGCCGTGTTCTAAAGCGCATTTACGCATAGCGTCAGCAACGGCAGTAGTTAATTGCATTGCTTTAAACGGAATTTCATCATCTTTACCAGCCTCGTGCAATTCTTTATACTTTCTTGCAAGTGGCATTTCTTCAGGAGTTGGCATATTTGACGGAATATTAAATTCTTTAATTACAATATCTATATCGTCAACGTCAACGTAATGAACTTTATCGTAAACTTGTAAAACTGTACCCGCAATAGCACGACCTACGAATCTTGCCATACCAGGCGACTTCATTTCATTATCGAAAGAAATTTCAGTATCGTTCATATCGCCGTCCTTAGGGTGAACGTTAGTGCTACCAACGTCACCTTGCGCACCGCAAATAAACATAGTCTTAACACCGTCTAACGCTTTATCTAACGTAGAACGTAAAACGCCTATAAAGTCTGATGAAATCATTTCTCCGTTAACCGTATCAGCGTGAATACCATAGTTTACTAAAACGATAGATGGGGCATCTTTTCTATCAAACCTTAAAACGTTAATTCTTTGGTCTAACGTTCCAAGTGGATAATCTATATTAGGGTCGTCAATCGGTGGGCAAGTGAAAGTAGTGCCGTCTTTCATCATATAACGTCTTATATATGCAATTCTTTCAGGTGCGTGGCCGTAAATATAGCCCATTTTAGCATCTTTTAAGTCGTCAAAGGCTAATTTAACACTATCAGCAGTCCTATTTACTAAAAATTGCATATATTCTTTAGCCTTATCATTTTCGTTAGCGAAATCAATGCTTGGGCCGGTATGTGTGTGAGTTACCGAAATAAACACGTTTTCCTTTTTTACGCACGTTTTTTCTTCAATAAATTCAGCCATTTTATTAGTAATGCTAGAATATAAATAGCAATTATCAATGCTAATAATGGCAATATTTTTTTCTCCTAAATTAAGTGCAATAGTTGATACAGTAATATCGTCTAAATAGCCTTTAGCGTGTCTATTTACATAATAACCGGAAATTGCTGATCCAAGTTGTGGATTAGCATTTACGATAGAATAACCAACTTTAAAATTTGACATAATTTCTCCTTATCTAATCTCGTTTAATAACTTAATAGCGTTTTCTACGAGAACGTCGTCTACGCCTGCTTTAAAAATAGATGAACTTGTTTCATAACCGCCTTCATTGTATGCTGATTTAGTAGGGTAATAACCATTAAATCCGTTAACTAAACAACATGGCAAAATTAAATTCCAACCTTCTGCTTGTTTAACTCTAACGCCTATTTCAGTAAATGGTTCGCCAGGGAAACCAACGAGAGCAACGTTACCTATTTTTACACCCGTAATTTTCATATTATAATAATCTGGCGCATTTTCTAATTTGCACATTCTTTTAGCATCGGCAATTACGGTAGTTAGTTGCATTGCGGAATATGGAATTTGATCATCTTTACCTTCGTTATGAAGTTTTAAATATAGTTTAGCAAGTGGTAATTGCTCTTTCGTAGGTTTGTTTGATGCTATTTTAAATTCCTTAGTAACTATATCAATTTCATTAACGTCAATATAATGAACTTTATCGTAAACTTGTAAAACTGTACCGGCAATAGCACGTCCAACAAATCTAGCCATACCAGGCGACTTCATTTCGTTATCAAAAGAAATTTCAGTATCGTTCATATCGCCTTTAGTAGGGTGAACGTTAGTACTACCAACGTCGCCGTTAGCACCACCAATAAACATTGTCTTAACGCCGTCTAACGCTTTATCTAACGTAGAACGAAGTACGCCAATAAAATCGGAAGAAATTAAATCTCCATTAACCGTATCGGCGTGAATACCGTAGTTTACTAAAACTATTGACTGTGCGTTTTCTCTATCAAATCTTAAAACGTTAATTCTTTGGTCTAACGTTCCAAGTGGATAATCAATATTAGGGTCGTCAATAGGTGGGCAAGTAAAAGTAGTACCGTCTTTCATCATATAACGTCTAATATAAGCAATTCTTTCTGGTGCATAGCCGTAAATATAGCCCATTTTAGCGTCTTTTAAATCGTTAAATGCTAAACTAATACTATCAACAACTTTTTCGATTAAAAATTTTAAATAATTATCAACTACAATTTTATCTTTTTCTTCATCATAATCTAAACTATAACCAGGTCCGGTATGAGTATGAGTTGAAGAAATAAATAATTCTTCTTTTTTTATAGACGTTTTTGCTTCAACAGCATTTGAAATATCACTTATCAATTTATCACTACAAAAACAATTATCAATGCTTACAATGGCAATATTTTTATCATTTAAGTTTAGAGCAATAGTAGACACGGTAATATCGTCTAAAAAACCTTTAGCAAATCTATGAACGTAATAACCGCAAATAGTTATTCCAAGTGGTGGATTAGCATTTACGATAGAATAACCTACTTTAAAATTTGACATAATTTCTCCTTATCTAATTTCGTTTAAAAGTTTAATTGCTTCGTCAATAATTGTTTCAGCAACGCCTGCTTTAAATTGAGAAGTTTTAGCCTCGTAGCCACCTTCATCGTATGCTGATTTCATAGGGAAGTAACCTATATTACCATTAGTTAGGGCAGTTGGCATAATTAAATTCCAGCCTTTTGCCTTTTTAATTTCAACGCCTATATCAGTAAATGGTTCGCCAGGGATACCTAAATAAACTACAGGGCCTATTTTAACGGCTGTAAGTCTAATCGTGAAGAATTCAGGACCATTTTCTAATCTACATTTACGCATAGCGTCAGCAACGGCAGTAGTTAATTGCATTGCTTTAAACGGAATTTCATCATCTCTACCTTCCAAATGTAATTGTGTGTACAATTTTGCAAGTGGCATTTCTTCAGGTGTAGGCATATTTGATGGAATATCTATGTATTTAGAAACAATTTTAATTTCGTCAACGTCAACGTAATGAACTTTATCGTAAACTTGTAAAACTGTACCCGCAATAGCACGACCAACAAACCTTGCCATACCAGGCGATTTCATTTCGTTATCAAATGATATTTCAGTATCGTTCATATCGCCGTCTTTAGGGTGAACGTTAGTGCTACCAACGTCGCCTTCCGCACCGTTAAAGAATATACATTTTACACCATCAAGTGCTTTTTCAATCGTCTTACGCAAAACTCCAGGGAAGTCTGCTGAAATTAACTCTCCGTTAATAGTGTCAGCGTGTAAACCATAGTTTACTGCAACAACGGTAGGAGCGCCAACTCTGTCAAATCTAATTACGTTAATTCTTTGGTCTAATTCGCCGATAGGGTAGTCGATATTAGGGTCGTCAATCGGTGGACAAGTAAAAGTAGTACCGTCTTTCATTTTGTAACGTCTAATATACGCAACTCTCTCAGGCGCATAGCCGTAAATATAACCCATTTTAGCGTCCTTTACGTCGGCTAACGCTAATGCAACGCTGTCTACTATTCTTTGTTTTAAAAAGGCGATATAGTCTAACAATTCTTGCGTTTTAGGATATCTATCGTTGTACGCAATTACGGGAGCAGTGTGAGAGTGTGTTGCAGTTAAATAAACGTTATCTTTACTAATTCCCGTTGCTTTTTCTATCATATTAGAAACGTCTAAACCAAAATCTTCATTTATACCACAAACGTCAACGCTAATCATTGCAATATTAGTTCCATCTTTTTGCAATAAAAGGGTAGAAACTTCAATATCGTCTAAAAACCCTTTAGCGTATCTTTTTACGTAATAACCGGCAATTTCATGCCCAAGGTTAGGGTTTACGTTAACAGTGCTAAAACCAACTTTAAAATTGCTCATTATTTTTTCTCCTTAATTATAGATTTCTCCGTTTAAAATAACTTTTTTAACATTTATATCTTTATCGCAAATAACTAAATCTGCCATTTTACCAACTTTAATCGAACCAATTGTGTCATACATATCAATAGCCTTTGCTGGAGCGGTAGACGCCATATAAAAGGCTTTATCAATGCTAACGCCAGTGTGGGTCATAATATTTTTGCAAGCATAGTCCATAGTCATTTTACTGCCAGCCAAACCACCGTTATGGTCAAAGTTTAAGTCTTTAATATGTGCGTATTTTTCAGGGACTTGCGTGTTTTCGTCAGTATGCATGCTGTCGGTAATTAAAACGACTTTTTCATAACCTTTAATTTTTATTAAAAGGCGTTGAAGTTCTTTTGGAACGTGTATTGCACAAGAATCTGAAATCAATTCACAATAAACGTCGTCGTTTAAAAGGGCATATTCGTCAGGTCCAACACCTCTAACGCCACCTTTATCGCCAATACGACCAGTTGCGTTAAACGTATGCACCATAATAGTTGGCTTAAATTCATTAAGCGCTTCAACTTGGCTTGGTGTCGCTTGGCTATGACCGAGTGAAAATTTAACTTTAGGATTAACTTTTCTAGCATATTTTACAAAAGGTAATAAGTCGTTTCTTTCAGGTGCTATTGTCCAAACTTTTACAACGTCACCATATTCGTCAACTAATTTTTCGTAAATTTCGCTAGGAATATCATTTCTCCAAGGATTTAAGTCGGCTTTGCAGCCGTAATTTGGGTTAGTGTAGGGACCTTCAGCATAAACGCCTTTAATAACTTTATTAGTTTTCATACTTTCTTTAACGGTGTTAATAGCGTCTATAAATTCATCAAAATTCATAGCGTAATAAGGGGTTGCCAAAATGGTCGTTTCGCCGTGAGATAAAAAGAAATTAGACGCCTTTTCGCAGTCAATATAAGTAGCGAAATTTAAACCGCCGTGAACGTGTATATCAACAAATCCAGGACCAACGAAATTGCCTTCAGCATCAATAATTTCAGCGTTAGAAGGTATATCGTTCGTACCATTTTTAAATACGTTTGAAATCTTATCGTTTTCAATTACGATAACACCATCATTTAAAATGCCATTTTCTAATATAATATTTGCATTTTTTACGACTTTTAAAGCATTTTTCATACTTTCACCTCATAAAATCTTTTCATGATATAGTTTAACACTTATATAAATTAAAGTCAATATATTGTATTAAAAAAACACGAACAATTTAATATATTTTTTGATATTGACAAATAATATTAAACAAGTTATAATATTGCTATGAAAACAGTTGAAATATATACAGACGGCGCTTGTAGTGGCAATCCAGGTATAGGCGGTTATTGTGCAATACTAATATATAAAGGCAAAGAAAAAATTGTTAGTGGTGGAGATAATTTGACTACTAATAACAAAATGGAATTATTAGCAATAATTAAAGGATTGCAATCGTTAAAAGAAAGGTGTAAAGTGACAATTTATTCCGATTCTCAATACGCCGTTTCGCCTTTTATTGATGGTAGAATAAATACATGGATTTTATCCGGTTGGAAAACTGCCGATAAAAAAGAAGTTAAAAACGTAGAACTTTGGAAAGACTTAGTTTGTTTAGTAAATGCAAACGAAGTTACTTTTGTTAAAGTAAAAGGGCATAGCGATAACGAAAACAACAATAGATGCGATAAAATTGCAAGGGGAGAAATTGAAAAAATACGTAACAATTTACAAAATGCTTAAAATAGCGTGCGTTTTGTAATTATTGATTTATGGCGGGATTAACCGCCATTTGTTATAATTATGATTAAAAAAGCCGTTTAAAACATATAATTTTTATATGGATAAAAAATCTATATTAAAAAAGTTTTTAAACGTAATATCCTTAATGCTGATAGGAATTTTATTGATAGTTTTTTCAATAATGTA
Organism: Christensenellaceae bacterium; assembly: GCA_045654765.1. Classification (GTDB taxonomy): domain Bacteria; phylum Bacillota; class Clostridia; order Christensenellales; family Borkfalkiaceae; genus HGM11412. The sequence continues at coordinate 13,907 of JAZONZ010000093.1, forward strand.
TATAGAGACCTTTTCCGAAGGTTTTTTTAACGAAAATAAGAATGTTATAGTAGCAACGATAGTGTTTTTAGTATCTTTTTTTATTATACTATCTATGATATTTTTCTCGTTAGACAATAACTTCGTTTTTAAAGTTTCAATTGTAGTATTTTTAACTATTTTATTAAGTGTAGTTACTTTATATTTTTTGAAAATAAGCGGAATTTTGAGCAAAATTTCAAACGTAACTTCACTTAGAAATTACGTTGCGTCATTTGGTGCAAGTGGTATATTCGTATATATACTGATACAATTTTTACAAGTAGTCGTATTACCTATTCCAGCATTTATAACAACGGTTGCCGGCGTATATTTATTCGGTTCGTTTTATGCTTCAATTTATAGTTTAGTTGGCATTTTATTAGGTTCTATATTAGCCTTTATGGTAGGAAGATTTCTTGGTTATAAAGTTGTAAAATGGCTAATAGGAAAAGAAACGTTAGATAAATGGCTTTTAAAAATTAAAAATAAAGACAAAATAATATTAACTTTTATGTTTTTATTTCCATTTTTCCCCGATGACGTTTTGTGTTTCGTTGCAGGATTATCTTCAATGAGTATATCGTATTTCTTAATAATGATTACAATTTGTAGAATAATTGCAATATTTTTTACAACGTATTCAGTTAGTGGAGCAATAATTCCGTACACAACGTGGTGGGGGATTTTAATATGGATTACAATTTTTGTTTTAACTATAATTTTAAGTTTATACTTATATAAAAAAGGCGATAAAATACAAAAATTTTTTAAAAAAATGAGGAAAAGATGAGAGTAATAATTCACGCAGACCTAAATAATTTTTACGCATCTGTTGAATGTAAATTGAATAGTGATTTAAAGGGGAAATTCGTTGGAGTTTGCGGAAATATTGAATCAAGGCACGGAATTATTTTAGCAAAAAGTGAAAATGCTAAAAAATTAGGTGTAAAAACGGGTATGACTATACGGGAAGCCTTAAAATTATGTCCAAATTTAGTGCTTGTTGAGGCTCATCACAGTCATTATGAGGCATATTCAAAACTTGTTAATAATATTTACTTAAAATATACTGATTACGTTGAATCTTTTGGTATTGACGAGTGCTGGCTTGACGTAACTTCATCAGTTAAAATGTTTGGTAGTGGTGAAGAAATTGCCAACAAAATAAGAAATGAAGTAAAAGAAACGTTAGGATTAACCATTTCTTGTGGGGTAAGTTTTAATAAAGTGTTTGCTAAACTTGGCTCTGATATGAAAAAACCAGACGCTACAACCGTTATTTCAAAAGAGAATTTTAAAGAAAAAATATGGAGTTTACCTGTTGGCGACTTATTATTCGTAGGTCGTTCAACGGTTGAAAAATTACATAAAATAAATATATACACTATCGGAGAATTAGCACTATTTGATAGAGGATTTTTAGAAGAAAAATTTGGAAAATGGGGCGGAGTTTTACACGATTACGCCTTAGGTTTAGACGCATCGCCGGTCTTAAAATATAATGAAAGTGACGATATTAAATCAGTAGGCAATTCATTAACTTGTTATAGAGATTTAACGTCAATTGAAGATTTAAAAATCGTATTTTCAGTGCTTTGTGAGAGCGTATCAGAAAGGTTAATAAATCAAAACTTAAATAAAGCGACAACTTTATCAATATACGTTCGTGATAATAATTTAATTTCATCAACAAGACAATGTAGGTTATTGCCACCAACTCAACTTCCTGACGAGTTTTCAAAAACGGCATTAAATTTATTTATACAAAATTATCCTAACGAGTTTAAAATTAGAACGTTAGGCGTTTCAGTGAGCGGTTTTTTATCAAAAACCGAACAAATATCTATTGACGATAAAAATACCATTAAAAAGACAAAATTAAACTCAACAATATTAAAAATTAAAAAAAAATACGGCACAAAAAGCGTTTTAAAGGGGATTGTTTTAAAAGATAGAAAAATTATGAGAGAAAATCCAGCCGAAAAACAACCAAATCCTTTCGATTAAAAACACTTGATTTTACTTGTTAGTTGTGCTATACTTTCAATCGAAATTATTAAATGAGGGCAGTATGAACGGAAAATTACTTATTGAAAAACTTTTAACTTATGCGTCAACGTTTTTAGGTCTTAATAAACTTGATGTAATTTATCAAAGGAATATTTTGATGCACTTGTTTAAAGTGAATTCTCCATTAAAAGAAGATTATGACGTTGAGTTTGTAAAAGAATATCAAGTTCCTGACGAACTTATAAATGAGATTATAGAATATGCAATAGCAAATAATATTGTAGCAAATGAAATTGAGGGCGATTTATTTGCTAATTATATATTTGGAATATTGTCGCCATCGCCATCAGTTGTCAATAATACTTTTATGCAATTAAAAGAAGGTGTTGGCGTTCAATCGGCCTGTGATTATTTGTATAATTTAAGCATAAAAAATTATTATATAAGAAAAACTGCTATTGATAAAAACGTTGGTTGGCTTGCCGACGAATTAAAAATTCCATTAGAAATAACTATAAATTTAAGTAAGCCTGAAAAAAACAACAAAGATATTGCTAAACTTTTAGTAGAGCCTCAAACCGAGAAGTATCCATTATGTGCATTATGTAAAGAAAATGAAGGATATTACGGTAATTTGTCGCACCCTGCAAGAACTAATATTCGTACAATTTCATTGAATTTAGGTGGCGAAGAGTGGGGTATGCAATACTCTCCATACGCATATTTTGAAGAGCATTGTATATTATTTAACAAAACTCATACGCCTATGAAAATGTGCGGTCACACTATTGAAAAATTGCTTGATTTTATTGAAATGTTCCCAAATTATTTTATAGGTTCAAACTCAGATTTGCCTATCGTAGGTGGGTCAATATTAAATCACGAACACTATCAAGGTGGTAAACATTTAATGCCTATGCAAAAAGCAACGGCACTAAAAACGTATAAGAGCGAAAAATATAGTGATTTAAGAATTGAAATGTTAGATTTTTACAATTCTGTCATTAGAATTATAGGTTTTAATAGAAATACCGTTCAATCGCTAGCAAGCGAAATTATCGAGGCTTGGAAAGTTTATAGTGATGAAAGTTTAAATATTTACGCTAACGTTGACGGAGTAAGGCATAACACGGTAACGCCTATTGCGAGATTTACTGAAAATCAATATTGCGTTGAACTTATTTTAAGAAACAATTTAACAAATGAAGAATATCCTGACGGAATATATCATGCTCACCCAGAATATCATAACATTAAAAAAGAGGGTATCGGGTTAATAGAGGCTATGGGCTTATATATTTTACCGGCAAGATTAAAACGTCAGTTTAAAGATATTGAAGATATTTTAACTGGTAAAGTTGAATATGATAAAGACGCTATTTTTAATGAAAGTAACGATTTATACGTTCATAGATTTATGATTGATTACTTAATAAACGAGCATAAAATTATTAAAAACTCAAAAACAGCAAATAAGGTTATAAAGAAGTACGTTAACAACGTATGTAAAGAAATTTTATTAAACACAGCAGTATTTAAAAAAGATAGTAAGGGTATTGCGGGCTTTAATAAATTCTTAAAATCTTGTAATATTAAATAAATACAATTAAAAACGCCACACGGCGTTTTTTTATTTTGC
>JAZONZ010000094.1:0-19393 GCA_045654765.1 Christensenellaceae bacterium
TTTAATATTCCTAAGGAACTTTTATCTTTAAGAGACGGTTATAGAGAAGAAGGTATTCCAACAATATTAACCGATTCTTTAAACGAACTTCTTTTAACGTGCAAAATGAAAAACCCTAAAAATATTTTGGAGTTAGGCACGGCAACGGGTTGTTCGGCAATAGCAATGCTTTTAAACGTAGAAAACGCAAAACTTGTAACTATTGAAAAAATGGAAAATTCAAGGAATAAAGCATTAGAAAATTTTAAAAAATTTAACGTTAGTGATAGAGTAACTTCAATACTTGGCGATAGTGTTGAAACGGTTATGAAAATCGCTGAAAAATTTGATTTTATTTTTCTTGATTGCAATAAAGCGTCTTACGTAACTTTGTATCCGCTGTTAAAAGACTTATTAAACGATAACGGGGTATTATTCGTTGATAATATTTTATTTAGAGGATACGTTAGTGGAGAAGTAGAAAGTGATAAGGCTCATAGAACGTTAGTTAAAAAGATTGACGATTTTAATCAGTTAATAGCAAACGATAAAGATATGCTTACTTGTTTTTTTGACGTTGGCGATGGAATTTGCGTAAGTATTAAAAAAGGTAAAAACAATGAATAAACTTGAACTTTTAGCCCCAGCGGGCAATATGTCAAAATTAAAAACGGCAATATATTTTGGTGCTGATGCAGTTTACGTTGGCGGAAAAAATTTTTCGTTAAGAGCATTTAGCAATAACTTTACTGATGAAGAAATGCTCGAAGCGGTAAATTTCGTTCATAGTAAAGGTAAAAAACTATACGTAACCGTTAATATTTTTGCTAAAAATAGTGATTTTTCAAAAATTGAAAAATATTTCATATTTTTACAAGAAATAGGCGTAGACGGTGTAATTATAACTGATTTAGGTTTGATAGGCTTATGTAAAAAAGTTGCAACAAACTTAGAAATTCACGTATCTACACAAGCAAACACTTTAAATAAATATGCAGTAGAAATGTATAAAAATTTAGGCGTGAAAAGAGTTGTTTTAGCAAGAGAATTGTCTTTAAGTGAAATAAAAGAAATAAGCGAATACAATAAAGACGTATGCTTAGAGGCTTTTGTTCACGGTGCTATGTGTATTAGTTATAGCGGAAGGTGTTTACTTTCTAACTATTTTGCAAATAGAGATAGTAATAGGGGTGCTTGCGTACAGGCTTGTAGATGGGAATATTCTATTCGTGAAAAGAACAAAGAGGGTGAATTTTATCCTATTTATGAAGATGAAAAAGGCACTTACATTTTAAACAGTAAAGATTTAAATATGATTGACTATATTGACGATATGGCAAATAGTGGAGTATACTCGTTTAAAATTGAAGGAAGAATGAAAGGCGAGTATTATTTGGCTACCGTAATAAACGCTTATAGGCGTGCGTTTGACGATTATTATAAAAACGGCGCTAAATACAAGCAAAATCCGTTATATAAAGAAGAATTATTAAAAACGGCGCATAGGGCTTTTACAACGGCGTATATGCTTGGCGAAAATGATAAAACGGTAAATTATAACGATAGTCAATCGGTTGGAAATAGAGTGTTTATTGCTAACGTTGTAGATTATTGCAAGGAAAAGTGTGCGTATATCGTTGAAATGCGTAATCGTTTTAAAGTTGGAGATGAATTAGAAGTGTTATCTCCAAACGATACTTTTAATAAAAGATTTAAAGTTACAAAACTTGAAAATATGAAAGGCGAAAGCGTAGAAGACGCTAAACTCGTTCAAGAAAAATTGTATTTGTATACTAGCGTTAAATTAAATAGTGGCGATATTTTAAGAAAAGATTGTTAATTTACATATTTTTACATTATTCGACATATTTTACTTTAAGGGTAAAAAATATGTTTTTTGAATTTTTAAATTTTATTGTTGGCAAGTTACTATTTTTTTGTGGCTCAGTTTATGGCGATAGTTTTCCAAAACCATTGTCAAAAGATGATGAAGAAAAATATCTTAAACTCTATAAAGAGTTTAATGATTTAGAAGCAAAAGAACTTTTAATAAAACACAATTTAAGATTAGTTGCGCATATCGTAAAAAAATATCAAGGTGCGGAAGACACTGATGATTTAATTTCAACGGGAACGATAGGCTTAATTAAGGCTATAAACACTTATGATGAAAGTAAAGGCACGCAACTCGCAACGTATACCGCAAGGTGCATTGAAAATGAAATTTTAATGCTACTTAGGGCTAACAAAAAGTATTCGGGAACGATAATGCTGTCAGATACTATCGGCACTGATAAAGATGGTAACGAACTAACTCTTATGGATTTACTTAGTGATGATGGCGAAAGCGTGGTCGATAGCGTTGAAAAGAAAATTGAAATAAGAAAACTAATGGCTATTATAGATAAATGTCTAACAAAAAGAGAGGCAACGGTTATATGTTTAAGGTATGGTTTAAAAAATTGTAGACCATTACCGCAAAGGGAAGTTGCATCTTTTTTAAAAATATCTCGTTCATACATATCACGCATAGAAAAAAAGGCGATTGAAAAGATACAAAAAGAAATTTCAAAGGAAAATAATTGATAAATGCAATACGCGTTGGTTACGGGTGCTTGCGGTGGAATAGGTAGTGTTTTTGTAAAAAAACTATACGAGCAAGGCGAAAATTTAATATTGATAGGTAGAAGTTTAGAAAAATTACAAACTTTAAAACAAAGCGTTTTTAATGAAAAGAAAGGCGATATATTATGCTTTGAAGTGGATTTATCAAATGAAAACGAAGTATTAAATTTATTTAACAAATTAGAGAGTAGCAATATACTTTTAAACGGATTGTATTATATCGCAGGGGTAGATACTCAAAAAGCGTTTATTTCTTATGAATATAAAAAGATAATTTTGCAAGCAAGAGTTATTTTTGAAAGTGCTTTATTATTTACAAATTTTGCTCTTAAAAATAGAGGGGATAAATTAAAAATTTTAATTATGTCGAGTGCTTGCGGATTTGTTCCTATGCCGTATTTTAGCGAATATTCTTCTTTAAAAGGTGCTTTAATTTCATTTTATAGAGCGTTAAAGTTAGAAGTAGATAAAAAAACGACTAAAATTACCATTGTAACACCATCAAGCGTTCCAACAAGAGATGATATTAAAGAAGATATATTAAAGCAGGGTTTTAGTGCTAAATTACTTAAAAAATCACCAGAGTACGTTGTGGAAAAGTCGTTAAAAGCGTTAAATAAAAACAAAACTATGTGTATTCCGGGCTTTTTTAATAAAGTGGTTACCTATGGGGGAAAACTACTTCCTAAAACCGTTAAAATGAAAATTGTAAAGAAAAAATTTAAAAACAAGCAAAAAGATGCTTTTTAATATTGTAAAAAGTAAAATCTTATGATAAAATGTATTTTATAAACAAGAGGTAAAAATTATGAGTTACGCTGATAAAGTTTTTATTGAAAATTGTAATGATATTATTGAAAACGGGTTTTGGGATACTAATTTAAACGTTAGGCCACACTGGGAAGATGGTCAAAAAGCACATACGGTTAAAAAGTTTTGTATAGTAAATAGATATGATTTAACAAAAGAATTTCCTATTTTAACGATACGAAAAACTTTTTTAAAGTCAGCAATTGACGAAATATTATGGATATGGCAAAAAAAGAGTAATAAAATTGCCGACTTAAACTCACATATTTGGGATAGTTGGGCTGGCGAAGATGGAACGATAGGTAAGGCTTATGGTTATCAATTAGGCGTTAAACATAAGTATAAAGAAGGTGAAATGGACCAAGTTGATAGAGTGCTTTTCGATTTGAAAAACAATCCATATTCTCGTAGAATAATGACTAATATTTACACTTTTCAAGACTTAAACGAAATGAATTTATATCCTTGTGCGTACTCAATGACTTTTAACGTTAGTGATGGTAAATTAAACGGCATATTAAATCAACGTTCTAACGATATGATAACGGCAAATAACTGGAACGTAGTTCAATATTCAATTCTTTTAATGATGTTTGCTCAAGTTTCAAACTTACAAGTAGGGGAACTCGTTCACGTAATTAGTGATGCACATATTTACGATAGGCATATTCCTATTTATAAAGAGATGATTAAAAATCCTCAATATGATGCTCCTAAACTTTGGATAAACCCTGAAATTAAAAACTTTTATGATTTTACGGTTAACGATTTTAAACTTATTGATTACAAGGCAACGCCATTAACACAAAAGTTGGAGGTAGCAATTTAATGAAAGCAATAGTAGCAGTAGATATTAAATGGGGCATAGGCAAAAATAACGATTTACTTTTTTCAATTCCTGAAGATATGAAGTTTTTTAGAGAAAAGACGGCCAATAAAGTAGTTTGTATGGGTTACAATACTTTGTTATCTTTTCCTAATTCAAAACCACTAAAAAACAGAGTGAATATCGTATTAGCACCAAACGACGTTGAAAGAGATGATTGTATTATCGTTCACTCTTTAGACGAGTTATTTACCGAACTTAAAAAATACAATGATGATGATATTTTTGTAATAGGCGGCGCTATGTTTTATAGAACTATGGTTGATTATTGTAGCGAAGTTTACGTTACGAAAGTTGATGCTGACGGCGAGGCAACGGTATTTTATCCAAACTTAGATGAAAAAGATAATTTTACTCTCGTTTATACTTCAAATGACGTTTATACTAACAACTATAAAATTAACTTTACAACGTACAAAAATAGCAATCCTATTAAATATTAAAATTGAACTTCAAAAGCGGAAAATCATTTGATTTTCCGCTTTTATTATGTAAAAAATTACTTTTAAGTAATTTGTGGTCTACCTTGATTTATTAAAGATAATTTTGCCCAAGTGTTTTTGCCTATAATTCCATCAACAACTAAGTCGTTTTCTAATTGAAATTCTCTAACGGCATTTTGCGTAACACTTCCAAAAACGCCGTCTATTTCACCAACGTTATATAGTTTTGATAATAGTTTTAATTGAGCGTATCTAACGGCTGAAACTTTATTTCCTTTTTTTAATACAAAATTGCTATAGCCTATATTTAATAACGCTCTATAAGTATTTACGCCTACAATTCCATCAGTTACTAAATTATTATCTTGTTGAAAATCAATAACGGCATTTCTTGTTTGAGTGCCAAAAATACCATCTAAATCAACGTTATAGCCGTAATATCTTAATAGGTATTGAACTAAAAGTACGCCTTTTCCCCTTGAATTTATTTTAACTAAATTGTAGTTGTTTAAATCATTTCGTTCAAGATATAAAACGTCTAATCTATCACAAATTGCTTTTACTGATGCTTCTGCAATATTTAAAACGAAATCAACGTCAAGCATAAGTTTTGCTTCGCCAAAATTAGTCATAAAACCAGGCTCAACAAGTGTTGAAGGGCAGTTTACGTTTTCTAAAACGCCAACGTTTCTAAGTTCGCTAACACCTCTAAAATCAATATATGGAAGTGGTGAAATTGCTACGCCTATATCTTCCGCCAATAATCTATTTTCATCTTCTAACCTATTTGGAGCATAAAAATTTAATGCTCCTTTTATATTATTGAAAGTATTTCCTGAACCGAAAGCATTATAACCAAAATTTACTAATAAAGTTAGTCTTTGTGAGTTTATTCTTTGCACTCTACGAGATACGCTTATATCTGTAATTTCAGGTTTGACGTCAAAAACGTTAAATCCACATCTAAGTAAACCTATTATAAAATCATTTTTACATTGTCTATTAAATTCATTTTCATAAAAACTTCTATTTATGTAGGGTAATATCGGTGTTCTTTTTCCCGCAGTAGGCGGATTTAACCCGTGTTCATCATTAGCCCCTATTATAAAATTATTTGCTGATGCCATAATAAAAAAACCTCATTATCTTTATATGCAATAGTTAAAAAAATGGTGTCATAAAGTTTTTGAATAATACAAATTTGGTAGTATAATTTAGTGGGGGAAAATGCGGTTGAAAAGGAGATTTATGTTAGGTATAATTACTAATAGACAAGTTGTGCCTGATAGGTATACCATTTATGAAAAGGATAACAACGTTGAAAAAATTGAATTTATTGTAGACGTAATAAACGACAATTTAAATTTAACCGAGTTATACGCATTTATAAATTTACAATATAGTGATGAAAAAACTAATAAAATTCTTTTATCTAAAACCATTGAAGACAAAAAGGTTAAATTAACGCTAAATATTGATAATAGCGTAACTTGCGTGCAAGGGCTAACTTTAGCACAAATTTCTTTTGAAAAAGGCGATTTGAGTGTAGTTTATTCAACGGCGGTATTTTATATTGAAGTAAAAAACTCAATAGAAGGGTATGAAAATACTCAAGTTACAATAAATAGTCTAAATGAACTGCAAAAAAAGTATATTGAAAGCCTTGAAAATTCCGAAAAGAAAATAGCCGACATTATAGAAAAAAACAAAAACAAAAAGTTGTTAATTTTAGATAAAGAGTATGATGGCACTAAAGAAGTAAAAATTCAGCCTAAAACAAGAGAAATTACAAAATTTCCTTATAGTTTTTATAGTGATTATGAAGGCTATACTTACGATTTAAAAGTAAGAGGAATGTTTAAACACGAAGACCCTTATTCGACTGGTGATGGCATTAGTAATGAAACAATTTACGGTATGGGCAACGTAGAAATTGATAGAAACGATGAGAATTATCAAAAGACCAAACTTATTATTTGTAACTATAATGGGAATTTTTTCGAACCGAAAAACAATGACGCTATAACAAGTGGTAATTTAAGAGTAGAGCCGAATAAAGAAGAAAGCACTATTACGATAAACGCACCAAAAGGTACTACTGCGTCAGTTAAAATTCCGCTTAACGATAAATATTTTGCGTATGGTGAAACGTACAATTTAAAAGTTCAATACGTATCGGGAACTTTAATTTCAAGTTTTCAAACCGCGCCTATATCTATAACTATTTTAAATTCGTATTATAATAAAGGCAAAACGGTTAAAATTGAAAACGAATTAACTGAAAATTGTATGTTAAATAACTATACTGGTAAAGGGTATAACGTAGAATATGGTACGGTTATGCTTAAGGTTGACGTAAACTTGCCTAACTTTTATGAGTATAAAATAGAAGACCTTGTATTTAAAATTGTTATTGAAGATAATGAATTTCCAGTAGACGATTTTCCTAAGTGTGAAGTTGAAAAGTTTGAACTTGTATTAAATTCGCCGTTATATAGCGTGTATGGTATAGATAGTAATTATAATAAAACTGATGAAGTTTACGATGAGTTATTTTTAGATGAAGGAAAAGTTATTCGTAGGGTAAAATCGGCAACGGTAAATTATGAAGATTTAGTTTACTATGAGGATACTGAACAAATAAAATGGTTTGGAGGCAAAGACGCTAATGGTATTAGTTTTAATGGTCTTAGTCAAATAGGCGGTAAAATGTTAAATAGAAGCACTTTAAAAGCAATTTCGCCAACGGTTGGACACGATTTAGGTTATGCTGATGATGACGGCGAAAGTATAAATATGACCAATTATTTAGACCCGTATGACGTTTCTTTTATTTATTTTCCTTGTTTTATGGCGTATCCACTCAAAACACCGTACGAAGAATATTTCACTAAAAAACCTATACGATTTAGAAAAGGCTTAAATATATTTAAGATAGATTCTTATTTAGAGCCAGACTTTATAAAGATTAAATTATAAAAACCCGTTAAAAGATTGACTTTTACGTAAAATAATACTAAAATAGTATTAAAATTATTGTGGAGTAGTTTATATGGCGGAATTTTTAAATGGATTAAAAAGAACTGATTATGCTGGGACTTTGCGTGATAGTGATATAAGTCGTGAAGTCGTAATTATGGGTTGGGTTCAAAAAAGAAGAAACCTAGGTAGTTTAATATTTGTTGACGTTCGTGATAGAACGGGTATTTGTCAAGCAGTTTTTGATAAAACTATAAATAGCGAACTATTTTTAAAGGCTGAAAGTATTCGTTCGGAATACGTTATAGCAATAAAAGGCGTGGTTAGAGAAAGGCAAAGTAAAACTGATAAAATCAAAACGGGTAATATTGAAATTTTAGCAAGCGAAGTTAAAATTTTAGCAGAAGCAGATACTACACCTTTTGAGATTTTAGACAATATTGACGTAAATGAAAATTTAAGGCTCAAATATCGTTACTTAGATTTAAGAAGACCAATGCTTCAAAATAAACTTTTAACAAGGCACGCTATAACTAAGTCTACTAGAAATTATTTAGATGAAAACGGCTTTATTGAAGTTGAAACACCTATGCTTGGAAAGTCAACGCCAGAAGGGGCAAGAGATTATTTAGTTCCTTCAAGAATACATCCAGCGTGTTTTTATGCACTTCCACAATCGCCACAATTATACAAACAACTCTTAATGATTTCTGGTTTTGATAGGTACTATCAAATTACTAAATGTTTTAGAGATGAAGATTTAAGGGCTAATAGGCAACCTGAATTTACTCAAATTGATATAGAAATGAGTTTCGTTGAAAAAATTGAAGACGTTATTTATCCTATTGAAGGTTTAATAAAGCGTATCTTTAAAGATAGTATAGGTTTAGATTTAGGCGAAAATCATTTTAGACAAATGACTTATAAAGAGGCTATGAATAGATTTGGCTCGGATAAGCCTGATACAAGGTTTGGCTTAGAACTTATTGATTGTAGCGATATTGCAAAAGATATTGATTTCGTAGTATTTAAAAACGCACTTGAATTACAAGGTTATATCAAGGGTAGCGTAAGGTGTATAAACTTTAAAGGTTATGCTTCAAAACTTTCAAGAAAAGATATTGACGCAACTATTGAATATTCTAAAACGTTAGGTGCTAAGGGCTTGGCTTGGTTATCGTATCCAGAAGGTGGCGAAATTAAAGGCTCTTTCTTGAAATTCTTAAGTGAAGATAATATTAAGGCTATTAAAGAAAAGACTGATTTTTGCGAAGGCGATATTTTATTCTTCAGCGCTGATAAGGACGTTGTCGTTTACAACACGCTTGGCGGTTTAAGATTGTATTTCGCTGAAAAGTTTAACCTTTATAATAAAGACGAGTACGATATTTTATGGATAACTGAATTCCCTATGTTTGAATATAGCGAAGAAGAAAATAGGTTTGTAGCAGTTCATCATCCGTTTACCGCTCCTATGGATGAAGATTTAGATTTAATTGAAACTAATCCACAACTTGCAAGGGCAAAAGCGTACGATATCGTTATAAACGGTCAAGAAGCGGGCGGTGGCTCAATAAGAATACACAGGCGTGATATTCAAAAGAAAATGTTTGAAATTTTGGGTTTTACCGAGCAAGATATTGCCGATAGATTTGGATTCTTCGTTGATGCGTTCAAGTATGGCGCACCACCACACGGCGGTTTGGCGTTCGGCTTAGATAGACTTACTATGTTATTAACTAAAACTGATAGCATCAAAGACGTTATAGCCTTCCCTAAAGTTCAAACGGCATCTTGTTTAATGAGTGGCGCACCTGACTTCGTTGATGAATCTCAATTAAGCGATATTCATATTAAACCAGTTGAAAAAAAATAAAATAATATTTTATCCCTTATGCTTTGCATAAGGGTTTTTTATGTTTAAAAAATATAGTTGCTGTTAATAATTAAGTAGGAGGAAATATTATGAATTTTTTAGAAACGGCAACTTATGAAAATTTAAAAAGAGCGTTTATTAGTGAATGTACTGCACGAACAAGATATGAATTCGTTGAATATGGTCAACGTATGCAAGGTTTAGAGGGTTTAGCAACGATAACCGATAAAGTTGCATATCAAGAGTTTAATCACGCAAGAATGTTGTATACTATGTTATGTCAAAAAACAGGCACGAACCCTATGGAAAACGTAGAAGTGTGTATGGACGTACCTTTTAGAGAAAGGTGGGATATTTTAGATAATTTAAAGGCAATAAGTAACGACGAGGCTGACGAAGCAATTTTTTATGAAAAAAGTGCAAAAACAGCCTTAAAAGAAGGTTTTAAAGATATTGCTGAATTATTTACGAATATAAGAAAGGTAGAGTTAAAACATAAAAAGATTTTTGAATATTTATACGAAGGTTATAAAAACGGCACGTTATATAAAAGCGATAGTAAAAGAAGATATATTTGCCCTTCGTGTGGGCACGAAATGTATAGTGAAGAGGCTGAAAAGACTTGTCCACTATGTCAAGCAAAAATGCAAACGTTCACAATTTTATTACCTAAGGAACTTGCATTTTAATTAAAACTTAATTAAAAAAATAAAGGAGTAAAGTATGTCTAAAAAAGCAAAAAAAATAAAAAACCTAACGAATCAAGACTATGATGCTTACGTTGAAGAGTTGCTTAACGGTGAAAATGCTGATATTCCAACCACAAAGGAAGACTAAATTTAAAAGCGATAAGTTGTTATTTAACAATTTTATCGCTTATTTTTTTAATTATGGCGAAAACTACGTGTTTAATTATAAAAAGTTCACTTAAATTGTAGCAAAGTTTAAAAAAATATGGTATAATTAAAAAAACGTTTTGTAAATTTAAGTTTTTAAAGGTTTAAACGTTATTTAAATCGAGGTTATTATGGAAATTAGAAGTTTTGTAAAAGATTTTTTTGCTTGCAAAGAGAGTTTTAGTGGCAAAAACGTATTAGTAAAAGGCTGGGCAAGAACTATTCGTGATTCAAAGGCGTATGCTTTTATTGAGTTAAATGACGGTAGTTATTTTAAGAGTGTTCAAATAGTGCTTGAAAGAGAAAAAATTGCAAATTATGATGAAATAGTTAGTCAAAACGTAGGCTGTTCGTTCGTAGTTAGGGGCAATTTTATTTTAACGCCAGAATTAAAACAACCTTTTGAAATACACGCTACGAGTATCGAAGTTGAAGGCAAGTCAACGCCAGATTATCCACTTCAAAAGAAAAGGCACACTATTGAGTATTTAAGGGAAATTGCTTATTTAAGACCAAGAACAAATTTATTTAGCGCTGTGTTTAGAGTTAGAAGTGAAGCGGCTTTTGCAATTCATAGTTTCTTTAATCAAAATGGTTTCGTATACGTTCACACACCTTTAATTACGGGCTCGGATTGTGAGGGTGCGGGCGCTATGTTCCAAGTTACAACGCTTCCACTTGATAACGTACCTAAAACTGATGATGGACAAGTTGATTATAAAAAAGACTTTTTCGAAAAACCAGCAAGTTTAACGGTGTCAGGTCAATTATCTGCCGAAGCCTACGCTATGGCTTTTGGTAAGGTATATACCTTTGGTCCTACTTTTAGGGCGGAACGCTCAAATACGGCTCGCCACGCCGCTGAGTTTTGGATGATAGAGCCTGAAATGGCTTTCACTGACCTTGTTGGCGATATGGATTGTGCTGAAAATATGGTTAAATATATTATCAGCCACGTATTAAAAACTTGTAAAGCCGAACTTGAATTTTTAAATCAATTTGTAGATAACGGTTTACTTGAAAGGTTAAATCACGTTGCTACTAGTGAATTCGTTCGCTTATCGTACACTGAGGCTATTAAAATTTTAGAGCCTATTAAAGATAAATTTGAATTCCCTGTATTTTGGGGCTGTGACCTTCAAAGTGAACACGAAAGATACATTACTGAACAAGTATTTAAAAAGCCGGTATTTTTAACTGACTATCCAAAGGAAATTAAGGCTTTTTATATGCGTGTTAACGATGATAATAAAACCGTTGCCGCTTGTGACTTGCTTGTTCCAGGTATAGGCGAACTTGTAGGTGGCTCTCAAAGAGAAGAAAGAGAAGAAGTTTTACTTAGTCGTATGAAAGAAATGAATTTAAATCCTAACGATTATAGTTGGTATTTAAATCTTAGAAAATACGGCGGAACTAAACACGCTGGCTTTGGCTTAGGCTTTGAGAGAATGATAATGTACTTAACGGGTGTTTCTAATATTAGAGACGTTATACCTTTCCCAAGAACGGTGTCTAACTTAGAGTATTAAGGGGTAATATGGTATTTCATTTAAGCGAAATTGAAGAAATTATAGGCTATAAATTTAAAAATCCTAATTTGCTTAGAAATTGTTTTATTCATGCTTCTTACGCAAACGAACACAAGGGCGAAAAAGACTTTGAAAGGTTAGAATTTTTAGGCGATAGTATTTTAGGTTTTATCGTCAGTGAGTTTTTGTATAAAAAACTTGACGTAGACGAGGGCGATATGACTTCGTTTAAACAAGGTTTAGTTTCAAAACAGCCACTAAGTTTAGCCACGAAGCGTTTGGGTTTAGATAAATTTATAATTACAAGTGAAACTATGCAAGGTAAAATCACCGATGCAATTTGTGAAAATCTATTTGAATCGTTAATTGCGGGAATTTATTTAGACGGCGGAATTGAAGAGGCTAAAAAATTTATTTACAATAATCTAATCGAGCGAATTTGTAAAAAGGATAAGTGTGAACGAAAAAAAGTTCAACTTTTTAATAGTAAAAACGCTTTAAAAGAGTATTGTGAAAAGAAAAAGTTAGGAAATATTACTTATGAAACGTTGCAAAAAAAAGGTAGCGACCATAGTCCTATTTTCGTTATGGCAGTATTTCTTAACGGCGAGCAGTTAGCAAAGGGCGAAGGCACGTCAAAAAAATCAGCCGAACAAGTTTCAGCCGAAAAAGCCCTTAAAATATTAAAAAATAAAAAAGATAAACGGAAAAAACAAAATGCTTAATTTTCAAAGAATTGAACTACTTGGCTTTAAATCCTTTGCGGATAAAGTCAGCATAGATTTACTTGATGGTATAACCGCCATCGTAGGTCCTAACGGTTGTGGTAAAAGTAACGTTGCCGATGCTATTAGATGGGTTTTAGGCGAACAATCAGCCAAAAACCTTCGTGGCTCTTCAATGCAAGACGTTATTTTTAATGGTACACAATCAAGAAAATCTCTATCGTATTGTGAGGTTTCCTTGTATTTTTCTAATACCGAAAAACTCTTTCCATCTTTAGAATATTCCGAAGTTGTTTTCACAAGAAAACTTTTTAGAAGTGGCGAAAGTGAATATTACATAAATAGACAACAATGTCGTAAGCAAGACATTGTTGACGCTTTACACGAGTGCGGTGTTAGTAAAGACGGTTACACGATAATAAGTCAAGGTAAAGTATCTGAAATTTTATCTTCAAAACCAGAAGATAGGCGTTCAATATTTGAAGAAGCCGTAGGTATCGCCAAAACAAAAAAAGATAGGCGTGAAACTATGAACAAACTTCAAAGAACTGAAGATAATATTACAAGGCTTTGTGATATTATAAACGAACGTCAAAATATTTTAGGACCTTTATCAAAGCAAGCGGAAAAAACGAGAGTTTATAGAATTTTTGCCGATGAACTTAAAACTAACGAAGTTAATACGTATTTATATAAATATGAAAACGCAAGTTTAACAAAGCAAAAAATTACTGATAGAATAAATGGTTTAAGTGAAGAAATTTCACAAAGAAAAATTGAACTTGAAAAAACTGAATTAGAATATAACAAACACTTAGAGCAAATTAACAAAGCAGATGACGATATTAGAAAACTCAACGAAAAAATAACCGAAAAAGCCGTTGCTATTGCTGAAACGTCAGGCGAGGCAAAACTTTATACTGAAAAAATAAATTATTTCAAGAGTGAAATTGCAAGGCTTGAAAAAGAAAATGCAACGTACGAAGAAAAAATAGAAAGTTTAAAGGCTTTACTCGTTGAGAAAAACAATTATAAAAGCGTTTGCGAAAAAGAAATAGAGGCTTTATCTATTGAAGCGGGTAGCGTTGGTAAACTTATTGCCGAATTAACTCAAAAGATAAACGATAGTGAAGATGAAGAGCGTAGCGTTCAATCAAAAGTTATAAAAAGTGTTGAATCGTTAGCCGATATCAATAAAAATATAGGTTCACTTTCAACTGAACAATCGGTTATTTCTACTCGTAAACAAGAAGTAATTGATATTGTTAACGGATTAGTAGATAAATATTCCATTTTAAAAGAACAATTAACAAAATCTCAATTAGAAGTTCAAAATTTAGATAATTATATCACTCAAAGTAAAGAGAGTATTAAAGATAAAGAAGAAGAAATTCGTTCGTCAAACGAATATATTGAAACTTTAAACAATAAAATTTCATCTTTAAAGATGAAACTTTCAAGTTTAGAAACAAGTTTTAACTTGTTTAACGGGCTTAAAGATTCTTTTGACGGTTACAACTCTTCGGTTAAAAAACTTATGCTTATGGCAAAAGAAAATAAAGCCGTAAGTGAAAAAATTAAGGGAGTTGTAGCAAGCGTACTATCAACTGATAAAGAGTATGAAACGGCAATACAAAACGCTATTGGCGGTGCTATGCAAAACGTTGTTGTTGATAATCCAAAAGACGCTGAATTTTTAATAAATTATCTTAAACAAAATGAAATTCATTCTATAACTTTTTTACCTATAACGAGTGTAAAAGTTCGTAATGACTCTATTGAACTAATAAATGCGCTTAACGAAGAAGGTGCTATTGGACTAGCCACCAACTTTGTTAAATACGATAGTTATTACGAAAACGTAGTTAAGTTTTTACTTGGCGGTACTTTACTTTGTAAAGACTTAAATAGTGCAAGAAAAATTGCTCAAAAATATCATTTTGCATTTAAAATCGTTACGCTTGACGGTGATATTTTAGCGCAAAACGGCTCAATGACGGGTGGCGCAAAGCGTAAAAACGACACGAATTTACTTTCAATTGATAGAAAGGTTAAAGAATTTAGCGAAGCGATAGAAAAAGAGAAAAAAGAACTTTTAAGACTTGAAAACAATAAGGCTGAACTTATTAAAGTGGTAAACGTTCAAGTTGAAGAGTTAAATGCTCTTAATTTATCGGTAAACGATGCTAAACAAAATTATATCAAGTTAAAAGAAAGCGTTTTATCGTTAGAAAGTCAATTAACCGAAATTGAAACGGAAATTGAAAAGCGTAAAGATGAAATAGCGATAATAAATCAAAGACTTGACCAAATTGAAAGTGAATACACTTCTATCAAAGAGGGTAATGACGTTTTAATTAAGCAAAAAGAAAGTGCGAGAATTGAACAAAACGCCCATAGAGAAGAGTTTGAAGAATTGCGTCAAGAAAGAGATAGGGTTTTAGCAAGAAATACTGAAATTCAATCAAACCTTTCGCATTTAAGGGCTGAAATTGCTTCAACAAACAGCGAAATTACAAGAATAAACAGCGACATTGAATTATATTACGATAGTATTAAAAATAATCAATCTTCAATTGCTGGTAAAAACGTAATCATTGAAAATTTAACTAAAGAGGCTGAAAAAGTTGCTTTATCAAGCGAAGATAGAGAAAATTTAGAAAACTTAAAAGCCAAATTAAACGAATTTGATAAAATTAAGGTTAAATTAAACGAAGAACTAGCAAAAGACAATATTAAAAGGCAAGCCCTACAAGAAGATATAGATAAAAACGTTGCCAAAAAAACTGATGAAGAAATTAGACTTGCAAAAGTTGATTCTGATTTAGAGTATATGTCTGAAAGTATTTTAGCCGACTATAATTTAACTTACGAAACTTGCGTTCCTTTACGAGTTGAAGGGTACGATGCTGTTAAAGGTCAAGAAGATATTATATCGTTAAAGCGTAAAATTGCAGGCTTAGGAAACATAAATCCAAACGCAATTGAAGAATTTAACGAACATAATGAAAAGTGTAACGAGTTAATTAGTCAAAAAGAAGATTTAATCAAAGCAAAAGAAGATTTGGTTAATATTATTGAAGACTTAACTAAGGAAATGACTTTAACTTTTGACGACGGCTTTAAACTTATAAAAGCCAACTTCTCAAAAATATTCAAAGAGTTGTTTGGCGGTGGTAGTGCAAGTTTAGAAATTATAGAAAGTCAAACGGGTGACCCGCTTGATGCAGGTATTGAAATCGTTGCCGAGCCACCAGGAAAAAAATTGCAAAAAATATCACTCTTATCGGGTGGCGAAATGTCTTTAACGGCGATAGCAATTTTATTTGCAATACTTCGTATGAGACCAATGCCTTTCTGTGTACTTGATGAAATTGAGGCGGCGCTTGACGATGCAAACGTTGATAGATTTGCAAGGTATTTGAAAAATTATTCAAAAGAAACGCAATTTATTTGTATAACGCACAAAAAAGTTACTATGGAATACGCTGATGGTTTATTTGGTGTTACAATGCCAGAAAAAGGCGTATCAAGCATTGTGTCGGTTAAACTTAGCGACGTAAAAGATATTGAAGATTAAGAGGTTATATGGGTTTATTTTCTAAAATAGCCTTGTCTTTGAAAAAGACAAGGGAAAAAATCGCAAGCACCTTTTCAAGAGTGTTTTCAATTGATAGAATAGGCGAAGAATTTTATGATGAATTATTAGACGCTTTAATTTCTTCTGATATTAGTGTTTCTACGGCTAGTGATATCGTTGAAAAATTGCGAGAAGAAATGATTGAAAATAGTATCAAAGATAAAGAATACGTTGTTTCTAAACTAAAAAGCATTTTACTTAGCGTATTAGAAGAGGCTGGCGAAACTGATATTGATAATTATCCGCTTGTAATAATGGTGGTAGGCGTTAACGGAGTAGGTAAAACTACTTCGATAGGCAAACTTGCAAAATATTTTACAAGTCAAGGTAAATCGGTTACCTTATGTGCTGGCGACACTTTTAGGGCGGCGGCAAGCGAGCAATTATCCGTTTGGGCTGATAGAGCAAACGTAAGAATTATTAAGCACAAGGAAGGTGCTGACCCGTCAGCAGTAGTGTATGACGCAGTAATGTCGGCAAAATCAAAAAATACTGACGTTTTAATTATTGATACGGCGGGTAGACTACACGTTAAAAGCAATTTAATGGAAGAACTCAAAAAAACCGCAAGAGTTGTTGAAAGAGAGTATAGCGAGGCTAATTTTATAAAACTTATAGTGCTTGATGCTACAACTGGTCAAAATGCGGTAAACCAAGTTGATACTTTTGACGAGGCTATCACCTTAGATGGTATAGTTTTAACAAAACTTGACGGTACTGCTAAGGGTGGTTTTATTTTATCGTTATCAAACGAAAAACTTTTACCCGTTACCTTTGTAGGCGTTGGCGAAAAGATTGACGATTTAGAGCCTTTTAACGCTAAGGAATTTATTGACGCTTTATTTTAAAAAAAAATTACAACTGTCAAGTGAAATTGCTTGACAGTTGTTTTTTTATGGTGTATACTATTGAAAGTTAAGGTAAAGTATGGCAAAAGACTTACATTTTAATGAAATTTTTGAAGAATATAAAGTTTTATTAACGGCAAAACAAATTGAAGTTTTTGATTTATATTATAATTTAGATTTATCATTAGGTGAAATTTCAGATATAAAAGGAATAACTCGCCAAGGTGTGCAAGATACGATAAATAAAGTTTGCAAACTTCTTGACGAGTATGAAAAAAAACTTCATTTAGTTGAGAAGAAAAAACAAATTTTATCAAAATTAGATAAAATTGACGATAAAGAACTTAAGAAAGAGTTATATAGTCTTATTACGGAGTTATAATGGCAAATCTTTTTTCCGGATTACAAGATAAGTTAAATCATATATTTTCAAAATTAAAAAATAGAGGAGCGTTAACTGAACTTGAAATAAAAGGCGCAATGCGTGAAGTAAGAATAGCCTTACTTGAAGCGGACGTTAATTTACTCGTTGCTAAAGATTTTATTCAAAAGGTAACTGAAAAAGCGGTAGGCGAACAAGTATTAAAAAGTCTATCGCCATCACAACAAGTTATTAAAATAGTAAACGAAGAATTGATAGCCTTAATGGGCAGTGAAAATTCCAAGTTAAATATTGCTCCAAAGCCACCAACTATAATAATGATGTGTGGTCTTCAAGGTGCGGGTAAAACAACGTTGTCAGGCAAACTTGCCCTTTTACTTAAATCGCAAGGTAAAAAGCCGTTACTCGTAGCGTGTGACGTGTATAGACCAGGTGCAATAAATCAACTTAAAGTGGTTGGCGAAAAGGCTAAGTGTGAAGTGTATGAAGAAGGTCAAGGCAAGCCCGTTAAAATTTCACAAAACGCCGTTAAATATGCTGAAAAATTCGGTTTTGATACCGTTATTATAGATACTGCTGGTAGGCTTCATATTGATAGCGACTTAATGCAAGAATTAAAAGACATAGTAAAGGCTGTAACGCCAACTGAAATTTTATTCACGATTGACGCTATGATGGGGCAAGACGCTGTAAACGTAGCCAAAACTTTCAATGAAGAACTTGAAATCACGGGCGTAGTTTTAACTAAACTTGACGGTGATACGAGAGGCGGTGCTTGTTTATCGGTTAAAGCGGTAACGGGCAAACCTATAAAGTTTGCAAGCGTAGGCGAAAAATTAGGCGATTTAGAGCCGTTTTATCCAGATAGAATGGCAAGCCGTATTTTAGGCATGGGTGACGTTTTAACACTTATTGAAAAGGCTCAACAAGCCGTTAGCGAAGAAGAAGTGTTAAAAATGGAAAAGCGTATGAGAGAAAATACTTTTACGCTTGACGATTATCTTAGCCAGTTTGATATGATTAAAAAAATGGGTGGCGTACAAGATATAATGAGTATGCTTCCCGGTATGCCGGGTTTAAATATGGCAAAATTAAAAGGTGTTAAGGCTGATAGTATTGACGAGAGAAAAATTGAAAGGTCAAAATCAATAATTCTTTCTATGACTAAAAAAGAAAGAAAAGACCCGTCAATTTTAAACTTCTCAAGAAAACAACGTATTTGTAAGGGAAGTGGAACTACAATTCAGGAATTAAACGTTTTACTTAAACAATTCGAACAAATTAAAACACTTATGAAAAGTTTAAAAAATGGTAAAAGAAGATTACCATTTTAAATATTGATAATATTTATGGAGGAATATAAATTATGGCTTGTAAAATGAGATTAACAAGACTTGGTGATAAAGGTAATGCTTTATACAGAATAGTAGTAGTAGATTCAAGAGTTGCTCGTGATGGTGGTTACATTGAAAAAGTGGGACACTATAACCCAAACGTAAACCCAGCAGAAGTAGTTATTGACGTTGAAAAGGCAAAAAAATGGATTGCTTGCGGTGTTCAACCAACTGAAACTGTTAAAAACTTACTTGTTAAAGCGGGTGTTATTGAACAATCTAAAAAACTTTCACCATCTAAAACAAATCCTAAAAAGAAAAAGAAATAATAGGGAATTATAAAGATGTTAGAACTTATCAAATATATTGTAAGCAGTTTTGCCGATAAAAAAGATGAAATTGAATACGTTGTTTTCTTGAGAAGTTTAAAATTGACGGGTC
>JAZONZ010000095.1:0-9391 GCA_045654765.1 Christensenellaceae bacterium
AATAATTTGTTGCTATTTCATTTACAACAACATTATAACAACTAAGTAAAGCGTTGGCTTCTAAGAATACGTCAGGCGAATTTTCACTACTATTATTTTGCTAATAATTAACTAATTCAATTTTATCTAAAAGTTGGCTAGATAATATTAAAACATCTTTAACTATCATATTTCTCCTTTATTGCCTTACCGCCAAAGGCGGTAAGACTTTTATAAAATTTAGGCTTCGGTAATTCCTGAAAGCATTGCTTGACCACATGGTCTTGTACAAATAAGGTCGGCGTATTTTACAAGCGTTGCTTTATAGATAGGTTTATCGGCAACTTGTTTAATAACTCTACCATCTTCGCCTTCAAGCCATTTCCAGTCGCATAATTGATGAAGAGTAAAATCACTTGTGTTTAACAAATACATTGTTCCTTCTGGACAAAATCTATCCGAAACGATAGGAATACCATTGTATGAAAGCGCTTTATAACCGCCGTTTAAATCAAGAACGTCAACGTTTCTTTTATACGTTGATAAATGATTTATAAAAGCACGTTTAACACCGCTTGAACATACGATAAAGTCAACTTTACTACCTGAATTTTCTTCTAAATAGTCGATTGCCGTTTGAATAGCACTTTCACTAATTTCGCCAACGTTCGTTTTCATATATGGTACAAGCCATTTATGAGTATCTCTTGACAATCCGTAAAGTGTACCTGTAGTTTTGAAAATTGCACCTAAGCCTGTAATTTCTTGATTATATGAACCTTGAATAGTAATTAAACTATTTTCAGGAACTGACGTTGAAGTTAACGCTGTACCAGAAACTACAATCGTTTTATTTTGTCTATCAATAGAAGTAATTCTACGAACTGACGCACCCGCAATTACGCTACCTTGACCACTTCTAAAATCAATAACCATACCTTCTACAAGGTTTTTAACGTTATCAACTTTAATAACTCCGTCAGTAATAGATACGACTTTTGCCAAAATACCACTACCATCGCCAAAAAGCATTCTACCGAAGTTATACGAAGACGCTTTTACTAAGCCTTCCATTTCAGCATTTAACAAGTTGACGAAAGCACCTGAACTATTCTCAGAAGCCCTAATTGCCTTGTCGCTTATTTCAATAGTACCGTATAAGTTTTTAAGTGTTAAAATAAATTGTTCGTAGTTATTACTTGCCGCATCTGGAAGCGTTCCATCTTCTTCTCCCGCACCTATACCGCCGTTTAAACCGTATTGAGCAAGCCTTCTAATTTCTTTTCCCCAAACGTCTTGTGTAGTTTGCTTAATTTTTGCAAGTAATGGGTTAATGCTAGTATTTAATTGTTCACTAACAACTCCAAGATATGCCGATTTTAAAGCGTCATCAGCATTTTTAATAGTAATCATTAAAATTTCTCCTTTAATTTATTAAAAATTTGCCGAGCAATTTCACCCGCTTCGGCTAAGGTTTTAGGTTTTAACGGCGGTGTTACTACACCTTGTCCGTTGCCCGTAATAAGTTTAGCGGTAGGCTTAGAGGTATTTATACTATTTAGGTACCCGTTTATAATAAAATCTTTTATCTCTTGATTTTCTATTACTGCTTTTTTTAAATATTCGTTAGAAGTGTAATAATCTTCAAGAATTTTTATTGCAGTTAACTTGTCTTCAACCTTGTCCTTATCGCTATTTAACTTTGTAGTTTGGCTTTCGGCTACACTTTCCAAACTATCAGTGACGTCACTTAACCCCGTGAAATTACTATCATTAGAGACTGCCGTTTTTTCTTTTGATAGTTTTTCGTTTTCCCTTTCCAACTCTTTAATTCTCTGACTGCGTCTAGTAAATTCAGATTGTAAAGAGTTGTACGCGTCAAATAACGCTTGAGGACTTTTAAACTTACCTATCCCTAAATAATTGTCACCCTTTTCCCCCTCTGCCGTTGCAGTGTGCGACTCATAGTTGGTAGTAACCCCCTTCGTTATTACTTCACCCGCTTTATTTTCTTCCATTTTTAAACCTCGCTAACTAAATTTTCTTGCATTAAAAACTTTTTATGTTCAGTTAAATGTGCTATAATTTTTTGCTTTTCTAAATTATCTTTATTTTGATTATCCATCGTTAATAGATATCTTGTATGTTCTTCTATATGAATTTCGTGGTCATCGTAAGTTTCAACGAAAATTTCAGTCGTTTTTACGTCTAAGTTTTCTTTTTCTGCTTTATTTTTATGTAAATTTGCTATATCGTTTGTGTTATCTAACGAACCATAGCCTAATATTTCTAATACTTTAACCTTGGTTCTTTGATTTAAAGCGCCGTTCTCATCACTTAACAATCCGCTTGAAAGCATTTCAAATACGGCGTTCTTTTTTTGCGCTGGAGTATAAGAAAGTTCGTTTTCAGTATCAAAAATTATATCGTCAGAAGATATATCACTTGACTTAAAATAGAATAGTTTAACTTTCTTTGAAACGCCGGCACTACGCATAATACGTTGGTCGGTTGCAAATTGTTTAAACAATCTTAAAATGTGTTTACCTATTGATTTTACTGCGTTTTTAATTCCGTTTATCGTTTGCGATAATCTCGTTTCATCTTGTTCTACTAAAAGTTCTATCGCAACGCCTGACATATTTGACGTGCTGGCTACTGACGACCTTGAAGCCTCGCTTATTCCCGATATATTTCTAAACTCGCTATAAAGTTTATCTTCTTCATAAGTAAAATCTAACGGAACTTGTGGCGAAGGCATAATTTGTGGCGGTTTTGCACCCTGCCTATATACTATAACTTTGCCTGGAGATAAACCCTCGTCAGTTAAATCTTCGGTATCAACCGAGCCGTCTTCAACGCTAATTACTCCCATACTAATTCTATTTATAAATTCGTGTTTTCTATTTTTTAACGCATTATACGACCTTTGAAGTGGAATAAGTCTTTCAACAACACTTACACCGTAAAAACACCCTGGCGTTAACATTGAACATTGTTTTACAAAAGGAAAACCTCTTTCTCCGCACTCGCCGTTTTTATATGGTAGTGGACAAATTTCTAAAAGTTTACCACCGCCTATCGTTATAATTCTTCCCTCTGGGTATTCTTTAGTTGGCATTTCATATTTTTCAATAATCAATACGTGATTATGCAAAACCGCCACCTGCTTATTGCTTTTATATCCGCCGTTATAAGAATAATTGCTTTTATTTAATGAAAAAGCATCAATATCTTCGCCTTGTAACGTAACTCCGTATAAATTTTCTATATCAGTTACGTGCATAGCCCTTGCGTGTATTATACTTTTACAATCAGTTATATCTTCGTGAGCAATACTATCTGGAAATATTTCAAATGGCGAAATTACGTCAACTGAAACGTCGCCTTCAAAAACTTTCTTTTTATCTTTCTCTCCAAGAAATTTACCGCCGTTATTATCCCAAGTTATTTTATAAAAACAACTACCTGTCGTTTCAGACCAAGTTGTTGCTTTCGTTATCAATTTATCTACGTTTAATCTTTCAAAACTTGCGTTTAAAATATCACTTGATATACTTGCCATTTTTAAATCGTTTTCATCGCCACCTGACGCTCTAACGCTCATTATAGGTTTTACTCTTTCTAATTTAGCAAGTCTTGTATCTATTATAGGGGCTATGTGATTATATACGTTTCTAGACTGCCACATATAATACTTATCTTCTTCTCTTATCTCGCCACTTGGCGCTACTTCACAATACTGATTGCCCATATAATAGTTTAAGTTTAACTGCCATTGTTGTTCTAAACTTAATCTTTCTTGCCTTCTTCTTTCAAAATCTTCTAACACGCTATTTACTAATTCTTGTTCATAAATAATTTTATTTTGCGTTTTTGACATTTTCTTTCCCCTTTTTATTCATATAATAGTTATTTAATGATTTACATAACGTTTTTGCGCACTCTTCACATAGTTTTAGGCTTTCGCCGTCACTTACTTCGTTATTTTTTTTAATTAAATAAGTAGCCACGTTATTGCATCCGCTTATATCACATACTATTTTTGCTTTACTTTTTAGTATCGTCATTGTTGTTCCCCTCACTTAATAATATTTTTATTAGTCTCTTTTTTTCTTTTTCTAATTGTTCATCAGTCCACTTGGTTATATCTTCAACTTCACTCGTTTCTACTAAGAGTTTTACGGCGGATACGTCTGGCGGAACGTTTTTACTTACTACTTTTCGCTTTACCATTTTAATTCCACCCGTGCCATCGTCACTATATTCTTCAGTAACTTCAGTAGTTTCGTAACCCGTAGCCCTTTTTTTTAATGCTTTTATTACTTCATCTTCCATACTACATACCTTTTCGCCTTAAATTCCTTATAAGTTTTAATTTGTCTTTTTGTATTTCGTTTAACGGCGCTGACGTCTTTTCATTATACGGCTTACTCATTACGTAATATCTAAGTTCGTCTAGCGCATGGTCGTTTTGTTTTACGGGACAATCACCCTTGCCATATCTATACCCTTTGATTTCCCGTATTAAATTTACACAATTCTTAAATATAAAAATGCGATTATTTTTGAAATAACTTTTAACTCTATTTATTCCGCTAAATAAATCTTTGTTTACGTTTGTGTTTACGTTTATTCCATTTTCATAAAATAATTCGCTAACACTTTTTGAATACGCTAACGTTCTTTGGTTTGCTGCGGAATCAATAAGCGCACTTATATTTCCTGAAAAATCCTTATGCCATCCTAACTTTGTACACATTTCTTTTATTATATCGGCGTGCTCAGATACGCTTAAATTTGCCTTATAATGTTCTGCCACAACGTAAATGTTTCCGTCATAGTCAACTGCATAAAAATGACAAGACAAGGGATTTTTTAAACCAGGGTCTATTGACAAGGTGTCTTGCCACTCGAAAGGAACTGTAAAGGGCTCTATAACGTGAACGTTTTCATCAAACTCTGGATATACCGGTCCACTCTCATCAACGAATTGCCCATAACACCTACTCGTTAATTCGTTATTAGACATTGTTTCACTTAATAGTTTTAATTGTTTTTTTGATAAATACGGATTATCTTTCCACTCAATAAACTCATACCATATTTCTTTTGAGTTGTATTTATTTAGATAAATTTCTTCATAAATAAAGGTTAAACCTTTAAGCGGTGTCATCGTACCAAAAATATCTCCACACCTATCTAATACACGCATTCTACACTCTTCGTATATATCTTTAGGCGGTTCTTCATCAAACCAAACGAAATCTAACGAACTACCTTGAAATTTCTCTCTGCCTTGGTCACAACTTTTAAAACCTATCGTTGAAATGCCACCGAATACGTTTCTTATTTTGATTTGGTCTATTACGCCACTTTGTGGACTTTCTTTTCTCCCCGATATCATTGTAATATCTACTATCCAGTCGGGATTAAGATATTTTAAAATCTTTTCTTGAGCAACGTCTCTTTGAACTTCTCTCGTTAACGATACAACCCAACCAAAAACGTTGTCTTTATTTTTTTTATACGGGTGTATGCCCCTAACGTAATATATAACTTCGACAGCACCGCACTCAGTTTTACCCGTTCTATTCCCGCCAAATACCCATCTGTTTTTCTTTTTACATTTGTGAAATAGTAATTGCTTTTTGTGTATTTTTTTACCCTTGTTATAGCGAAATATAGCATTGTTTTTATATCGCCTTTTTTGTTCGTATTCAATTTCTCTTATTTTTTTTATTATATCTATTTGCACTTTTTACAAATTACTCCTACATTTTACTTTTTACGACAAGGTATTTAATATTTTTAGTTATATAATAAATTTACTATGAAAAAATTTTTACTTATTACTCTTTTTATTATCTTAAATACTTTAAATTTTTCGCCTAAAAACGTTAAGGCGGGAAACTTAATTTATATGCGTGTTTTAAGTGATGACGTTTATATTTATCAAGATGCGTCTTTTACTAATAAACTTTTTAAAATCCCTTACGGATATTTCGTTTTAGTTGATGAAGACTACGGCGACTATTATAAAGTAACCTATGGTGAACAAAATGATAAATTTCCCGTAATTATCGGCTTTGTTAAAAAAGAAAATTTAACAAATTTTTCTAATACGCCTAAAAAACCTTACTGCACTTTTAACGTTACTAATAATATCTCTGATATTTTGTTTAACGATATAGAAAAACAAATTCCCTATTTTAACGTTGCTAAAAACAGCATCTTAACTTACTATGGCGAAATAACGTTGACTAACGGCGAAACGTTAGTTTATTGCTACTATAATTCTAAACTCGGCTATATTGACAAAAAATCATTAACGCCTTACACTATTCCATCTACTCTTGATGAGATTGAATCTGAAGAAACTTCTAATATAACTAACAATAATAGCGTTGAAAAGCCTAATAATAAAACTAATCCTGAAACTATTCAAATTGTTATTATCGTGGGAATTTCAATAATTTCAATTTCAGTTGTTTATTTTCTATTTAAACCATCAAAAATTAAAGACGTTACCTCTAATCATAACTATGATTTTTACGAAGAAGGCGAATAACTATATAGTGTGTTTTTTACCTTCTTCTTTAATAACTTTATTGTATAAACTTGAAATAAAAGATATTTTCATATATTTATCAATAAACCACTCTTCCGTTATTCCTTGACTTAATAAAATTTTTGAAAATCTATTTAATGCACGTATTTGCTTTCTAAAATAATTTCTTGAAGTGTGGTCAAAGTTTTCGTCATCTGGTATTATTTGAAAATATTTATACTCAATTAAAGTTCTATCTTCTTCGTTTAATTTACCTAAACAATTTTCAGTTTTTTCTTTTAAATCAATTAAATCAAACCTTACGTTACATAATGCTAAAATTTTATTAGCAATAATTTCAGCACTTTGAAAATCATAAAAAGAATTCCTTGCCCTTTTTTTAATTACGTTTTCAATTTGCTCAATCATACTTGAAAGTGAATTGTAACAAGTTAATATAGTTTTTTGATAATAAGACATACACTACCTCCAAAGATAATTCAATTATAACCACATTTTTTTATATAATTCAACATTATGTGACATATTTTGTACAAATTATTTTATTTTTTTACAAAATTATTAAAAATTAGTCACAACGACTTGAAATTAGCAAATTTTGGGTTTAAAATATTAAATTTACGAACATTTGTTCGCTTTTATAATAAAAAAATAAATATGACAAATTTAGTCAAAAATCAAAATTTTTTCACTTTTTTGGTTTAATTAAAAAATTTTATAAAAATTAACCCCTACACTTGAAATTGTTATATAAATTTGTTATAATATATAACAAAGTAGCGTTAAATAATTTTTTAAAGGGGGCGAATATGAAGAAACTTATAACCATTTTTTCTACAATTTTTATAACTTCTTTGCTTGCTTTTTTTGCCCTTTTACCTAAAAAAGTTTACGCAAACACTTTAGTAAATACCGAAATGTACGTTCCATCAAGTTACATTGAGTTTTACGACTTAAATTGTCCTGAAGATATACACTATTCTAATAACGGCTATTTAATAATTTCGGAATTCGTTGAAAAAACTGATAGTTTATCGCAAGACAAGTCAAGGCTTATTATTTACAACCCAACCGATAGCAACTATTACGTGAACGAAACTATTTCGTATAGCGTTTCTTGTATTGAAACTTATGAGAATTTTATATTATTTCTTATGAATTCTTCAATATGGTATATAGATACTAACGATTTAACGGGTAGCGCTACCGACCTTAACGTACCTTGTCATAATTTTTCACTAAAAATAAACGAAAATGACGCTACGCTTATCACTTTAAAGTCAAGCACTGTCAATTCTTATTCATTATCTATTGTTGGCGGGCAATTAGAAGTATCAAATCATTCCGTAGTATCACAAGCCGTTGAACCACAAAACGTTTTAATTACTGATAACGGCAATATCTTTTATACAATTCAAAACAAAGAGTTAAAATTATACTCGCCAAGCAATAAAACAAGTATTCCTATTACAACGTTAGATACCGCAATTATAAATATGACGCAAGTTATGAATTATATTTATTACACGGCAAGTGACGGCGTTTATAAGATTAACACTACGTCTTACGAGATTGAAAAAATTTTAAACACTTCTTCATCTAACGTTTTAGGCTCTTTAAACGAGCCTACCGGCATTACGAGTTATAACGGAAACGTTTTAGTTGCTGATAAAAAGTTAAATGCCGTGCAAGAAATCTCAACTACTACAAACTCATTTACTAACTTTGCAATAACCACTGAAGCCACTGCTGATTTTAGGCTTACAAGTAACGCTACAAATCTTGAAATGAGTGAAAACTATTTATACACACTTGATAGTTCTTCTTCACTACAAAAGCGTATAGTTAAAATTTCTAAAAATAGTCAAGAAAAAATATATAAAAAGATTAGTTTAGATAATTTATATATAGAATATCCATCTTTTAACCCATTAGCGTTTACCGCATCTGACGATAAGATTTTACTTTATTTCGAAAGTAAAACGGCGACTGAAACTAAAAAACATTTGGTTTTATTTAATCAAATAGATGGTGAAACTATAACGTTAGAAAAGATTTACGAGCAAATTAACAATTCGGTAACTTCGCTAAACTATATTAGTAACGAGTTTTATTTTACTGACGAACTTGATGCTTACGACACTAACGTTTACGTAAATATAAATAAAATAACCACTGAAAACGGCGTTAAGGTTGAAAAAATTTCACAAGATAAAAAAATAATGGGTAGACTAACCCACTCTTGTATAGATATTTTCGGCAACTTTTATATTACTTATAAACTCAGCGATAATAAAACTTATCTTTTAAGGTACTATAACGGCGTTATTTCAAATTACAGCATTGACAATACTAATATTTCATTAGACTATAACGTTATTAGTATTCAAACTGATTTTAGTGGCAACGTATTTATTTTAGACGATAATAATAAAGTTTACAGATACAAATATAATAGCGAAATAAATAATTTTAACGTAACGACTAAACATATTGTAACTAATAATAATTTACCTATAAAAGATATTGCTATTAACTACTTACAAAACGATTTTTACGCATTATCTAATGCGTGCATATTAAAAAGTAAAAATAATGAAAATATATTAAATATTGAACATTTAGCAGGAATATCGGCTCAAAACGTTAATTTAACTGAAATTTTAACCGAGCCCAAGTTTATTACGATAAATGAAAACGCTAAAATTTTTAAAGTTACGCTTAACGAGTACGATAATATGAATTTTAAAAATATTACAGCAATATCTAATCCTAACACTTTAAAAACTTACGTTGTTATAAGTAAACTTGACGATTTTTATTTAATATCATTCTCGCCTG
>JAZONZ010000096.1:0-4984 GCA_045654765.1 Christensenellaceae bacterium
AGAAAATCAAGGAAGTTGAAAGAAAGAGAATTAAAGAATACTTAAATTATCATCCAGAAGCAGAGTATCACGAAGGCTGTTCAGGAATTTGGACTATTCCGTGCGATATCGCATTACCTTGCGCAACGCAAAATGAAATTAACGGCGAATCTGCAAAAATTCTTGCTAAAAATGGATGTAAGGTTGTTTCGGAAGGCGCAAACATGCCTTCAACTCCAGAAGCAATCGACGAATACTTTAATAACGGCATTATTTATGGGCCAGCAAAAGCGGCAAACGCAGGTGGCGTTGCAACGAGTGGTTTAGAAATGAGCCAAAATAGTTTAAGACTTTCTTGGTCTTTTGAAGAAGTAGACGAAAAGTTAAAGGGAATTATGAAGAGTATCTTTAAGGCTTGTGACGAGGCAAGTAAAGAATACGGCATGGAAGGCAACTACATGGCAGGCGCAAATATTGCAGGCTTTATTAAAGTTGCTGAAGCAATGAAAGCACAAGGAAACGTTTAATAAGATAAAAACCCAAACTCTAGTTTGGGTTTTTCATTTTAAATTTTAGTAAATTACAACTCAATATTGACACGAAATGGGGAAAATGATATAATAAAATAACAAAATAAATTCAAGGGAATATTGATGAAAAGAATAGTAGCGATAATGCTTTTAATAATGTTTTCGTTTACCTTTTTATTTGCTACGGCGTGTGGTGAAGAAGAAGTTCGAACTGAAAATATTTCAATAAATATAGCAGTGCAAGAGGACAGTTATGATATATTGTACCTCAATGACGTCGCGTATAATTTTGCTGAAAAATATTCACAAAAACAATATTCCTATCAAAAAAAGGGCGTATACGTAGATATTTGTTTAGTGCCAAAAAGAGATTTTATGCTCGATTTCCAAGAGTATGAAGAATACGATATTTACCTAACTAACCAAACTATAGGGCATCATATGTATAAATGGGCAAATAGGGGTTGGCTACTCAGTATGGACGACGTCTTTTATTTTAAGACAACCGACGAATATGGAATAGAACGCACGCTAGAAGATAGGTTAGACGAGTATGCTTTAGAAGGATATAAGGGGGACAACTTTGAATATTTTGCCCTTCCACATACTTCGGAAATTCTTGGAATAACTTATGATGGAAATTCCTTTAATAATAACGGCTTTTACTTTGCAAAAGACACGTTAGATGCCGTTAGTTTTGTGTCTAAGATAACGGGTGAAACCTATTATTTTACTAGGCCTACAGGCGCGAATAATATTGAAACGGAAAACAAATCTGCAGGGCTTGATGGAATTTATAATACTTTTGACGATGGACTTCCTAAAACGCTTTACGAATTTATTGCAATGTGCGAATATATAAAAGAGCACGATATTTATCCATTTATGGTTGCAGGTAGCGAAACTTATAAAGCCGATTATCTTGCCCAAGCGCTTATGACTTCGCTTTTGGGGTATGACCAAGCGAGAGCATATATGGATATGAACGGCGAAATGGAAATCGTCACAGGGTTTACAAAAGAGCCTTTGTTTAGCGAAAATGAGTTAGATTTAGGCGAGATTTATAAACCCAAGACGACAATGGTTAACTTAACTGAAGAAACGGGTTATTATACTTCTTGGTCACTTGCAAAATATTATGCTGAAGTATTTATGGATGTTTCGGTTAAACTAGATTGGTGGGCAGATATAACCAACAGCCCGAATAAAGACCAAGTAGACGCTATGTGGGATTTTGTTTTTTCAGGATACGACGTTAACGGAATTCAACAATCAGCAATGATGATAGAAACTTCTTCTTGGTATAGAGAGTTAGAAGATTCTGTTGTTTTAGATAGATACAATAGGCTATATAACTATGACGGTCAAAACGAGCGAAAACTTTTGTGGATGGCTTTGCCAAACTCGTTTAATGGGGAAAAAGAGAGTAAGGAACGCACGTTATTACAAGTAAATCCATCTTATTTTGTTCTAGCAAACAAACTATGGAAAGAAGCGGACGTTGCCGAGGCGTGTAGAGATTTTCTAAATTATATATCTAGTGAAGAGGGTTGCGCTTCTTACACTCAACAAACGGGATATTTTAAGGACCTAGATTACTACGTTTCAAGCAATAGTTTTTACGGGATTGACGATTACTATCCATCACTCTTTGAAAACGTTTACGAAGCAAAAAGGATATATTTATCGGCAAAGAATTTAACGTATAGAAAAAGCCCTGAATATTTCGAGGGTGGAAAATACGACGATAGGTGGTATTATGGTAGGAAGGCTTTAGGGTATGACGACGTCACTAACGAGCCGATATTCATTGAGTTTAATACTGTATACGAGTGTTTTAAGTACGTGCCGAATTCGACGGTGAAAGATGCGTTTTTGAACAGGCTTTTAGATAAATACGATTGGCAATATTATTATGGGGGTTATCTAGAAGTAGCAGAAGGAACGGATATATTTGGCAATAAAATTGAATTTAAGAAATAAAAAAAGCCTTGAAACAAAAATGTTTCAAGGCTTAAATTTTCTCTTTACTTTATAACTCTAACTTTAATAATATCTTCAACTTTATTGATGTGTTCAATTGCTTTATTAGAAACGTCGGAATCTACGTCTACTATGGTGACAGCGTATTCGCCCTTACTTTTATTAGCAAGGTTAGAAATGTTTATGCCGTCGTTTCCAATAGTCGTGGTGATTTGAGCAAGAATATTGTTAACGTTTTTGTGTAATATAACTAGTCTAACTGCAGTTGATCTTGGCATTGAGCAGTTAGGATAGTTAACCGAGTTAACGATATTTCCGTTTTCAATATAGTCGATAAGTTGTTTAGATGCCATAATAGCGCAGTTTTCTTCTGCCTCTTCAGTTGAAGCGCCCAAGTGGGGAATACAAATAATATTCTTTTGGTCAATTAGTTCGTCGGCAGGGAAGTCAACGAAATATTTTTTAATTTTTCCCGATTCAACTGCCTTAATCACGTCTTGATTGTTAACGATTTCTCCTCTAGCACAGTTAATTAACACAACGTCGTCTTTCATTTTTCTAATTAAACCAGCGTTAATTAAGCCTTTGTTTTCACTTTCAATATATGGAATATGAATAGTGATGTAATCACTCTTTTTGCATAAATCGTTTAATTCGTTAACGATTTTAATTTGAGAAGAAAGTTTAAGCGCATTATTAACCGACAAAAATGGGTCATATCCAACTACGCTCATGCCTAAATCAATTGCTGAGTTAGCAACTAGAGCGCCGATCGCACCTAAACCGATAACGCCTAAAGTTTTACCTTTAATTTCTACGCCTGCAAAGTTTGATTTACCTTTTTCAACGAGTTTAGCAACTTCATCTCCTTTGCCTTTAAGAGTTTTAACCCAATCGTTTGCAGCCATAATATGTCTAGAAGAAATAAGTAATGCGCTTAAAACGAGTTCTTTAACGGCGTTTGCATTTGCACCAGGGGTGTTAAATACTACTACGCCTTGCTTAGCGTATTTATCAGTTGGAATATTATTTACGCCTGCACCTGCTCTAGCTATGGCAACTGTTTCTTCTGCTAATTCATAGTCGTGCATTTTAAATGAACGAAGTAAAATACCAATCGGCTTTTCAACGTCGCTACCGATATTGTATGTATTATTAAATACGTCGTCAATTTTTCTGCTTATAGAGTTTAGGGTAAGAATATTTTTCATTATTTGTTCTCCATTTCGAATTTTTTCATAAATTCAACTAACTTTTTAACGCCTTCAATTGGCATAGCGTTGTAAATAGATGCTCTCATACCACCAACGATTCTATGTCCCTTTAGAGAAACTAATCCGTTTGCAGCCGCTTCCTTTATAAACTTTGCGTCGAGTTCTTCGTTTGGTGAAACGAAAGGAACGTTCATAAGCGAACGGTCTTTTTTATTAACGTTATTTTTGTAGAAAGAAGAATTGTCGATAAAATCATATAGGATTTTAGCCTTTTCTTCGTTAATTTTTTGCATTGCTGGAACACCACCGAGTTCTTTTAACCATCTAAATACTAGCATTGCAACGTAGATAGAAAAGCATGGTGGGGTGTTGTATAAACTATCGTTTTTGTCTTGGATAGCGTAGTCAAGCATAGTAGGGCAAATTGGAGAAGCCTTGCCGAGTAAATCTTTTTTAACTATAACGATAGTCACGCCGGCAGGAGCGATATTCTTTTGAGCGCCTGCATAGATTAAACCAAACTTTTTAACGTCAACAACCTCACTTAAGATGTTTGAACTCATATCAGTGACGAGAGCTGCGTTAGTTTTTGGAAGTTCGGTAAATCTGGAACCAAAAATAGTATTGTTGTAAGTCATATGAACGTAATCGATATCATCTCTAAATTTCATATCGTTTACGTCTGGAATAAAGGTGTACTTAGCGTCCTTAGAAGATGCTGCAACGGCCATATCGCCGTATTTTAAACCTTCTTCGTATGCTTTTTGAGCGAAGTTTCCGGTTAAAATATAATCGGCTTTTCCTTTTTGTAATAGATTTAGAGGAACTGCTGCAAATTGTTGAGATGCACCACCTTGAACGAATAAAACTGAATAGTCTTCAGGGATATTCATAAGTTCACGAAGAAGAGCGTTAGCCTCGTCGTTTACTGCCATAAAAGGCTTGCCACGGTGACTCATTTCGGTAATTGACATGCCTGTTCCTTGATAATCAAGTAATTCCTTTTGTGCAATTTCTAAAACTGGAACTGGAAGGGTTGAAGGACCTGCTGCAAAGTTAAATACGCGCATAGATATACTCCTTTTTAATTGTTTGTTAAATATTAGTAATAATTATACCCTTTTACGACTTTTTTTTCAAGTAAATTAACCCCTTGAACGCAAAATATTTAATGCGAATATTTATTTCGTTTACTTTTTTTTCTAAAAAGTGTATAATTGTAATATGAAATGAAAATTTATCACTTTTTAGTGATTTCAAGGAGTATATATTGAAAGA
>JAZONZ010000097.1:0-2323 GCA_045654765.1 Christensenellaceae bacterium
TACAAAGTTTAATATTTAATTCTTCATTTTCAGTGTTTATTACAACGTTGACTTTATTACTTGATTTAGATAATGCGTTTTTAAAAATTTTATCAATTTGAACTTCATATATTTTACAATTTGAATAATTAACGTTTTTAACGTAAAGTTCAAACTTTTTTTCTTTATCTAAATTGTCAATTATAACGCTATTTTTGTTTTTATCTGAAAAATAAATTGTTAAATTATTTTCATTGTTTCCAAATATATAAGTTTTCGCTTTATTAGAAAATTTAAAAAATAACGTTTTTTTGCTTTCAAAAATTATTTGACCTAAAAACGATACGCCTATCATTACTACGTTTAAACAAACTAAAAAGAAAACGTAATAAACTGCTATAGAATAATAAATATTTTGCGACATTAAATTTGTTAAACCATCAAATTTAAAATTCAACAAAACTAAAGCACCAACTTTATCTACTGCCAAAAATAGTGCTGTCAAAAACTTTGTGCCATTATATAAATTCGCTATTAGCATTAAAGGAAGCGCAAAAATATAAACAAGTAAAAACTTACCTTTATTGAAGTTTTTAATATAATTTATTTTTTCTTCCCTATTACATCTTGCAATTTTATAAATAACAAAAAAAACTTGTAAAGTTAATAAAAATGAAATAAAGATTGAAACAATTGTATATATCATAATTCACCTAATTTCAATTATATAACATATTATAAAACTTTTCAAGTTTTTTATATTTATTTTGCTTTCTTTTTTAATTGCGTTAATATTTTGTTTTCAAGCCTTGAAACTTGTACTTGAGAAACTCCTAATATTTTTGCAACTTCACCTTGCGTTTTATCTCTATAATACCTTAGTATTATAATTTGTTGCTCTCTTTTATCTAATTTTGATATTAAGTTCTTTAAATAAATCTTATCAACGTAATCATCTTCGGTATAAGGTGAAGGAATTCTATCTATAAGTTGTACCGGTTTATCACTTTCATCGTTGACACTTTCATACAATGAAACCGTCATTTTTGATGAATCGAGTGCTAAAACAATATCTTCTTTAGCAATTTCTAAACTCGTAGATATTTCGTCAACGGTGGGCTCTCTATTAAATTTAAGTTGAAATTCTTCGCTAAATTTCAATATTTTTACCGATTGTTGCTTAATAATACGTGAAACTTTAACGTTTCCATCATCACGCAAAAATCGCTTAATTTCGCCTATAATCATAGGGACTGCATACGTTGAAAACCTTACGTTAAAACTTTCGTCAAAATTAGATATCGCTTTTAAAAATCCTATACAACCAAGTTGATATAAGTCTTCATAGTCAACTCCCTTGTTTTTAAACCGATATACTATACTTTTTATTAGCAAAACGTTATTTTTTAATAGTATTTCTTTGCTCTCATTATCACCTTTTTTCGCTTTTCTTATGTGAGTAATAGTCTCGTTTACTGATAGCATAACACCTCGTATTAAGGTTATCGGCTTAGTTTTTTAGTCATTTTTATCGTTGTTCCAAAGTTTAACGTAGACTCAACTTCAACACTATCCATAAAACTTTTCATAATAGTAAAGCCCATACCTGAACGCTCTGCATCACCTTTCGTTGTATAAAAAGGTTCTAAGGCTTGTTCTAAATTACTAATGCCAACACCAAAATCTTGAATTTTTATATGTATTTCATCATCTAAAATATCGCAAGACATTACTATTTCTCCTACGCTATCGGGATAACCGTGAACAACGGCATTTGTTACCGCTTCTGATACCGCAGTTTTTATATCGTTCATTTGCGATATCGTTGGATTTAAGGGCAATATAAACGAAGCTATAACACTTCTACTAAACGCCTCGTTTTCACTTAATGAAGAAAAAGTTAATTTCATTTTATTTAACATAATAACTCCTATTTTTATATTTTAGGCATAATTTTATATAGCCCTGAAATTTGATAAATTTTATCTACTGATAGTGATGGGTTTTTTGTATAAACTAATATCCCCATTGATTTTAATTTTTTATATCTACCTATCATCATTCCTATTCCCGTACTATCCATAAAAGTAAGTTTAGACAAATTAAAAATTACTTCTTTTACGTATGAGTTTTCACTAATAATTTTATCAGTAACGGTTCTTACTTTACTTGCTGAACACTCATCAAGTTCACCATAATACGAAATATGTAATTTGTTATTTTCAATATTATATTCTACTTTCATAACTACCTCGCAAAAATAATATTACAATAAAATTTTTGTTAAAATTTAAGAATTTATGGCGAAATATAAAAAAATTTGCTTTTTTAAAAAATTTATATA
>JAZONZ010000098.1:0-7329 GCA_045654765.1 Christensenellaceae bacterium
AGTAAATTTTTTAAAGGATAAGTGTGAAAGCTATGAAAAACAATAATATTGAAACTATATGCGTTCAAGGAGGCTACCGCCCAAAAAATGGAGAACCAAGGGAAATACCTATTTATCAAAGCACAACTTTTAGATATGAAACAAGTGAAGATATGGGTAAACTTTTCGATTTAGAGGCAAGTGGCTATTTTTACACTCGTTTACAAAACCCAACGAACGATTACGTTGCTCAAAAAATTTGCGAATTAGAAGGCGGAAGTATGGCAATGCTCACTTCTTCTGGGCAAGCGGCAAATTTCTATTCAATTTTTAATATAGCAAACGTTGGAGACCATATTATATCTTCATCTTCAATATACGGTGGTACTTTTAACTTATTTAACGTTACAATGAGAAAAATGGGTATTGACTTTACCTTTGTTTCTCCTGATATTACCGAAGAAGAACTTGATAAATTATTTAAGCCTAACACCAAAGCGGTATTTGGTGAAACTATTGCAAATCCAGCCTTAACCGTTTTAGATATTGAACTTTTTAGTAAATGCGCTCATAAGCACGGCGTTCCGCTTATTATTGATAATACTTTTGCTACGCCTATAAATTGCAGACCATTTACTTGGGGTGCTGATATCGTAACTCACTCAACTACAAAGTATATGGATGGTCACGGCGCTGCAGTTGGCGGTTGTATCGTTGATAGCGGTAAGTTTGACTGGATGAAATACGCTGACAAATTTCCAGGTTTATGTACGCCTGATGATAGTTATCACGGCGTTACTTATGCTGAAAGGTTTGGAAAAGAAGGTGCGTTTATAACAAAAGCAACAGCACAACTTATGCGTGATTTTGGCTCAATTCAATCTCCACAAAACGCCTTTATTTTAAATTTAGGTTTAGAAAGTTTACACGTAAGAATGAAAAAACATTGTGAAAATGGTTTAGAAGTTGCTAAATATTTACAAACTGATAGTCGTATAGAGTGGGTAGTATACCCTGGCTTAGAAGGCGATAAATACTATAATCTTGCAAAGAAATATATGCCTAACGGTACTTGTGGCGTTGTAAGTTTTGGAATAAAGGGTGGTAGAAAAGTTGCCGAAGCGTTTATGAAAAACTTAAAAATTGCAGCAATAGAAACACACGTTGCCGATGCAAGAACTTGTTGTTTACATCCAGCAAGTGCAACTCATCGTCAAATGAGTGATGCTGAACTTAAAGCGTGCGGTGTATATCCTGAAATGGTAAGATTTTCTTGTGGTCTTGAAAATGCTAAAGACTTAATTGAAGATATTAAACAAGCATTAGATAAAGTAGAGGTAAAATAATGCCAATAAAAATTCCTAACAATTTACCAGCGGTAAAAACGCTTCAAAACGAGAATATTTTCGTTATGGACGAATCAAGGGCAACTAAGCAAGATATTCGTCCGCTTAAAATATTGATTTTGAATTTAATGCCTAAAAAAATAGAAACGGAAACTCAACTTAGTAGATTGCTTGGTAATACGCCACTTCAAGTTGACGTTGAGTTAATACATCCAAAATCACACCACTCAAAGAACACTCCAGCCGAGCATTTAATTGCTTTCTATAAAACGTTTGAAGACGTAAAGCATAACAACTATGACGGTATGATAATAACGGGTGCTCCCGTTGAGAATTTAGATTTTGAACAAGTAGATTACTGGGCTGAACTTTGTGAAATTATGGAGTGGAGTAAAACTCACGTTTATTCAACGTTTCATATTTGTTGGGGTGCTCAGGCAGGTCTATATTATCATTACGATATACCTAAATATAATTTAGATGAAAAGTTATTTGGGGTATTTGACCATACTTTAACGAATAAAAGGTCAATATTATTCCGTGGGTTTGACGACGTGTTTAAAGTACCGCACTCACGCCATACTACTATAAAAGAAGAAGATATTTTAAAGTGCAAAGAATTAAGAATTTTATCAACGTCAAAGGAAGCGGGAGTTTATGCGATTGCTACTGACGGCGGAAGGCAAATTTTTATAACGGGACACTCAGAGTATGATGCGGACACTTTAAAAAACGAGTATTTAAGAGATTTAAGAGAAAATAAGCCCATTAAAATTCCTAAAAATTATTTTCCGTTTGACGATGTTGAAAAAGAGCCTATCGTATCGTGGCGTTCACACGCAAATTTACTATATTCAAACTGGCTTAACTATTACGTATATCAAGAAACGCCGTTTGATATTAACACAATTAAATAATAATTTTAACCTTACATTTCACAATGTAAGGTTACTTTATCTACCTGTAGCTCAGTCGAATAGAGCGTAAGACTCCGACTCTTAAGGTCGCTGGTTTAAATCCAGCCAGGTAGACCAAACTTTAGTGGCGTAGCGATAGGTATTTATCGCTACGCCACAACTATATTTGCCTTTTAAAGCAAGGTATATTGCTTACGCAGTTATATTTTGCTAACGCAAAGTTATAATCGCCTTTGGCGAGTTCGGTCTAATATAACCCCCAACGCAAACGGCGTTGGGGGTTTAGTTATACGATAATTTTAAGTTTTGCTAATACTTGCTAATTTTATATATAAACTGCAAAAAACCGACAATAAAAATATATTAAAATATGCTTATGGTTGGATTTATTGCTATTGTTGTATTATATATGGTTGTAGTAGCGTGTTGTTTGATAGGCAAAATGTTTTATAATAAAATTATAAAAAAAGAAGAAGTTAATGAAAAAACTTCTTCTAAAATTTACTATATTACGAATAAAATTAAACCTAAAAAGAAAAAAGTCAATAAACCGCCAGATATTGCTATTAAAGGTTCAATTATTGAAAAAGACAAAATAAATTAGTCGTTATTTTCTATTTTTTCGCCTTCGCCCCATAGTCTTTCAAGATGGTAAAATAATCTTGTTTCATCATTAAATATATGCAAAATTACGTCACCAAAATCAATAATTGCCCATCTGCCGTCTTGAATACCTTCTTTTCTTAATACCTTTGCGCCCGCTTCTTCGGCTTTTGCTTCGCAAAATTCCGCTAACGACTTAACTTGCGTAGTTGAACGCGCGCTTGCTATTATAAAATAATCCGCAAGAGACGTTTTTTCTTTAACGTCAATTTTTACTATATCGTATGCTTTTCTTGAAGTTAAACTATCAATTACCACTTGTGCTGTTTTATTTGCTTCCATATTTACTCCTTGCCCTTAATAATTTGGGCTTTTAAAATTATTTTTGTGTTATTATCAATTTTTACCTTTTCGCTTACCGCTATATCAAATATAACTAAAACTTCATTGCCTACGGCAATTAAAGGATAACAATCTCTTTTAAATCTTTCTATTTTTTTATCAATAAAATAGTCTTTTAATTTTTTTGTGCCACCGCCAAACTTTGTAAATATATCACCGTTTTGTCTAAAACGAATAACGGCATTTTTAGGAATTTTGTCTTTATCAAACACTATTTCGTTTTTAACGTCAACGTTACTTTGCTTTTTTATTATTGCGGAAAAGTTGTTAAACTTAAATTGTCCTTCACTAAAAGCATAAGACGTAGCATCTTTTTTTATAAGCGTATTATAAAAAGAAATATACTCATATTCTTTAACCGCTTTAATATTTTTAGGTAAATCAAAACTGCTACCATTTTCTAACGTAGTTAAAGCCAAGCAACTTTCAACGTGTTTTAGGGTATAGTCTTTTATTAAGCCGTATTCTTTAAAAATTAAAATTACCGCTCTTTTAAATAAGACGGGTGAAGTTGAAATTTTTATACTTAAATTTTCTTCATTATCTATTATACAATCTTTTGCTAAATTATCTAAAAACAAATCTTCTTCTTTTGCAATTTTTGAAAAGGAATTTATATTGTTTATACTATCTGGAAATTTCTTTAAAATTACAGGAAATATCTCGTTTCTAATATAATTTCTACTATATTCACTATCAAAATTAGTGCTATCTACTCTAAATGGAACGTTGTTTTTTGTAACGTAGTCGATAATTTCATTTTTAGAAACGTTTATTAAAGGTCTAATAATTTTACCATCAATTTCTTTAATTCCGCTAACGCCTTTGAGTCCCGTACCCCTAAAAAGGTTAAATAAAACGCTTTCAGCGTTATCGCTTTTATGATGAGCGGTTGCAATCTTTACACCTTCGTTTTTAAGTAAAAGTTCATTAAAAATTTGATAACGCAAAATTCTTGCACCTTGCTCAATAGTATATCCATTTTGATTAGAAAAGGTTATTGCGTCTACTTTATAAAAATATAGTTTAATATTAAATTTTTCGCAAAAGTTTTTGACAAAAAGGCTATCTTCTTCGCTTTCAGCGCCTCTAATAGAGTGGTTGATATTAACGGCGTAAAGCGATAAGTTGTATTCGTCACGCATACTTAAAAGAAGGTGCATTAAACACATACTGTCTTGCCCGCCCGAAAGGGCTACCATAATTTTGTCATTTTTTTCTACATTTAATAAACTAATCATTTTTTTCCTGCTTTTCGAATTTAAACATTTTATCCA
Source organism: Christensenellaceae bacterium (assembly GCA_045654765.1). GTDB lineage: Bacteria > Bacillota > Clostridia > Christensenellales > Borkfalkiaceae > HGM11412. Next base: position 4,525 of record JAZONZ010000098.1, read on the forward strand.
TCATTAACATTATAAGTTTGTGAGGTAAAAATTTAGCAAGGACTCTTACGAAAGAGGCGTAAAAGCCGGGAACAACGTATGCTTTTTTGCTTTTATCAAGGGTTTTGTATGCTTTTTTAACTACAAAATCAGCCTCATACATAACGTCAAACTTTTTAATTTTTTCATTTTCGTTTGCCGAGCCGAAAAATTCCGTTTTTACCCAGTAAGGACATAAACATAAAACTCTAATTTTTCTACGTTTAAGTTCGTGGCCAAGAGCCCTTGTGTAACTTAATACCGCCGATTTGGTTGCAGCGTAAACGGCAAGGTGTGGAACGGGCTCAAAAGAAGAAAGTGAGCCTACTTGTAAAATTTTACCACCTTCTTTTACGTATGGAAGAACTATTTGCGTAATTTTTACCAATGCTTTTAAGTTAAGGTCAATCATATCTTCGTTATTTTTAATAGAAGACTTTTCAATTTCACCGAATTTACCAAAGCCACTTGCATTAACTAAAAGTTTTACGTTAGGTTTTTCTTCTTCAAGTTTTTTTGCTAAAAAATTAAAACTTTCACTATTTAAAAGGTCTAAACAAATAGGAACAACTTTTGCCTTGCATAAAGGGACTAATTCTTCAAGCCTTTCTTTTCTACGAGCAATAACCCATATTTCATCTAAATTATATCTTTTATCGCCTTGAATAACGAATTCTTTGCCCATACCAGACGAAGCGCCTGTAATAATTGCTATATTCATATTATCTCCTTAAAAGTCAAAGTTTTGTATTATTATATCATAAAAAAATAAAGTAGTCTACAAATAATTTTAATTTTTGCACTAAGCACGTATAAAAATGTTGTAATTTTCATAAAAAAAGTGTATAATACAAAAAAGTTTATAAATAAATTTTTCCATTTACTATCATTAGTAATTTGCGGATATGGCGGAACTGGCAGACGCGCAGGACTTAGAATCCTGTGGTAACCCGTGCAGGTTCGATTCCTGTTATCCGCACCAAATCAGTATAATCCGAACCAAATACTTGTAACGAGTGAATGGTTCGGATTTACTTTTACTCTTTAATAAGTTTAAGGACTCGGTATGTATCGAGTCCTTTTTTATTTAATTTATTGCATAAAAGTCAGGGTCTAGGATAAATTCACTATCTGTTATTTCAAGCCATGATAAGGCAATTTTGATTAGTTTACATATATTTCGCGAAAAAGCTGATGTAAAGTCTTCTTTCACAGTAAATGTATCTTTTAATACAAGAGCACCTTCAACCGCATAATGAGTTTGATTAATAACTTTCCCTCCTTTAGTATCAACATATCTATGCCCATCTTTATAGGTTGTTTCTAGAATCAAAAATGAATTTTGGGGATTGCTTTTATTTATACAATGAGCGTTTATTGGGGCAAGATTATCATATTCTTTTGTGTCTAATGCAACGAACGGATATTCTTTGTTCCTTTCTGATATAAAACAATTATACTCTCTTATCCAATCCATTAATTCTAAAACAGTGTAGCTCCATTCTTTAGGGAAATATGAAGATGAAAATAAATCTTTTAGTATTTCTTGCAAATTATTATTTTCAGGTGTAAAATCATTCAAAACTAAAAAAGCAGGAAATGTTTTATTTCTTATTTTTTCTTCAATATCTTCAATTTTACAATTCAATAAAGAAGCAATATTTGATAATCCTTCGCTCATGGAAATAGTTCCATGTGTAATATTAGCAAATGGCTTCATTGTTTCTAAGAGTAATCTGTCTATTTTACCTTTAACATAATCGTTTAATGGATTAAAAAGTTTCCCATTTACATACAAATCTTTTATATTAGCATATAAAATTTTACTAATTCTATCTTTTTCATCTTTTTTATTTGAATCGTATGACGTTATTCTTTTTTGTCGCAAATCAAAAGGAAGCTCTTCAATTGTTCCCGTATTTATGTCAAAAAGACAAATAATTCTGTCCCAACCAAGTTTATTGGCTGCATATCCTAATTCCATTAAAACGTTTGGATTCGGGGTTTTTCGCCCATTGTAATCTGAATTAATGATACTTACGTCACAAACGAATAAAACACTCTTATCTATTTTATCGAATATTGTCGTGGTTATATCGGGACTACCATTAACTCCGTTAGTGTCTCTATCATATTCCATATAAATACGCGCGTCTTTTTCTAAACTTCTTAAAGCAGCTTTCAAACAGTTTTCAATGAAATTTCTATGAGTTTTCTTTTCTAAATCATTTTGCCAAGAATAAAAAATTGTACGAGCCATAACCATCTCCAATAAAAAACTTTAACATTATTATAATCTTTTTATTCATTTTTGTCTATGCAAACCAATTTGGTTCCGACAAAAAAAGATAAAAATTTCTCTTAAAAAGATGTCAGGTGTACAAGAACGTGTACAGTTGACTATTGACTTTTGCATTTTTATATGATAAAATAGTATTATAAACACGAACATATGTTTAGATTATGCTTTGTGTGGGTATATATAATTAAGGAGAAATTTGTCCCTTTGTGAAGCTTGCGAGTGTTAGCAGGCTTTGTTTGGCGTACATTTTTACGCTTGTGGGAAATGTTCTCTCGTTCGCCCGAAGTCGTTTTATATAAAGGGAAACAAAACGGCTTGTTTAGGGTTTTATTGTCGTACAATTTTTTACGACAATGTGCCGTCCTTTCGCTTTTACTAAGTGAAAGGCTTGGAAAGGCTGACCAACTTTTCAAGTAGGCGCGCCAACGTTAAAGAACGGGGTTTGGCGATAGGTCTATTTTGTGGTACAAATTTTTAGGTGCTAC
>JAZONZ010000099.1:0-10316 GCA_045654765.1 Christensenellaceae bacterium
CGGGTATCGTCCGCTAACGCTTTTAAGATTTTCGTGCATTCTTCTCTTTCCATTATACGCACCTCACATAGATTGTTGTCAATACTATTATACTCATCACATTGATGTTTGTCAATAGTAAATGAACTGTTTTTGAAAAAATTTTTACAAAAGAAAAAGAACTCGGAAGAAATATCCAAGTTCTAATTTTCTTTTGACCGCTTGAAAGTGCAATTTCCTATAAATTTTTAATGTTTCAAAAAATCCCTTATAAGGAACGCCTTTATTTGCTCTCTTTATTTTTTGGCTTGTTTTTTAGTGCTTATTTTTTTCAACTTTTAACTAGATTTTTATTTTAGCAAAAAAAAGACTAAATTTATTGCATTTGCAACAAATTTAGTCTTTTTTTTGGTAGCCCCAAGGGGAATCGAACCCCTGATTCTGCCTTGAGAGGGCAGCGTCTTAACCGCTTGACCATGAGGCCGTAAAATTTACTATTAAATATTATCATAAAATTTAATGATTTGCAAACGTTTTTAACTACTTTTTAAAAATATAAAGAATATAATAAAAGATAAAATAAGTAACTAATGCGTACGTGCGTATGTATTTTATAAAATATTGTACGAAAATACATATATTGTTGACATTTTTAGTTGTTTGTTTTATTATTTATTAGGGGAGATTTTATGCAGTTAAAAGTTTTAGGAAAGTACGGGCCGTATGCAATAAACGGCAACACTTCAAGTTATATTATTTTAGACAAAATAGGTAACGTTTTATTAGATTGCGGTAGTGGTGCAAGTAAAAAAATTTTATCAAATAACTATTTAGAAAATTTAAAGTTTATAGTGCTAACGCATTTACATTTTGACCATGTTTCAGATATAGGCGTATTGTCGTATGCTATAAATTTTTCTACACTCAAAAGAAAAATTAAATTATATCTTCCAAAGGAAGATAGTGAAATATATCGTTTAATATCTTCAATGACTTGTTTTGAAATAGTTAATATAGCCGAGGGCGAAGTTTATTTTGAAGACGGCTATACTTTTTCATTTTATAAAATGAGTCACCCTGTCTTATGCTATGGAATAAAAATTTCTAACGGCGAAAAGTCTTTTGCATATTCTGGCGATACAACTTTAAACGACAATATTAAAAATTTAGTAAGCGGTGTATCGTTAGCCTTATTAGACGGAGCGTTTTTACAAAAAGATTACGCTCAGGGTAAACCGCATATGTCGGTAAAACAAGTGTGTGATATTTCATCTTTATATAACGTGAAAACGATACTCACACATTTATCGCCAAACTATTTAGACGGCGAAGTTGAATATGAGTGCAAAAAATATTCTAAAAACGTCATAGTTGCAAAAGAAGAAGAAATTTACGAAATTTAATTATGGAAAATACAAATAAATTCAATTTTAGACCTATACTAATAATATCTATTTCAGCAATTTTAGGTATATTGTCCGGCGTTATATGGGGTTATTATTCTTTTAAACAATACGCTTTGATATTTTGTATGGTTGTAGTTGCGTTTATTTGTTTATTTTTTATTAGGAATAAAAGACTATCGGTATTAGTAACGTATATTATTGCAATAGTGATATTTTTTAGTTTTTCGCTGTTTGTTAAAGTTTCTTCAAACAATTTAAAATACGCTAACGTTCCGTATAGTGGCGAAGTTAAATTTAACGGTCAAGTAAAAGAAATTAGTTCAATAGTTGAAAACGCTAACGGAGAGTATTTGTATTCAATCGTAGTAAAAGGTAACGTTGAAGATAAATATAAAAACGTAAAACTAAAAGTTTACACTTATTCTAAAGATAGAATATATGCGGGAAGTAATATCGTTTTATCTTGTAAATTACAAAAACAAACTTATGATAGTTTAAAAAGTTTTATAAATACGCTGTCGAATAATTATGATTATAACGTTGAAAGTGCAGTAGTTTATGAAGTTAATCCGCCTACTGATTTTGTAAACGTTATAAAACTTAAAGCGTTAGATAATTTAATACTAACTTCTTCAAATAATGCGGGCATAATTTATGCAATGCTAACGGGCGAAGAGTATTTAATGTATGATAGTGATATAAATATTTTTAGAATGCTTGGAGTGGCGCATATATTTGCCGTATCGGGTTTACATATAGGATTTTTATACGGTTTGATAATATTTATATTATCACTTTTAAAAATAAAAGGTAAAAAGGGCTGTATAATTTCGTCAATTATATTGTTTTTATATATTGCGTTTTGCGGATTTTCTTCTTCATCTATAAGAGCCTTCGTAATTATATTTATATCAAGACTAAGCGTGCTTTTTGGTTATAAAAACGATAAACTAAACACTTATTTTTTAGCCGTTTTAGTTGTACTTATAATAAATCCGTTTAACTTATTTAGCATAGGTGCGTTATTGTCTTTCGTGGCGTATTTTGGAATTGTTTTTATATCGCCAATGCTTTCTAAGAAACTCGAAAGCGTACTTGATAAAAAATTTGCAAGTGCTCTATCAACGTGTATCGTAGCGTACTTTGTAACTTTGCCTATAGTTTTAGACAATTTTGGCGGTGTATCGTTATTTTCTTCAATGTTCAACTTTTTTATAGTGCCTATCGTAGGAATAATTTATCCGTTTGCATTTGTGGGAGTGCTACTTAGTTTTATACTACCGCTAAAAATATTCATGTTAATTCCAAATATTTTAATTGACGTGATTTTATTTATGTCAACAATGATATACGTTTCGCATTTTTACGTAACGAATTTAAAATTTGGTAGCAGTAAAATATATTATTATTTATTTTTCGTGTTTTTAACTGATAAAATAAATTTAACAAAAAACGAAAGATTGTTTAGTTTATCAATTTTATTTATAACGTTTATATTAAGTTTTATTGCAATAAACGTTTTTGGCGATATTTTATTAGTAAATTAGTATTGCATTTTTTATAAAAAAATGCTAAAATGGTGCTGAGGTATTGCGTAGTGAAATTTCAAGAACTAAAAAACAGCATAGCAGAGGGTGCAAAGCAGTTTTATTTAATCGAAGGCGAAGACGGGTATTTAAGGGAATATTCATATTCTTTATTAAAAAACGCCTTTTTAAAAGAGCCAAGTTTAAATTTGTCTTGCTTTGAAGGTGCTGAAATAAAAAGTCAGCCCGAAAATTTAATAACGGCAATAGAAAGTTACCCTTTTATGAGTGAAAAAAGGTTGGTTGTCGTAAGGGAATATTATCCTACCGCACAAGACCTTAAAAATAAAGCGTTGTATAATGCGTTAAGTGAAATTTTAGAAAGTACAATACTTATCGTAATTAACTCAACAAAAAACGAGCAATTAAAAAAACTACAAACCGTAACGGTGGTCGATTGTAGTAAATTAGATGAAATTGTTATAATAAAGTGGTTAAAAAACCAAGCGAAAAAGAAAGGTATTGAAATTAGTACGGATGCGTGTGAATTGCTTTGTGATTATACATCGCTGGATATGTATAAAATTTCAAGCGAGTTTGAAAAATTGTACGCCTATTGCTTAAATGAAGGCGAAATCACGATAACCGCCGTAGAAAAAACGGTTACGAAAGATACTGATTATCAAATATACGAATTAAGTGAAAATATAGCCAACTCAAAAAATGATATTGCTTATGAAAATTTAAAAACAATGTTAGAAAAAAATAGAGATAAGCAAACGTTGTTTATGTCTATTTACTATCATTTTAGAAGATTATTTTACGTTTCAATATCTAAGGGAACGGATTTAGAACTTGCTGAAAGTTTAGGTGTAAAAGAATATGCTATAAAAAAGGCAAGGGTTCAAGCGAAAAAATTTTCGCAAAAAAGACTAATGTCGATAGTTGAAAAATTATCGAATTACGATATGCAGTTTAAAAGTGGAAAAATCACGGTGACGGACGCTCTTTTAAATGCGATTTTTAATATAATAATAGGGGGGATAAAATGGATAATATAATTCAAGCGTTTACGCAAGTATTCACAAAGATTTCAACTTCATTTCAAGCAATGTACGTTGCTTATGTTTTTGAATTTTTTGTAGCATTTCTTTGTGTGTTTCTAGTATTGAATTTACTTTCAAGAAATAATGCCAGCATTATTTCGGTTTTATTTGTGTTTTATTTAATAATAATTAGCGTGATAGCAATTTCAATACAAATGGCCCCTGAAATATATATGGTTTTAATTGCATTATTCGTATTAGGAATCGTAGGTGTTTTTGCTTCTGAAATAAAGCGAAGCATATGGGCTGTTAAACGAGGCAAAACACAACACGGCGAGTTAGTTCATCAAAGTAAAGAGTCTGTTCAAAAGGTAAACGATAACATAAACGAAATTATAAAAGCGTTACAAAATATGTCAAAAAATGACGTAGGTGCAATTTTAGTATTATGTAACACAAAAGTGCCTGACAATATTTTAAATAGTGGAGTAAAAATTGAGGCAAATATATCAAGTTCGTTAATTGAAAGTGTATTTTTTCCTAAAACTCCGTTGCACGATGGCGCTATGATAATACAAGGCAATAAAATAATATCGGCGGGTTGTTTCTTGCCGTTATCACAAGAGACTGATTTGCCTAAAGATTTAGGAACAAGGCATAGAGCGGGTATAGGAATAACTGAAACGATAAACGCAACTTCAATAATAGTTTCGGAAGAAACGGGCATTATTTCTATTGCAAAAGCGGGTAAAATTACAAGATATGCTGACTCTAATAAATTAAAAGAAGAACTTAGAAAGTTTTACTGGCAAGACTTGTTTGGTCAAAAGTGAGGTGTAAATTATGCAAAAACAAAAACCAAAAATTTTATCAACGATATTAAGATTAGGCGTTTCACTAATTTTAGCAGGAATTATTTTTATTACAATCAATGCTTTAATTTAAACAAAAAACCGCATTTAACACGTGTTAAATGCGGTTTAAATTTGCAAATTTTTTTAATTTTCGTAAACTTCTCTTTTTAAAATATAAATTTCATCATATTGTCTATAATTTTCAGCATAGTCTAAGCCATAGCCAACAACAAATTCATCAGGAATAGAAAAGCCCGTATAATCAACGTCAATTTCAACCTTTCTTCTATCAGGCTTGTCAAGTAGGGTGCAAATTTTTAAAGACGCAGGGTTTCTTTGAAGTAAAAGTCTTTTTAAATACGATAAAGTATTGCCAGAGTCAACTATATCTTCAACGATAACTACGTGTCTATTAAAAATAGCCATATTTAAGTCTTTAATAACCTTAACTTCGCCGGAAGTTTTAGTATCAGTGCCGTAACTTGAAACAGCCATACACTCAACTTGAGCGGGGATACACAAATTTTTAAGTAGGTCGGTTGTGAAAAATATACTACCTTTTAAAATGCAAATAAATAATGGATTTTTACCTTCGTAATCTTTGCTAATAGTGTCAGCCATTTCTTTAATGCGTTTTTGTAATTCGTCTTTACTAATAAGAACTTTTTCAAAATCTTTATACATATAACCCTCTTTAGTAGTTTTTCTTAAAAAACAAGCCCCAAAACCAAGCAAGTTAGGGGCGCATATGCACTATAAAGTGCGTATTTAACAATATATACTAAAGTATATAAAACGAAAAATTACGGTGTAATAAAAATTGCACCGTAAAACTTTGTATATCTTAAACTCTTTCTACTTTTTTGCTTTTAAGACATCTTGCACAAACGTATTCAGAAGAAATTGTGCCATTATTAACAACTCTTACCTTTTGAACGTTAGCATTATATAAGCGTGGAGTTTTACGATTACTATGGCTAACTAAGTTACCAGATAATTTACCTTTACCACAAACACTGCAAACTTTTGACATAATTGCACCTCCGTATGAGATTCATAAATTCAGCATAAATAATATAGCATTTATTAAATAAAAATGCAAGTGTTTTTACGATAAAATACAAATTATTATTAACATTTTAGAAAAATTACTTAAAATAAACAAAATTTGTTGCAAAAATTATAAATATATAGTAAAATGGAATAAAATAAAGTGAAAGGAGAAAGATATGTCAGTAAAAACTAGTAACGCATACGGTAAAATATCAATATCTAACGAAGCCATTGCTAAGGTCGTTGCAAACGCATCATTAGAATGTTACGGCATTGTTGAAATGGTTGCAAGCGGATTGTCTGATAGTCTTGCTTCTTTATTTAAGAAAAAAAATGCTACGAAAGGAGTTAAAGTTGAAACGTCTGGAGATAGAATTTTTATTGACGTTTACGTTATTATAAAATTCGGTATATCAATTTCAGCGGTGGCTGACTCGTTAAAAGATGCTATCAAGTATAAGGTTGAAAAATTTACGGGTATGATAGTAGATACTGTTAACGTTAATATAACAGGCGTAAAACTTTAATTTTTATTTTATAGGAGATATATTTTGATAAAAACTATAAATGGTGCAACCTTTGCAAAAATGGTAACAAACGCATCAAAACTTTTAGATATAAATAGAGATAGAATTGACTCTCTTAACGTTTTCCCTGTTCCAGACGGCGATACGGGCACGAATATGTCGTTGACGTTAAAGTCGGCGTTAACCGAGTTAAAAAACTGTAAATCTAATTCACTTAGCGAAATTGCCGAATGTGTTTCAAAGGGTGTTTTAAGGGGCGCAAGAGGAAATAGTGGCGTTATAACGTCACAAGTATTTAGAGGGTTATGTTCAGTTTTAAAAGAAGTACAAGAGGCTGACGTTAAAACTTTTGCAAAAGCATTAAGTACGGCAACTGATATAGCGTATAGTGCTGTTTTAAAGCCAAAGGAAGGCACAATGCTTACCGTTTCACGAATGATTTCAGAGTACGCCGTTCAAACAAAATGCAAGTATTTTGAAGAGTTTTTTGAAGAACTTATTATAAAAGGTGACGAGGCTTTAAAATTAACTCCTGAACTTTTACCGGTACTTAAAAAAGCAGGCGTTGTTGACTCTGGCGGTATGGGTTTACTTACGATATATCGTGGTATGCAAAAAGCCATTTTAGGCGAAGAAATTGAAGGTGTTGACACTGAGGTTGAAGTTAAAAAAGAAGACGTTACGTTAGAACACGCTGATATTTTAAATTTAGGCACCATTGAATTTGGGTATTGTACTGAGTTTTTCATTATAAATATTAAGAAAAAGACGACTTTAACCGATATTGATAGGTTAAGGGAGTATTTATCTACTATAGGCGATTGCGTTTTAGTTATAGGTGACCTTGAATTTGTGAAAGTCCACGTACATACGAATAACCCAGGTAGAGCGATAACAAGGGCGTTAGAACTTGGCGAAGTAGATAAAATTAAAATTGAAAATATGTTCGAGCAAAACCGTGAACTTATCAAAAAGTATCAAGCGGAAAAGAAACCTATGGGTATGCTTTCAATATGTTCAGGCGAGGGTTTATCGGCAATATTTAAAGATATTTTAGTTGACCAAGTAATTGAGGGCGGTCAAACGATGAATCCAAGCGCATCGGACATTGCTGATGCTATATGCAAAATTAACGCTGAAAGTATTTTCGTATTCCCAAACAATAAAAACATTATTCTTGCAGCGGAACAAAGCAAGCAACTTATTGAAGGTAAAACAATCCACGTAATACCTACTAAAAATATACCGCAAGGTATAAGCGCCGCTTTAGCGTTCAATCCAGAAGAAAAGGCGGACGTTAATAAAATAAATATGTTACACGCTATTGATAACGTTGTTGCAGGTCAAATTACGTATGCTGTTAGAACTACAAAAGTTGATAACTTTAACTTAAAGAAAGGGGACATTATAGGTCTTAACGATAAAAAGATTTTAGTTAAAGGTTCAAGCATTAGCGAATGTGTAGTTTCTTTAGTTGAAAAACTTAGAGATAGCCATCACGCAATGGTAAACTTGTATTACGGTGCCGATATTACTGAGGAAGATGCTGAAAATATTCGTGAAGAAGTACAAAACAAATACCCTGATATGGATGTTGAACTCTTTTTTGGCGGGCAAGCAGTATATTATTTTATAGTATCACTTGAATAAAAGGTAAAGAGAAACGTTTTTTGTTTCTCTTTTTTAATTATTATGCAATTAAATTTATGTAAAGGGTTAAGTGATAAGCGAATTGCTGACCTAAATAAATTAAATATAACTTCGTTAGAAGGGCTTATAAAACACTACCCAAAATCTTATTTAGATTTAACAAAAGTGAGTAGTGTTAGGTCTGCATACCATAACGAGTGTGTGTTAACCGTAGCAAAGGTTGATACAATGCCTATCGTACAACTTGGCGGTAGGATAAAGTACGTTAAAATAATATGTTCGTCAAATACGGACACTTTTACAATTATTTGGTTTAATCAACCATACGTAGCAAGCAAGTTAAAATTAGGGGTAGAATACTTTTTTTACGGAAGAATAACTAATAAATTCGGCGTTATCACAATGACTAATCCTTCTTTTGAAGAGGTAAGTAATAATTATCGTTTAAAAGGATTAGTGCCCGTTTATTCGTTAAAGGGTAACTTGACGCAAGCGGTAGTAAGGAGTAGTATAAAAAATGCAATTAAATTAGTAAATATTGAAAGTATTATTCCTTACAATTTAATTAGTAAATATAAAATTACGCCTTTAAAAAGTGCGTATTATGAAGTTCATAACCCAACGAGTGAAAACGCCTTAAAAGAGGCAAGTGACAGAATTGCACTTGAAGAATATTTTTCACTAATTTCCGCTTTTAAAGTAATAAAAGGCGATAAAAAATGCTTTAAAACGCAAAAATATACTGTTACGGCAAGTCAAGTTAAAGAGTTTACTAAAAAGTTTGGTTTTGAATTTACTGATGGTCAAAAAAAGGCGGTAAACGAAATTTTTACCGATTTAAAAAGCCCATATATAATGAATAGATTGCTTCAAGGTGACGTAGGTTGTGGTAAAACCGCCGTTTGTTTTACGGCAATATATTTGGCGGTAAAAAGCGGTTATCAAGCAACGCTTTTAGCCCCAACTGAAGTGTTAGCGCTTCAAAATTATAATCTTGTAAAAAAGTATTTTGACGATGAGGAAGTGGCGTTTTTATCAAGTAGCGTTACTAAAAAAGAGAAGGCAATTATAAAAGAAAATATTAAAAACAATAAAGTAAAAATTATTGTTGGAACACATGCTGTTTTAGAAGAAGACGTTATTTATGATAATTTAGCATTGTGCGTGTGTGACGAACAACAAAGATTTGGCGTTAGTCAACGTAGTGCGTTATTGTCTAAGGGTAAAACGGTTGATATGTTAGTAATGAGTGCAACGCCTATTCCAAGAACGCTATCTTTAATTTTTTATGGTGATTTAGACGTTTCAACGATAGCCGAAAAGCCTTTAAATAGGGCAAAAGTAAAAACAAGTATAATTGAGTATTCAAAATACGAAAAAATGTTAAACTTCATAAGCGAGCAAGTAAAAAATGGAAGGCAAGCGTATTTTGTTTGTCCAAAAATAAGTCAAGATGAAGAAGGCACGATAATGAGTGTTACTGAACTTTATGAAGAATTAACACAAAAAATGCCCAATTTAAAAATTGCATTATTACACGGCAAAATGAAAGACAAAGAAAAAACAGCCGTAATGCAAGCGTACAAAAACAAAGAATACGATATTTTAGTGTCTACCACGGTAATTGAAGTAGGGGTAGACGTTCCTAACGCTACGGTAATGGTAATTTATAATGCTGAAAGATTTGGTCTTAGCCAACTTCATCAATTAAGGGGGCGAGTAGGTCGTTCAAACTTAGAAAGTTATTGTTTTTTACTTAACGAAAGTGAAAGTGAAACGGCAAAAGCACGCTTAGGTATAATGTGCAGTGAAAGTGATGGCTTTAAAATAAGTGAACTCGACTATAATTTAAGGGGTGGTGGCGACTTTTTAGGCGAAAGGCAATCAGGAAAATTTTTTAACGACTTAGGCGGTTTAAAATATTCTTCAAGCGTAATATTTTTTGCAAAAACGTTAAGTGACGAGTCGTTTAATTACGAAAAGAATATACCGCTTTTACAAAAATTAGGTAGAGAAAAATATAACAAATTAAAAGACGTAGCCTTAAATTAAAATTTTTTTGATAAAAAAGTTCAAAAAGTATGCAAAAATGCTTGCAATTTAAAAAAGTATTTGTTATATTATAAAGGCACTTAGCGATTTGGGAGTTTAGCTCAGTTGGGAGAGCATCTGCCTTACAAGCAGGGGGTCATAGGTTCGAGCCCTATAATTCCCCCCACTAAGTATGCGGGAGTAGCTCAGTTGGTAGAGCACTGCCTTGCCAAGGCAGTTGTCG
>JAZONZ010000100.1:0-4483 GCA_045654765.1 Christensenellaceae bacterium
TTTATGTTTGGTATAATATTACTTGTTATTGCAGTTTTAATGTTTTCACTAATTTTTACAGGTTGTTCAAATAAAATTGAGCCCCTTGATAACGTTGGAGGTGAAGTAGTTGCTTCTACTAACGGTACTGCCTACGTTGAAAAAGGTGATTACGTTTATTTTATCAATGGCATAGCAAATCTTGATGACAATAATGAATTTGGTGAAGTTACTAAAGGTGCTTTGGTTAGAGTTAATAAATATGACCTTAATTCTATTTCAAACCCTACAATTAACGATGATGGGGACGTTGTAAAGTCTACTGCTAAAATTGAAGTTGTTATTCCTAAAATTAACCTTAGCGTTCAATTCAAAAATGCAGTTTATTTCTTTGGTGATTACGTTTATTTTGCTTCGCCAAGCAATAAGAAAAACGCAGCGGGAACAATTAAAACTTCCGAAACCGAGTTTTATAGATTTAACTTAGTTAAGGGCGAAATGGACAAAAAGCCTATTGCTACTATGCAAGATGGTACTAAAGAATATATGTTCACTTCAATAGGTGACGAAGTTTATTTAGTATATTTAGTTACTGAAACTGATGAAAATCAAGAAAGTGCTAAAAACTTTTTCAAAGTAATAAATGCTAATACAGGCAAAGAAGTATTTACTTCTCCTTCATACCTTTCAATAGCACTTCCAGAAGATAATTCAAACACAATTTTCTACACAATAAATTCTTATTCTAAAGAATTAGATGAAGACGCTAATGAAAAATTCCACGATATTTATAGTTACACCGTTGGTGATGAAGATGCCGTTATCCGTTTGTCAGGCGCAGGCAACTATGCTAAAAATAGAGGCGATAGATTAGATAAAGACGGTAACGAAGTTGTTCCTATGATGTTAACTATTGCTGGTAACGAAGGTTTCACTGCTTCTTTAATCAAAAATACGGGTAAATACTTAATTTATAGTTTAACTAAATTAGATAGTGAAAATCCAGCGGTAATTTACTACGGCGCAGAATATAATACTGAAAGCGGTGTTGTTGAAAATTTAAAAGAAGAAAACGTTGTATGTTTTGGTTATGGTAATGATGAATTTAATCCATTAGTATTAACTGCATCTGCATATTATAAGTCGTTAAATGAAATTTATTACGTTGATTCTACTTATGGATTTTGCGTATTTGATTATACAAAAGATACAAATAAGAGAGTTAAACCTATCGGTAGAGATTGGAAGACGTATTCTTTATTTAAAGTAGAAGGAAACCTAATGTATTTTAGTGATTCAAACGGCGTTTTATATGAAACTGATATTTCAGTAACAGAACCTAAACTTTATAAATTAAACGGCGTAGCAATGGCGTTAGGCGATACTTTCTATAAACCAACGATTGTTAAAGTTAATGAAAATATAGACGGGGCTACTGTTGAAAAGAAATACTTAATAGGCGTTTACACAGCGGATTATTGTTATAACTACAATTATTGTGTAGATATAACGAACGCAAAAGATGAGCCGTTAGAAGGCGAAACTGAGTCTGAATACGTAAAAGGCTTAAACGATTTAACAAGTATGGACAAAACAAAAACAAACTTGATAAACGCAACGCTTTTAGGTATTATGCTTGATACAGATTTAGAAGCGTATAATAATTATCTTAAAGAAACTTATGTAGAAGAATAAAGTAAACCCGCATAATTTTGCGGGTTTACTTTATTATAATAATATTTGGGGATTAGTGATGAGAATTTTATCTTATGATATAGAAAGTTCAACGGGCTCACATAGTGATGGTAGTATGTGTTCGTTTGGCTATTGTATATGTGATGAAAAATTTAATATAATAGAACAAAAAGATTTAGTAATGAGTCCGTACACTAAAAGATTTAGTCCGCACGTTCCTTTGCAGTATGATAAAAATTTCATTAAAAGTCAACCTAAATTTCCTTATTATTACGACTATATTAAAAACTTGTTTTTAAGCGCTGATATTATTATAGGTTTTTCAGTAATGAACGACGTTGACTTTTTAAATGACGTATGTTCAGTTTATAATTTGCCAAAAATAAATTACTCGTTTTACGACGTGCAACTTTTATATAAAAAATTAACTAATAAAAGTACTTTAATAGGTTTAGAAAACGCTATGAAGGAACTTGGCATTGAATATTTGCCACATAGGTCTGATGAAGATGCAAGAGCAACGTTATTACTTTTTAAATCTTTATTAAAAACAAATAATTTAACTTTAAAAACTTTTATACAAAAAAGAGTGTTGCTTGAAGGTTGTAACGGCGAAAATGAAATTATTCCTTGTAGTGACGGGTCGTTGACTAAAAAGCAAAAAACGCATTTAATAAATTATTTTAGAGATAACGTTTGTAAAATAATAAGGAAAAATAAAGGCGTTTTTGAAAGAAAGGCATTTGCATTTAGCGAAAGCATTAGATTTAATGACGTAGATTATTTTAGAAGAATATTATATAGTGTGTATGAAAACGGTGGCAAATACGTGCCTATCGGTGTAAGTAATTATTTTGTTATTGACGGTGATATCACTGAAAAAGAAAAAAGAGAATTGCAAAAGAGAAACGAAAATAGAGAAAACACCAAAATAATATATTTATTAGAATTGTTAAAAGATATAAAAAATCTTCAAAAAATAGAATTTATTGAAGATAGAAATATTTTAGCGAAATTAAAAAGCGACTTAAAGAATAATAAAAAAGGGGGATAGTATGGAACAAATTTTATTTGAACTTGAACTTTGTATTAGCATTATTGTATCGGCAATACTTGGTTTTAGCATAGGTTTAGAAAGAAAAATTAGAAATAAAGAAGCAGGTATTAGAACTCATACTATATTATGTTTACGCTCTTGTTTAATGATGGTGTTATCTATGAATTTAAGTAGATCAATAAATTATGACCCTGCAAGAATAGCGGCACAAATAGTATCTGGTATAGGTTTCTTAGGTGCTGGTATGATTATTTTTAAAAGAAATGAAATTCACGGGTTAACTACCGCTGCCGGCATTTGGGCAACGGCAGGCGTTGGTATGGCTTGTGGCGCAAAATTATACGTTATAGCGGTACTATCAACTATTTTAATTATTCTTGCACAATGGCTTTTACATACCGATATTAAAATTTTTAAACGCAAAAAATATTATTTAGTAAATATAGTATTTAAGCAAACTAACGTAGAAAATCAGGCGATTAAAGACTTTTTTAAGGTTGATAGATTTAACCATTTAGTAATAAATAGAGAAGGGGACGAAATTTTCTATAAAGCAACTTTAAAAACTAACGTAGAGTATTCTTCAACACAACTTGATAATTTTGTAAAAAACAATAATTTTATTGTAAAAGTTGAAAGGTGTGACGATATTTAAGGCATAAGTTCAAATATAACCACCACGATGGTAGAAAGAAAGTGTATAGCGATTGAATATTAAAAAAATAAAGGTCAAATCGAAATGATTTGACCTTATTTTTTAATTATAAAATATGTATGCCGTATTTTTCTGCTTCTTCTTCAAGACCGTCTGGCCAAAGTGAAACTTGTACTTCGCCGATATGCGCTTTTTGTAAAATAAACATACAAATTCTTGATTGACCTATTCCGCCACCTATTGTCAATGGTAATTCGCCGTTTAAAACTTGTTTATGATATGGAAAAGCAAGTCTTTCAGTTTTATTTCTTTCTTCAAGTTGAGTTATAAGTGATTTTTCGTCAACTCTTATACCCATACTTGATACTTCAAACGAGCAGTCTAAAATTTCGTTATATAATAAAATATCGCCGTTTAAATCCCAGTCGTCATAATCAGGCGCTCTGCCGTCGTGTGGCTCGCCGTTTTTAAGTTTTTTGCCTATTTGCATTAAAAATACCGAACCGTATTTTTTAGTTAAAGCCGTTTCCCTTTCTTTCGGTGTTTTATCAGGGAACATTTCTTCGGCTTCTAACGTTGTTACAAAGGTAACTTCCTTAGTCATTTTAAGGCTTAGTTCAGGGAATAATGCTTTCGTTTTTTCATTTACTTCGTAAATTACGTCAACAATATCTTGAACGGTCTTTTTAAGATATTCAATAGTTCTGTCCTTCCTATCTATAATTCTTTCCCAGTCCCATTGGTCAACGTATATTGAGTGAATATTGTCAAGGTCGTCATCTCTACGAATTGCGTTCATATCAGTGTATAAGCCCGTTCCCGTAGTGAAACCGTATTTTTTAAGAGCAGTCCTTTTCCACTTAGCAAGAGAGTGTACTATTTCAGCATTTTTGCCATCAAGTTCTTTAACGTCAAACCTAACGGCTCTTTCAACGCCGTTTAAGTCATCATTTAAGCCTGTATTAGAAAATACTAAAATAGGTGCTGAAACTCTTATTAAAGAAAGTTTTTCGCTTAATGCTTTTTCAAAATTATCTTTTACAAACTTAATTGCTTTTTCTGTAGTAATTAAGTCTTGCTTACTTTTATAGCCTTTT
>JAZONZ010000101.1:0-29102 GCA_045654765.1 Christensenellaceae bacterium
TTAAAGTTAAACTCACTATATTTATAATTGCGTTAATTTTCAACTATTAGTTTTTCAATAAACATTTTCGGCACCTAAATTGTTGATTTTTTTTGTTTTGTAATATATAATATATTTTATATAATACGTTTTGTATATATCAATTTTAGCATACTTTTCAATAAAATACAAAAGAATCTTTTAAATAGTTGGAGTTTTTAATGGTAAATTATCAAATTATTTGGAATAAAGCAAAAGAAATTTTGCAAAATACCGTTTCTTCGGTGAATTACATAATGTATATAGAAAATATCGAGGCTATTGATATGGACGGCTCTAAAATCGTTTTAATGACTCGTACTTCTATATTTGCATCTTTTGCCCAACATAGATTATTAGATAAAATTAAAGAAGCCTTAAAAAAAGTTGACCCTGGCGTTACTGACGTTGAATTTTTTGTGGGCTCAAGTAAAAATGATTATATATCAACTTCTACCGATTATGAAACTGAGGTTGAAGGCGCTCCTGTTGACGCTTTAAATACTTTTGATAATTTTGTTGTTGGTACTTGCAATAGTTTTTCTTGTGCTGCCGCAAAAGCGATAGCAAAAGACCCTGGCAACTCTTACAATCCTTTATTTATTTACGGCTCGTCAGGTCTTGGAAAAACTCACTTACTTCACGCAATAGCAAATGAAATTAAAAAAACTTACCCTAAAAAGAAAGTTTTATATAACACTTGCGAAAATTTCTTTGGCGAATTTATTAAAATAATTCGTTCGGGTAAAGCGTATTCTGAAAACGAGGCTACGAGTTTTAAAAATAGATATAGAAACGTTGACGTTTTGATTATTGACGATATTCAATTTTTAGCAAACAAACAATCTTCGCAAGAAGAATTTTTCCATACTTTTAACGATTTATACGGCGCTAAAAAACAAATCGTCTTATCTTCTGACCGTCCACCAAGAGAACTTAATTTACCTGAAAGGTTAATTACTCGCTTTGAAGGTGGATTACTAACGGAAGTTTTAATTCCTGATATTGAAACTAAAATAGCAATTTTATTAAAAAAAGCCGAACTTAAAAAATATATTTTACCATTAGACGTTGCTTCTTATATTGCTGAACTTGCCGATAACAACGTTAGAAGTTTAGAAGGCTTATTAAACAGAGTTATTTTGGCTTCTAAATTAAAAGAACAACCTATTTCTTTATCTTTAACTTGCGAAGCCTTAAAGGAAAGTGTAAAAACGGAAAATACTGAAAGCGTTACTTCTACTAAAATTATAGATACCGTTTCTTCGTATTATAAAATTCCTAAAAGCGATATTTTATCAAGAAAACGAAATAAAGAAATTGCTGAAGCAAGGCAAATTTGCTGTTATTTAATGACCGTTTTAATGGCTATTCCACTTGAAACGATAGGTCAATCAGTCGGCATAAACTATCCAGCCGTAATACACGCTCGTGATAAAATTACCCGTCTTATTTCTATTGACGATAGAATTGCAACTGACGTAAACGATATTAAAAATTTAATTTTGAAAAAATAAACTATGACTAATAACTATATTTTAGAAGGCGAGTTTGATGCCGTTGTTGTCGGTGCGGGACACGCAGGCTGTGAGTCTGCATTAGCACTTGCAAGATTAGGTTTTAAAACTGCCCTACTTACAATCAATTTAGATAATATTGCTTTTATGGCGTGTAACCCTTCTATCGGCGGAACTGCAAAAGGTCATCTCGTTAGAGAACTTGATGCATTAGGCGGTGAAATGGGTGTAAACATTGATAAAACAATGTTACAAATAAAAATGCTAAATCGTGGCAAAGGCACTGCCGTTCAATCTTTAAGAGCACAAGCGGATAAACACTTATATCACCGCACTATGAAAAAAACTCTTGAAGAAACTGAAAATTTAAAACTTTTACAATGTGAAGCCATTGATATATTAACTGAAAACGGCAAGGTTAAAGGCGTTGTAACTTCATACAACTCGCTACTTCTTTGTAAAGTTGCTATTTTGTGTACGGGCGTTTATTTAAACAGCGATATTATATCGGGCGATTACAAGCAATTTGCCGGTCCATCTGGCTTTTTAAACGCTACAAAACTCACTGATAGTTTGATTAAGTTAGGTTTTAAAGTTAGACGCTTTAAAACGGGTACTCCAGCGAGAATTGACAAGCGTACTATTGATTTTTCTAAATTTCAACTTCAAGACGGAGAGACTGACGTTTATCCATTTTCGTATATGACTAAGTCTTTGCCTTTAAAACAATACCCTTGTTATTTAGGCTACACGAATAAGACTACTCACGATATAATTTTGGCAAATTTAGACCGCTCGCCGTTATACAACGGCTTTATTACCACTGCTGGTCCAAGATACTGCCCTTCTATTGAAACCAAAGTAGTACGTTTTTCCGACAAAGAAAGGCATCAAATTTTCTTAGAGCCAGAAGGACTTGACACTAATGAAATATACGTTCAAGGTATGTCAAGTTCAATGCCTATTGACGTACAAGTAAAAATGTATCGTTCTATCGAAGGCTTTGAAAACGTTGAAATTATGCGCTACGCTTATGCTATTGAGTACGACTGTATTGATAGTTTAGATTTACTCCCTTCCCTTCAATTTAAGAAAGTTGAGGGTTTATACACCGCTGGTCAAATAAACGGCACAAGCGGTTATGAAGAGGCTGCTTGTCAAGGCTTAATTGCGGGTATAAATGCAAGTTTATATCTTCAAGGCAAACCACCTATCGTTCTTGGGCGTGACGAGGCTTATATAGGCGTTTTAATTGACGATTTAGTTACGAAAGGCACTAACGAGCCGTATAGAATAATGACTTCTAGGGCGGAATATCGCCTAATTTTAAGGCAAGACAATACCGATATGCGACTTACCCCGTTAGGTAGAGAAATAGGGCTTGTAACTGACGAAAGGTGGCAAATTTATCTTAATAGAAAACAAATAGCACTCGAACTTGAAAAGGAACTTGATACGGTAGTTCCTTATAAAGAGTGTAAAGATTTTGTTGAAGCAAATAGTGAAGGCGGAGTTTTTGGCTCGCTAAAATATCGTGATATGATTAAAAGGGGTATTCCTATAAAACTAATTAAAGAAAAGTATAACGCCTTTTCTTACGCTCCTTTTGATATTTTAGAAAGTGTAGAAACTGACGTTAGATACGAAGGCTACATTAAAAAAGAGAAAGACCAAATTGAAAAGTCTAAAAAATTAAAAGACAAACTTTTGCCCGTTGGTACCGACTATTTAAAAATAGAAGGACTTCGTATGGAGGCAAGAGATAAATTAAACGAGGTTCAGCCGTTAAATTTAGACCAAGCAAGTAGAATTTCGGGGGTAAACCCTGCGGACATTGCCGTTTTAATGGTATGGCTAAAAATGAAAGATAATGGAAAAAAAGAATAATCAAGTAATTGATAAAAACAAAAAACCAACTTTAAAAGAAATTAAAAAAAAGCAAGCAAAATTAGATACGCAAAAATTTAAGTCGAAATATTTTGATTATTATGACGATATTAAAATTAGCGATAGGCAAGACTGGTGAGGTAAAATATGATTAAACACGTAGTATGTTTTAAATTAAAAGACAATTCTGGCGATAACGTAGAAAAAGCCGTTAACGTTTTATATTCAATGATTACAAAAGTTCCATCAATTTGGGGCATAGAAATAGGGCAAGACTTATTAGGCTCGCCCCGTTCATACGATATTATTTTACAAGTAGTAGTTGAAAGTATGGAAAAACTTGAAGAGTATCAAAACGACCCATATCACGTAAACGTTGTAAAAAAATATATGCACTCAGTAGTTGAATCATCAGTTTCAGTTGACTACGATTGCAACTAATGATTGCTGAAAATTTTAAAAGTTTTTTAAATCCCCGTGTTTAACACGGGGATTTACTATATAAAAAATCATTTTTTATACCAGTAATACTTAGACTTAACGAAAGTTGCGTTTGTTGATGGATTAGTCACCTCAAATTGCATGCCACCCGTTTTATTTTGCCAATCAGTAAAATCATCAACAATATACCAAGCAGTCGTATCATTAAACGTTACGTTTATTAAATCACTACAACCAGAAAACGCTACATAACCTATACTTGTGACACTGCTTGGTATTGTTATGCTTGCTAAACTACTACATAGAAAAAATGCATACCCACCTATACTTGTTACGCTATTTCCAATTGTTACGCTTGTTAAATTATCGCAATCATAGAACGCACAATCACCTATACTTGTTACGTTGTTTGATATTACTATTCTTGTTAAAGTATCGCAGTTATCAAATGCATAATTATTTATTTTAGTTACGTAATTTGGAATTATTAAACTCGTTTCAGTGCCATTATAATCTACTAAACTTTTTTCATTACCATCAGTATATACAATATATCCGTTATCGCTTGAAAGTTTTGTACCTGCAAACGTATCTCCACTATTATAAACTGCTAAGGCATAATAACCAACTTTACCATTATCTTTAGCACCTTTTGTTACAGTTATGTGCGATGATTTATTTACTACTTCTACAAGTTTAAAGCAAGCATAGAAAGCATCTTCACCTATACTCGTTACGCTTTTACCCAATATTACACTTGTTAAATTATAACAATAAGCAAACGCCCTCCCACTTATACTTATTAAACTGTTACCTATTGTTACGCTCGTTAAACTTTCACAACCATTAAATGCAGAATTACCTATACTCGTTACGCCGTTTGGTATTTCTATACTTGTTACTTTACGACATTCATAGAACGCCCTACTACCTATACTTGTTACACTGTTTGGAATTTCTATACTTGTTATATTATTACACCAAGCAAACGCATCTTCACCTATACTTGTTACGCTATTACCTATTGTTACACTTGTTAAATTATAACAACCATTAAATGCAGAATTACCTATACTCGTTACGCTGTTTGAAATTTCTATACTTGTTATATTATTACACCAAGTAAACGCATCTTTACCTATACTTGTTACAGGCTTGTTTTCATATGTTGATGGAATTATAATGTTTGTATCAGTGCAAGTACCTAAACCTTCCACCGAATAACTTTGTTTATCACTATTTAAAGTGTACTTTAAACCTTGACCTGAGATAAGTTTACTACCTACGTCTGTTATAGTATCGGTTGCGTCACAATCTTCCCCATCGCAAGTTGCCGTTTTAGTACCATCAGCAATATCAGTTGCGTTATTATCGCTAACGTAATTAGTAAAAGAGTGTTCGTGTGGTTTGTTTTCGTTTAAAGAAACGTCACAAGCCGAAAGCGTGAATAAACACGTGCATAAAGCGAAAATAGTTAGTAAGGTTGTTAAAAGTTTATTTTTCATAAATTTCTCCTTTTTGCCAAAATAAAAAGTGCGACAACCGAAGCCGTCGCACAAAAAACGCAAACTCCGTTGTTGTCACACAAATCTCAAAATAGCCATAGGATAACCTATCGTAGTAAATTAAGTGGAATTTGCATTTTTATCAAATTCAATTATTTACCACGATAAGCAAAAATATCCCTTTAAAAATTAAAGAGTTATCCCTTTGTGACTATTTAATTTGTGTGACGTAATTATTGTAACACTTTTCTATTCCTTTGTAAAGTGGTTTAATAATTTTATTTATTAAGGCTATTCATAATAATATAATTAACTTAAAAACAAAAAACCTTGAAAGTTTTGTACTTTCAAGGTTTTTTATTTAGTAAATAATAAAATTTCTTCGTTTGTTAAAAGTCTACTTTCGCCTTCTTTTAAGTTGTTATCAAGTTGTATTCCAGCAAAAGAAATTCTTTTTAAATAGGTTATTTTGTTGCCTAACGCACCAAATATTCTTTTAATTTCGTGATATTTACCTTCAGTTAAGGTTATTTCTCCACTTTTTTCACTTAATAAATTTATTTTACAAGGTTTTGTAATATATCCGTCTTTTAACTCTACACCACTCGTAATTTTTTCTATATCGCTACTTTTTACGCTGTCTGCCGTTTCAAAATAGTAAACTTTTTCGGCGTGAGTTTTTGGCGATAACCTTTTATGCGCTGAAACGCCGTCATTAGTTAAAATTATTAAACCAACCGTATCTTTATCAAGTCTACCACAAGGAAATAAGTCTTTACGCTTAAATTCGGCGTTAATAATATCAATAACCGTTGTAGCACCCTTTTCATCAGTTGAACTGACTACTCCGTTTGGCTTATTTAACATAATATACACGTATTTATTAAAAACAACTCTTTCTCCCTTAAAGCAAATTATATCTTTTTCGCTATCTACTTTTAGTGAGCCACTTTTAATAACTTGACCGTTAACGGTAATATTTTTACATTTTAATTGTTTGTTAAATTCGCTTCTTGATAATATTTCGCAACTTGAAAATAGGCTATCAATTCTCTTTAACATTAAATTTCCTTCCTATCAATAAAGGCTCTACCTAAGGTGACTTCATCAGTATACTCAATTTCACTACCAACGGGTATTCCGTGAGCAAGCCTTGACACTTTTACACCTAACGGCTTTATTTTTGAAGATACGTACATTGCCGTAATTTCTCCATCATAATCAGGGTTTGTTGCTATTATAACTTCTTTAACGCTTTCATTTTTAACTCTTTCAATTAAAGCGTCAACCGTTATATCTTTTACACCTATATTCATTGATGGTTTTAAAGTGCCGTGTAATACGTGATAAACTCCGTTATATTCGTGAATTCGCTCCATTGCTAAAACGTCTTTCGGCTCTTTTACAACACAAATAATTTCGTGTGAACGCTCTTTACAAATATCACAAGTATCGTTATCAGTGTAATTACCACACACTTTACAAAAACGTACCTTAGTTTTACAATCTAGTAAACTTTGACTAAACGCCTCAACTTCTTCAATTGACATATTTATAATTTCATAGGCAAAGCGTTGTGCTGTTTTTGAGCCAACGCCAGATAATTTAGAAAAATTATTTATAAGTTTGCCTATAGGCTCAATATGTGTTTTCATTTATTAAAACATTCCCCCAGCGCCACCTAAAGGCCCCATTTTTTCTTTATATAATGCATCGGCTTTTGCATACGCATCGTTCATTGCAACTACGATAAGGTCTTCAAGCATTTCAATATCGTCAACGTCTACGTAATCGGGATTGATTTTTATTGATTGCAATACCTTTTTGCCGTTTACTACTACCAAAACGGCATCGCCAGATGATTTTCCTTCAATTTCTGCATCTTCAAGTTCTTCTTGTGCTTTTTGCATTTGTTCTTGCATTTTTTGCGCTTGTTTCATAAGTTGTTGCATTTGACCGCCTCCGCCAAAGCCACCGCCAAATCCGCCACCAAATCTTGCCATAATATATTTCTCCTTTACTTAATTGTTATTTTATCTTTACCGAAAAAATCGGTTACTTTTTGAGTATTGTCTTGACTTGCAATATCTTCGCCACTTAACGAAATTATAATATTATACGAGCCAAATTCATTTACTAACGAAGTAATTAAAGTTTTATTTTCATTTTCTTCAAGTAAAATTTTCTCACTTTCATTTTTTACTTTTATTATAAAATTATTACCACTAATAGTCGCCGTCATTTCTTGGCAAGCCACCCATAATATAATTTTGCCCGGCGTTGTTCTTAGTCTTCTTACAACCGTACCCCAAATTTTACGAGCATCAACGCCATCTACGTTTTTTTGCTCGTTTATAGTATCTGTTGGAATTTCAACTTGTTTTTGTTCTTCTATCTCTACTTGTTCATCTATCGCTACGCTTGGACTTTCTTCCCCGCTATCACTACTTGTAGTTTCTTTTAAAGGTACGTTTTTAATAGGCTCAACTTGTTCAATAGTAGTTGGCGCTTGACTACTTACTATAACCTTTTCGCCGTTTAATAGACTTTTTATTTGATTTTCAAGTTTAGTTATTCTTGAAATTAAAGTGTCAATATTATAATCTACTTCACTTAAAGTTGCTTTAATTAGGGCAGTTTCAAATATTGCCCTTGGTTTAGAAGCATACCTAAGTGCCGTATCTTGTTCAGTTAATATTTCTAAAACTCTTAAAATTTTATGCTCGTCACACAAAGACGCCGTACTGCTTAACACGTCAAACCTTTCTTTAGGAAGTGCTAAAATATCGTTTGCACTACTACAAGTTTTGCATATAGCAATATCTCTAACGTATGAAATTAAGTCCTTAGAAATCATACCTATGCTTTTGCCTAAACTAATAAGTTCATCAGTAATTTCTAAAACTTTTCCTATATCTCCGTTAAAAATATTCTTAACTAGGCTATCAGTTTTACTAATATCGGTTGCGCCTAACACCGATAAAACGTCATTATATTCAATTTTTTCTTCATTTATAGATAAACATAACTCGGCAACTGATAAAGCGTCTCTTACGCAACCATCGCCCGCTCTTGCAATAGCCATAACGGCTTCGTTTGTAAATTTTTTACCTATTTCGGTGTAAATTGAACTGATTAAAGACGCTATTTCTTTATCGGCAATAAGTTTAAAATCAAAACGCATACACCTTGATAAAATCGTTGCAGGAAGTTTTTGTGGCTCGGTTGTAGCAAGAATAAACACTGCGTGTTTTGGAGGCTCTTCTAACGTTTTAAGTAATGCGTTAAAAGCCTCGGTAGTTAACATATGCACTTCATCAATGATATAAACTTTATACCTTACGTTTGTAGGCGCATATTGAACGTTTTCCCTTATTTCTCTAACGTTTTCAACTTTGTTGTTTGATGCAGCGTCAATTTCAATTATATCTACGTTTGAAGGGTCTTGTAAAGTTTTACAAGCCTCACATTGAAAACAAGGCGAGCCGTTCAAGTTATTAGTACAATTTATAGCCTTAGCAAAAATTTTAGCAATAGACGTTTTACCCGTTCCTCTTACTCCGCAAAACAAGTATGCGTGTCCTATATTGCCCGTTTTAATTTGATTTATTAAAGTTTTTACTATGTGTTCTTGACCTATAACTTTATCAAAAGTCGTAGGGCGAAAACGCCTATATAATGCAAGATAAGACATTTTATACCTCTATCAATTTAATAATTTTCTTTTTTGCTCTTGAGAGCGCATTGTCAACAGCCTTAGTTGTTATATTTAATTTACTGCTTATTTCAGCATAGTTTAATCCTTCTAAGTAGCATTTTAAAACGCTAAGTTCCGTTTTAGACAACACCTTTTCTATCTTTTTTAAAATTTCGCTTCGACTTTCCTTAGAAATAATTAAATCTTCAGGCGAAAAACTAATATCAACACTATCGTCTAAAACTTCGATAGAAAGACTTTTATTTAATACGCTCATTTTTCCCGCAGAGTATTTTTTTACTGCGGTTAAAATACTTGATTTTATACAAATTTTAGCGTAATTTTTAAATGAAGACGTTTCTTCTTTATAAGTTACTACTGCGTTAAATAAACCTCTCATACCTTCTTGAATTACGTCTTCACTATCAGCGCCCATTAGAAAAAATTTACGAGAAAAATTTGCAACGATAGTTTTATACCTTTCATATATTTCATTGAAGGCGTTTTTATCTCCGTTATTATACGCTATAACTAATTCTTCATCAGTTAAATTTTTCATTTAATATATTAACCCCTTCTTTGTCTTACACTTTCAAATACGGCGGTACCTAATGCTACTGATGCGTTTAACGAGTTGACTTTTCCATACATAGGAATCGTTACTATAACGTCACACTTTTCTTTCGTTAATCTGTTAATGCCCGTATCTTCGCCACCTACCACTATACATATTCTTCCTTTTAGGTTGCTTTTATATATATCTTCACCGCCAAGTTCCAAACCATAGACCCATATATTATTCTCTTTTAAAATATCTATTGTTTGATTTAAATTAGTAACTCGTGATATCGCCATATGGTTTGCGCTTCCTTCCGATATACGCATAACCGTTTCGTTTACTTGCGCACTTCTTCTTTTAGAAATTATAATACCGTCAACCCCAGCACACTCACATACCCTTATAATACTGCCTAAATTGTGTGGGTCTTCAATACCGTCAAGCAAAACTAAAAAAGCATCTTCTTTATCTTTTATTGTAGTTAATAAATCACTAATCTCTACGTATTTATAATCTGAAACGTAGGCAATAAAACCTTGATGTTTATGCGTTTCACTCTCTTTATCTAAAATATTTTTTTCAACAAATTGATATTTATAGTTTTTACTTGAACTATTTTTTGATATTTGCTTTACAAGGTCGTCTTTAATGCCGTTTTGTATTAAAATTTTATCTATCGTTGTTTCTGTTTTTAAAAGTTCGTAAACAGCGTTTCTTCCTTCAATTTTCATATAATCACCTTAAACGTAAATTATTCTTCAATACTTAATAAATACTCTAATCTTTCTATTTCGCCAAGTAAATATAAGTATCCTACTAACGCCTCAAACCCCGTTGACTTATTATATTCTGTAACGGTTGCGTGCTTAGCCCTCGTTCCCTTTTTTGTATTTCGTGCCCTTTTATAAACGTCAATTTCCTCAGCCGTTAAATACGGCATTATAATATCTAGGGTTTTTGCTTGAGAAGACGCACATACAACACTTGCAGTTTTTTTGTTTAGTTCGTAACCTTTTTCATCTTTATTAAAAACCATTTTTTTACGGACGTATAACGAGTAGACCGCATCGCCTATAAATGCAAGCGTTAATGAACTTATATTTTTTATGCTATTTTTATCAAGCGTACTATATAAATTAAACATACATAGTAATTATATCACATACTATCGTTTTTTACAAGTTTTTTTTATAAAAATTTATAACCCTCGTTTTGAGGGTTACTTGTTTATTTTTATTGAATTTTATTGCCTTTTAGTTTTTTGAAAAATAGTTAAAAACCCCACTATAAATGGCTTTTGCTAATTTTTTTCGGTAAGTGTCGCTTAAAAGTAATTCTTCGTCAATAGGGCTTGATAAAAAGCCACACTCAACAATTAGAGAGCACCTTGCGTTGCAATTTAAAATATAATAATCGCCTTTTAACGCATCGTACATTTTAGGTTGCTCTTTTAATAAGTTAACGCTTAATTGAACTTTTTTTGCAAGTTCTTCACTCCTTTCGCTATCCTGTTTATAAAAAACTTGAACGCCTCTTCTTTCCTTTGAAGAATACTTATTCATATGTATTGACAGCATTACTACCGCATTTGCTTTATCGGCTATTTCAACACGCTTTTTTAAATCTCTAAGTTTAAAACCTTTACTTTCATCTCCATACAAACCATAGTCGCCGTCACGTGTTAAAACGATTTTAAAGCCTTGCATAGTAAATAGTTTTTCTAACTCTTTAACCATTATCAAGTTTAAGTGGCTTTCTTTTACTTTACTATTAACACCTTCACTTCCGCCGTCAATTCCGCCGTGCCCTGCATCTAAAACTATAGTTATTTTTTTGTATTTATTAAAAGTGGCTTTTGTAGTTGCTCTTTGCAATATTGAAGTGGAAAAAATTAGTAAAACTATAAGCAAAACTATAAGTTTTCGTTTGGCAAAATATCTCATATAATAGTATACTTTCGTTTTGTGAAAATTATATCTAAACGTAAAGTTTTTAAAAACAAACTACGATTTATACCCCTTTTTTTAATAAATTAAAAAATTTAGTCTATGTTAAAAATTCTTGACAAACAGGTAAATATTATATATAATATTTGAAATATGCTTACAAAAGCAAATAAAAGGGGTAAATTATGGGGATTCCTGAAATTTTCGGCTGTGACGTTTTTAATGAAGACGTTATGAAAAAAACTTTATCGCCTGAAATTTACGGCAAATTACTTAAAACCGTAGAAGAAGGTGCTGAACTTGATATTACGGTTGCACAAGAAGTTGCTGACGCTATGAAGTGTTGGGCAATTGAAAAAGGTGCAACTCACTACACTCATTGGTTCCAACCTATGACTGGTTTTACTGCCGAAAAACACGATAGTTTTATTGCAACTAAAAACGGTAAAATTATTTTAGAATTTAGCGGTAAAGAACTTATTAAAGGCGAATCTGACGCTTCTTCATTTCCTAACGGCGGAATAAGAGCCACTTTTGAAGCGAGAGGTTATACTGCTTGGGACCCTTCTTCTTACGCTTTTATAAAAGACAAAACACTTTGTATACCAACTGCATTTTTCTCTTACAGTGGCGAGGCACTTGATAAAAAAACTCCACTTCTTCGTTCGCTCGATTATCTTAACAAACAAGCGGTTAGAGTTTTAAATTTACTTGGCAATAAAGACGTACAAAGTATAAAAGTTAACGTTGGTGCCGAGCAAGAATATTTCTTAATTGATAAAGAAATGGCGTCAAAGAGAAAAGACCTTTTATATACGGGCAGAACGTTATTTGGTGCTAAACCACCGAAAGGTCAAGAACTTGAAGACCATTATTACGGCACTATAAAGCCAAGAGTTAAAGCGTTTATGGAAGATTTAAACGAAACTTTATGGCGTCTTGGCATACTTGCAAAAACCGAACATAATGAAGTTGCTCCAGCGCAACACGAACTTGCACCTATATTTTGTACAGTAAATATAGCAACCGATAACAACCAACTCACTATGGAACTTCTTAAAAAGGTTGCTGACAGGCACGGGCTTGTATGCTTATTACACGAAAAGCCGTTTGCTGGCGTTAATGGTAGTGGCAAACACAATAACTGGTCAATTTCAACGAGTGACGGCGTAAATTTATATAAGCCTGGCG
Source organism: Christensenellaceae bacterium (assembly GCA_045654765.1). Taxonomy (GTDB): domain Bacteria; phylum Bacillota; class Clostridia; order Christensenellales; family Borkfalkiaceae; genus HGM11412. Next base: position 12,762 of record JAZONZ010000101.1, read on the forward strand.
AAACACCTGGCGAAAACTTACAATTTTTAGTATTTTTAATGGCTGTTATTAGGGCTGTTGATAAATATCAAGAATTATTTAGGCTTTCAGTTGCAAGTGCGGGTAACGACCATAGACTTGGTGCTAATGAAGCGCCACCGTCAATCCTTTCTATCTTTATAGGCGATGATTTAACTATTGCTTTAAAAGAACTTGAAAACAAAAACTTATATCACGTAAACAAAACTATAATGAAGTTAGGTACTAAAATTTTACCTAAACTTCCTAAAGATACTACTGATAGAAATAGAACTTCACCACTTGCATTTACAGGTAACAAGTTTGAATTCCGTATGGTAGGTTCAAGCGATTCTATTTCTGATTGCAACTTAGTTTTAAATACAACCGTTGCTGATATTTTAGGCGAATTTGCCGACACGTTAGAAAAATGCGATAATATTCCTGCTTGCGTTTACGAAATAGTTTCTAAAACGCTTAAAGAAAATGGTAGAATTTTATTTAACGGCAACAACTACTCTACTGAGTGGGTTAATGAGGCTACTAATCGTGGTTTATCTAATTTAAAAACAACGCCTGATGCAACTGACGCTTATACATTACAAAAAAATATTGAATTATTTGAAAAATCCGGCGTATTTACGTTAACTGAAATTACAGCAAGAAAACATATTATGTTTGAAAACTATTCAAGAATAGTTAACATTGAAGGCTTAACGATGGCTGAAATGGCTAGAAAAGATATATATCCTGCTGTAAACAAATATATAGCAAAACTTATTAAAACGGCTAAACGCAAGAAAGAAATAGGCGCTGATTATGAGATAGACTCAACTATTGCTATCAAATTATCTTCACTTAACGTTAAAATTTATAAAACGGCAGAAGAACTTAAAGGATTACTTGAAAAGGCAACTACTTTTGTTGACGCAAAAGAAATGGCGTTTTTCTATAAAGATGAAATAATTACTTGTATGAATAAACTTCGTTCATATTGTGATGAAGCCGAAACGTATACGCCTGAAAAATTATGGCCTTTCCCAACTTACGGTCAATTACTATTCAGCGTAAGATAATAAGATAAATTTATAAAATACTGCCCTAAAATGACAATATTTTAGGGCATAACTAAATTCTAAAGGAGATTTATATGAGAGTTTTTAACTTTGCAGCAGGTCCATCAACTATGCCCTTAGAAGTTTTAAAAGAGGCACAACAAGATTTTCTTAATTATAACAATTCAGGTATGAGTATTACTGAAATGTCTCATAGGTCCAAAACTTTTATGGCTGTTAACGACGAGGCTAATCAATTATTAAGAGAATTACTCAATATTCCTGATGAATACGCAGTTTTATTCGTTCAAGGCGGTGCTTCTCAACAATTTGCTGCCGTACCACTTAATTTAATGACTAATAAAAAGGCTGACTATATCGTTACGGGCAACTTTGCTTCAAAAGCGCAAGAAGAGGCTTGTAAATATGGCGAGGCTAAAATTATTGCGTCTTCAAAAGATAAAAATCACACTTATATTCCAGACGTTGACAAAATTGAATATTCACTTGACGCCGATTACGTTCACATCACTTCAAACAACACGATTTTTGGAACTAAATATAATAAATTCCCTAAAACTAAAGCCCCACTCGTTGCCGATATGTCATCAAACATTTTAAGCGAAGAAATTTGCGTTAAAGACTTTGGTTTAATTTATGCGGGCGCACAAAAAAATATCGCTCCTTCTGGCGTAACCGTTGTTATCGTTAGGCGTGATTTATTGAACAAAGAAATGGATATTTGTCCTACTATGCTCTCTTACGGTATTCAAGCAAAAAACGATAGTTTATATAACACTCCACCTTGTTTCCCTATCTATATGGCAATGCTCGTTTTTAGGCATTTAAAAAAATTAGGCGGAATTAAAGAAATAGAAAAAATTAACAAATATAAAGCAAGTTTATTATATGATTTCATAGACAATTCTTCACTTTTCAAAAACAACGTAGTTAAAGAATATCGTTCAATAATGAACGTTCCTTTCGTTACTGGCAGTGAAGAACTTGACGCACTATTTTGCAAAGAAGCAACGGCTAACGGCTTAGTTTCATTAAAAGGCCACAGATTAGTTGGCGGTATGCGTGCAAGCATTTACAACGCTATGCCTATCGAAGGCGTTAAAGCACTTATAGAATTTATGAAAAAATTTGAACTTGAACACAAATAAGGATAAATTATGAAAGATATTTTAGCATTAAACGCAATTAGTCCTCTTGTTAACGAGGTTTTAAAAAACGATTATAAAGTAGTAGAAAATAGTGAAAACCCTGTCGGTATTTTAGTAAGAAGTTACGAAATGCACGATTATCAATTAGCACCAAGCGTTTTAGCGGTAGCAAGGGCTGGCGCTGGCGTAAACAATATTCCATATGACGAATACGCAAAACGTGGCGTTGTTGTTTTTAACACTCCAGGCGCAAACGCAAATGCCGTTAACGAACTTGTTATAGCATCCCTTTTACTTGGTTCAAGAAAGATTGTTCCCGCTATAAACTGGGTTAATACTTTAAAAGGTACGGAAAATATTTCTAAAACCGTTGAAAAGGGCAAAAAGCAATTCGTTGGTCAAGAATTACTTGGCAAAAAACTTGGCGTTATAGGTTTAGGAGCAATCGGCGCAAGAGTTGCTAATACCGCTCTTGGTTTAGGTATGGAAGTTTTAGGTTACGACCCTTATCTTTCAGTAATTAGCGCCCTTCACTTATCAAGGCACGTTGACGTAACGAACGATATTGACGAACTCTTTAAAACTTGCGATTACATAACCCTACACGTTCCTATGACTGATAAAAATAAAGGTATGATATCTAAAGATAAAATCAATATTATGAAAGACGGCGTTGTAATTATCAACTTAGCAAGAGGCGAACTTGTTGACACTGACGATATCATTGAAAGTGTAAACAGCGGTAAAGTTGGTAGATATATCACAGATTTCCCTTCAGAAGAGTTAATAGGTGTTGAAAACGTTATTACAATTCCTCACCTTGGTGCATCTACTCCTGAGGCGGAAGATAACTGCGCAATAATGGCGTCAAAACAACTTAAAGATTATATTGAAAATGGTAATATCGTAAACAGCGTTAACTATCCAACTTGTTCTTCTCCAAGAAATTCAGCAATAAGAATTTGTATTTTACACTTAAACCAAAGAAATATGATTGCTCAATTTACAACCATTTTGGCTGACAAGCATATAAATATTGATAACTTTATAAATTCTTCTAAGGGTGATTTTGCTTACTCTATAATTGATATTCCAACTATTGATGAAGAAACTATAAATAAATTACAATCTATTGAAGGTATTATTAGATTTAGAATAATTAAATAATTAAAATTTTAAAGGCCTGCTAAAGTTTAGCAAGCCTTTTTATTTTTTTCGTTTACTATATTTTAATTTCGTTGCAAGACCGCCCCTTAAATGACGTTCTTTTAAATTTATAGCCAAAACTTCTTTAACTTTATCGTATAAATCTAAATCAATTTCTTTAAGCCTTAAAGTCATATCTATATGTACGGTAGATTTACCTATATTAAAAATTTCCGCCGTTTTTCGCACCGTAGCATTATTTTTTATAACGTATTCCGCTTCTAAAACAATTCTTTTTTCAATATAAATATTCAAGTTTATTCCCCTTTTTATATAAATATGAATAAACTTTACAAATTATACTTATTTATCATTTAAAATTTTTTTACTTAATAATTTATTCTTTTTACTCTTTCTTCTTCCCATTAAATATACGTTTAAATTCATTCCACCTATAACGCCTTTCATTAAAATATAAAGCCACATTAAAAACACTACTATAATTGCTATTTTTCCGTAAATTTTATCGTATGATGCAAAATATTTAACGTATATGAAAAATAAAACGGTTGTGATTATACCAAAAATACAAGTGTATAAACTGCCCACAAATACTTCTTTTATTCTCGTTTTATAAGGACAAGCATATATATTTAATACCACGATAAATATAAAAAGCATTAAAAATAATGCAGTATAATTGATAACTCTTCCTAAGATTTTTCCAAAAAACTGTATTGAAATTTTACTTATTATAAAATACACTCCTTGAAGTAACGCAAATAAAAATAAAACGCAAATCATTATTCCTATTGATGCTATTCTTATAACTACGTTATTTTGACTTGTATAGTTATAAACCATTTCGCCCGTTCTACGCAAATGAAAAAAGAAATGCGTTGCAGAATACATTGATATTAAAACGGCAAAAACGTTACCGCTTGCACCTAAGTTATCAGCGGTAACGAAAATATAGTCTACAACCATATTCATATCTCTTGTCATTAAGTTATTTATAGGATTTGAAAATTTAGCGCCAAACATTGACAAAGTTAGGGTTGTTAAATACGCTAACGGCACAAGTTCTAATAACGTAAAATAAACTAACGCTCCAGACAGAGTTGAACTTCTTTTAGCACTAACTATTTTTTTGTAATGAAAAATTTTAGAAATAAAACTGCACATACCAAAAGTATGAGCAGTTTAATGAAAATATATAACTTACAAAACCCTTGTTTCGTTAATTTTTAAGCCGTATTTATAGCCTATCAATTCCGCAGCGCGAGAGCACATTATCATTCTTGTATGGTATATCTCAAAATAGTCGGCAACCGAGCAAATAGAAGTATCCGTTTCAATTATAGTATCTATTTGTTTGTTCTTTTTATCCACTTCAACGTAAGATAAATTAACCGCTAAATTAACTCTATCGTGAATATTCATACCTTCGCTAAAAATTTTATTTTTAACACGTGATTTATGAACGTCAGATTTATCGGCAATTATAAGCGCTGAACTAATTACGCTAACGGGAATTCCGTGTTTTTCATCATGGTTAGCAATAGCCATCATAATTTCAGCGGCATCAGGATAATCCATACCCCTACTTACAAGAAAATTATACGCTAATATTGCACCGCTACCTGCATGGTCGTGCCTTGCCAAAGCATTGCCGATATCGTGCAAATAACCTGCAATTTCGCCAAGCCATATGCTCCTTTTATCACAGCCTATCTCTCTTAATATCATACCCGTCCAAGAAGATACGATACTTGCGTGGCGATTTGAATGTTCAGTATAATTCAAAGCATCAATTTGCTTTTCGCAAGTTTCCATAATACATTGAATTTCCCTATCTTTTTTTAATTCTTTAACAGTAATCATTTATACCTCATTATAATTTTACGACAAAAATTTTATTATAAATTTCTTCGTATTTATCACGATAAAATAAATTTGTTCCCGGTGTAGTAATAGACGCTGTGCCCGCAGCAACCGCCGAGTGCAAAATTTCTTCGTAATCAGCACCCTTTTCAGTCATAACACTAACAGCCGAAAGCATACTATCTCCCGCACCTACTGTTGAATTAACGGCAACAGAGGCACTTTTACAAAAATATGCTACACTTCCATTAGTAAGTATTGCCCCTTCTCTGCCTAAAGATAACAAAACGTTTTGAGCACCTTTATCAATAAGATAATTACACGCATCTAAATACTCTTTTTTACTATCGAGTTTTTTACCTACAACGTTTTCAAGTTCACGCAAATTAGGTTTAATCAAATATACACCTTGCTTTACTGCAGACAACAATTTATCGCCCTCAGTATCAACTATTACTTTACTTTTACTATTAACGCTTTTCACTAATTCGCCATAGTAAGTATCTTCAATGCCCATAGGAAGCGAACCGCTTATTATTACTATTGAAGAAGTTTTTGAAAGGGTGTTAACTAAAGATAAAAGTTCTTTTTGTTTTTCAATGGTTACACTTTCACCCCTATCGTTAATTTCAGTTAGCATTGAACGATTATCAACGATTTTATAATTCATTCTAACGCTACCTTTATTCCAAACGAAAGTGTGTTTCACCCCTTCGTTATCTAAGGTTTGCTGAAAAAGTGAACCATTACCCTCATACATAAAACCCGTAGCAAAACTATCGCCACCAAGTCGCCTAACACCTATTGCTGAATTTAACGCTTTACCTGAGTAGGTTAATATTTTATTATTTACACGATTAAGTCTACCCACGTTTAATTGTTCTAATTCAACGGTACAATCTATACTAGGGTTAGGACATACACTTAATATCATTTTTATTGTTGTTCCTTTGCACTTTCAATAATTTTATTTGTTTGTTCATAAGGCACTTCTTCATAACGAACAAATTGAGATGAGAAGAATCCCCTAGCCTGAGTTAAACTTCTTAAATCTTGCGCATATTCTAATATTTCTATCTCAGGAACTTCACAAGATACTATACATTTATCTTCAACTTGTTCCGTTCCTAAAATTCTACCTCTACGCTTGTTTATATCTCCCATAATATCGCCAAGATAACTATCAGGCACGGTGATATCTACTTGATAAATAGGCTCTAAAATAACCGGTTTAGCATTTTTTATACCAACTTCATACGCAAGTTTAGCGGCAGAAACGTAAGCAACTTCTTTGCTATCAACAGGGTGAGACGAGCCATCGTGAAGAGTTGCTTTTAAGTTTATTAACGGATATCCCGCTAATACGCCGTGCATAATAGCCTCTCTTAAACCTTTATCTACTGCTGGAATAAATTGCTTTGGAACAGTTCCGCCGACAACAGCGTCAACAAATTCGTATACACCATCACTTGCTCCTGGCTCAAAAGTTATAACTGCGTGGCCATACTGACCAGCACCACCAGATTGCTTTTTATGTTTGCCTTCGCCTTCAGCCTTACCTAAAATAGTTTCTTTATACGCAATTTTAGGCGCTTTAAGTAATACTTCTACACCAAATTTATTTTTAAGTTTTTTAGAAAGTACGCTTAATTGAGTCGTTCCTAAACCAGAAATAATCATTTCGCCCGTTTCTAAATTCTTTTCAACCGTGAACGAAATATCTTCATCACTAAGTTTATTTAAGCCTGCAAAAATCTTATCTTCTTCGCCTTTTTTAACGGCATAAACCGCTCTTTTATACATAGGTGAAGGAATTTCAAACTTCTTAAATTCAGTTGGGGTTTTTTCATATAAAGTATCGCCCGTTTTAACCGTGTTAAGTTTAGATAACGCACCTATATCGCCCGCAATTAACGACTCAACGCTTTCTTGCTTTTTACCTCTAATTACGTAAATTGCTGAAATTTTTTCTTCAACGTCACTACCGTAAACTTTTAAAACTTGGCCACTCTTTAAAATGCCAGAAACAACTTTAACGTAGTTTAATTTACCCATATAAGGGTCTACAACCGTTTTGAAAACTCTAATAATAGTTTCATTTTCTACTTTAGGCTCTATGGCTACTTTTTCGCCGTTTTGTATAGCCTTTTGAATACCTGCATCAATAGGACTTGGAAGCGTTGATATAATTTTATCCATAAGATTAAATATACCGTGATTTTTATAAGCGCTACCACCAAGAGCAGTAATCGTTGAACAAGTTGCAATACCAAGTTTTACACCCCTTTCAGTTTCTTCTGGCGATAAAACACCCTCGCCAAAGAACTTTTCAAGTAAAACTTCGTCATTTTCCGCTGCGGCTTCCATTAAAGTTAAACGTGCGTCTTCATAAGCATCTTGTAAATAATCAGGAATAGGATATTCGTTTTTCTCCCAATCTCTTAAAACACCGTATGCTACTTTTACAAAGCCTTTCATTTTGCCGTCAACCATATTAGGTACTATCATAGGCGCTATTTTATGACCGTATTTTTGTTTTATAGCGTCAATAGTTGCTATAAATGAAGAATTTTCTTTATCTAATCCATTAACGAATAACATTGCTGGTATTTTGCGAGAAACACAATAATCTATGGCTTTTTCAGTGCCAACGGTTAAAGTTCCGTTTGCCCCCGTTACTATAATAGCAGAGTCACTTACCGCTAAAGCTTCAGCCATTTCACATTCAAAGTCGTAATATCCTGGAACGTCAATAAGATTAAACTTATATCCTTTGTATTCACAATGAGCCATCGCCAAACCGATAGATGATTTTTTTGCTATTTCTTCAGCATCAAAATCCATAACGGTATTACCATCTTCAACTCTACCTTGCCTATCTATTACGCCACAATTAAAAAGTATTGCCTCAGAAAGTGTTGTTTTACCTTCTCCACTATGGCCTATAATTGCCACGTTTCTGATTTTGTTTGCATCCATAATTTTTTACCTACCATATCAATATATTTTTTAAGACGTTAACGTAACGTCTGTTTTCATTATACACCACACTCATTTAATTTTCAATAGGCACTTTTATTTTTTTAACTATTTTTTAAATTTAGGTAAATATTTGACAAAAAAACAAGTGCAATCAAAAAAATATTGCACTTGTTTTTGTCGTTTAAAAGATTAAAGCAATATGCAAATTACCCCGCCTTTACCTTCGTTGACAATTCTCGTAACCGTTTTACGCATTTTATTTTTTGTTTCATTTTTCATACAACTTATTTTAGACGCTATTTCTTCGCTAACAAGCGTAGATAATTTTTTGCCAAAAACGTTAGTGTTCCAAACCTTATCAGCATTATCTTCGTACTCGTTTTTAATAAAGTCGGCAAAATCCGTGCATTGTTTTTGAGTTCCCGATATAGGCGAAACTTCGGCATCTAAATTTATTTTTATTAAGTGCATACACTCAGTTGTCGCTTTAATTTTTACGCCGTATCTACCGCCTTGCTTTACGACTTCTGGATTTTGTAAAGTCATATCGCTATCAGCGGGAACAACTATTCCATAGCCGTTTTCATCAACTTCACTTAAAGCATTTTTAAGTTTTTCGTAGTTTTTCTTTGCAATAGATAATTCTTTAATATAACTCATTAAAGAATATTCGTCTTGAATATTATCTTGTGCCATTTGACTTAAAATTTCATAAAATACACTGCTGTTTGGCTGTAAATTATATACTATTTTACCTTCCCCAAGTAGACATTTACAAGATACGGTTGGCTGTAACTTTTCAATTTCACGTAACGTGCTTTCTATTAAAGGATAATGTTTCATACGTTTTAGTGCGGGAGCAACTTCTTTAATTTTGCCTATAACGTCTTGAATAATTTCATTAGTTGAAGGTAAAATTTGCATCCACTTTGGAATTTCAACGTCAAAACTCTTCATAGGAAATTCCATAAGTAAACTATAAATTACTTCGCTAATATCTTCTTCTTTACTATCTAATATATTTAACGGAATAACTTTTACCCCGTATTTATCAGTTAAGTCGTTTGCTAAATCAATACATTTTTTACTATTAGGCTCTTTACAATTAAGTATTACGACAAAAGGTTTTTGACATAACTTCATTTCGCTAATAACACGTTCTTCCGCCTTTACGTAATCTTCTCTTTTTATATCAACGATACTGCCGTCAGTAGTAACTACAATGCCAACGGTAGAATGCTCTTTAATAACCTTTTCAGTACCTATTTCGCTTGCTTTTTCAAACGGAATAGGCTCTTTTGCCCAAGGCGTTTTAACTAAGCGTGGCTTATCATCTTCTTTATCGCCGATAGCCCCGTTTACCATATATCCAACACAATCAATAAGCCTCACCTTTGCTTGAGCCTTTCCTTTAAGCGAAATTTTTACCGCTTCGCCAGGCACGAACTTAGGCTCGGTTGTGGTAATAGTTTTTCCTTCGCCAGATTGAGGCATTTCATCAATTGCTATTTGTCTTTTATTCTTAGAAGAAATGTTAGGCGTTACAATATATTCCATAAATTTATTTATAAACGTAGATTTACCCGTTCTAACAGGACCAACTATACCTACGTATAAATCACCATCCGTTCTTTTAGCGATATCCCTATAAATATCAAACTTTTCCATCAAAAAACCTCCCGATACACTTAATGTATATGAGAGGTGTTTTTACTTTATGATTTTTTATTTGTTTTTTTAACTTTACGCTTAATTAAAGCCTCTTTAATCATTTGTCGCCAGTTGGTTGGATGTTCTTCGCCCATTAACAATCTTTTAATATTTTGCCTATGTGCATACCACGTTAAAAGTATAATAAATACCACGAATAAATTTGCCATAAGCGTTACTATTATTTGCTCGTAAGAAGTTATTTGATTAACAATATATTTTTGATGTATAGAAAAACAAGTAGCAATAGCGCCAGGAGTCGTAGCAATAAACGAGCCCATAGCACCTATTTCAGTAATTAAAATAAATATTATAGCAACAACGCCACTAATTAGTGCCACAACTATATTACAAACGGCAAAAACGCCTATTGTGGTCGCAATTCCCTTTCCGCCCTTAAAATGCATAAATACTGGAAAAATATGCCCTAAAACAGCAAAAAAACCGCACATTACTTTTGAAAACGTTTCAATGGGCAACATGGCGAATTCAAAATAACAATTTTTATATAATATCCAGCCTATAAAGGTTGGAACTGCACCCTTTAATATATCTAAAAGTAAAGTTAAAACGCCTATTTTTAAGCCGAAATTTCTACTCATATTTAGAGTGCCGGGATTTCCGCTACCTATTTTTCGTATGTCTTGCTTTTTTAGTTTTGAAATTATAACGGCAAAATTTATATTGCCCATTAAGTATGAACCTATACTTAACAATAAAAACTGCCACCATAAATTAGAAATTGATAGTATCATACTTTATCTTCTTCCTTTTCTCTCACGATAAGTCTAATAGGTGTTCCGCTAAAATCAATAGCGTTTCTTAAAGTGTTTTCTAAATATCTTTTGTAACTAAAATGCATAAGTTCGGCGTTATTAACGAACATTATAAACGTTGGTGGCATTATACCATCTTGAACGGTATAATATATTTTAAGTCTCCTACCATTTTTTGTTGGTGGCTCGGTTGTTCTAATTGCATCGCCAAGCAAGTCGTTTAAAGTACCCGTTGTAATACGCTTTCTTGCATTTTCTAAAATTTCATCACAAAGTTTAAAGAGTTTTTCCGCTCTTAAACCCGTTTTCGCTGAAATAAATACACTTTTATAATAATCCATAAAAGCCAAATCACTATCTAACTTTTTCTTAAACTTTTCAATAGTATAAGTGTCTTTTTCAACAGCGTCCCATTTATTCATTATTACAAGTGAAGGTTTACCTTGTTCGTGAACGTAGCCTAAAATTTTAACGTCTTGTTCAGTTAAGCCTTCTAAACTATCAACTACCACGAAACAAATGTCCGCCCTACGAATTGCGCCTAGCGCTCTAACAACGCTATAATATTCAATATCTTCGTTAACCGCTTTTTTCTTCCTAATTCCCGCAGTATCAATAATAGTGTATTTTTTGCCGTTATACTCTAAGTGAGTATCAATAGCATCTCTCGTTGTTCCGCTTATATTAGAAACGATTGTTCTATCATAACCTAAAAGTCTATTCGTTAAACTTGATTTACCCGCATTAGGTTTACCAACGATAGCAATTTTAGTATACTCGTCAGTATCGTCATCAACTTTAAAATCAAAATGTGAACACACTTCGTCAAGTAAATCGCCTAAACCTTTACCTTGCTCACAAGAAATGCCAAACGGCGTTGATAATCCAAGTTCATAATAGTCAAAGAGTAGACTTTCATCAAAATTATCCATTTTGTTTACAGCCAAAACTACCGGCTTGTTTGAACGGCGTAACATTGTAGCAACGTCAATATCAGATGCCGTAATACCGCTTTTTACGTCACATATAAAAATTATAACGTCTGCCGTTTCAATGGCAATTTCTGCTTGTTTTTTAATATGAATCCACATCTCGTCAGTAGATTTAAGTTCAATACCGCCCGTATCTATAAGAGTAAACGCTTTACCACACCACTCGCAATCACAATAAATTCTATCTCTTGTAACGCCCGGTTTATTTTCAACTATTGAGATTTTTTTACCCGTTACTTTATTAAAAAAGGTAGATTTGCCAACGTTAGGTCTACCAACAACGGCAACTAAAGGTTTTACCATAACTATACTTTCCTTAATTTATTCCCACCCGATAACGCATCAAAAAAACTTTCGCCCGTGCCATCAGTTAGGTATATTTTTTTATTTATTATTTTAGAAAATTCTTCTAAGGTCATATTATCTAAAAACACGTCTTCAAACTGCTTTAAAACAATATCACTCATAACTAAAATATCATATTCTTTATCAAATTCTTTAACTTGACTTATTATATCTTGCCCCGTTAAAAGTCCCGTGCAATTAACCGTTTCGCCAAAAAAGTTGTTTTTTATAGGCAGTACGTAATACGTGGCGTTTTTGCAATATTTATTGATAATTTCACACTCTTGTTTAATAAATTCAACGCAAGATTCGCCCGTTATTATTAAATATTTGCCACTTTCGTTTTTTTCTTTTAAACTTTCCATTAACTCTGTATGAAATTTTCTCGTAGTGCCAACGCCGTTACCAAGTTGTAAATACTCACCGTAAAATTCGCTATCTTCAACTTGCAAGCCAGCCCTAAAATAAAACTCGTCGCCAAGTGTTGCAAAATTTTCGTTGAACTCGTTATTTAACGATTTAACTTGACTAATTACGCATTTAGAATAGTTTTTATCAATATCTCTTATAGGAAAAAGCCCTTCCCTAAACTTTGTAATTCCGCAAGGAACTACGGATACTGATAATAAATTAGGGCGTAATGAATATAGTTTTTTAATAGTGTCTTCTAAGTATAAGCCATCGTTTACACCAGGCACTAATACTATTTGCCCTTCAATTTTAATTCCGTTATCAGTCAACTTTTTAAGTTTATCAAAAATATCTCCGGCAAAGCGATTGTTTAACATTTTTATTCGCACTTCTGGATTTATCACTTGCACTGAAACGTATAGCGGACTTAATTTTAATCTTATAATCCTTTCAATATCTTCGTCATTTACGTTAGTTAAGGTAACGAAATTCCCCACCATAAAACTTTGGCGATAATCATCATCTTTAACGTATAAACTTTTACGCATACCCTTAGGCATTTGGTCAACGAAGCAAAAAATACATTTATTTTTACAAGTTTTAATATCAAGTAAATCACTTTCAAAATATAAGCCTAAACTTTCAAACTCATCTTTTTCAACGTTTACTTCAATATCTTCGCCCGAAACGCTTTTTACGTTCATAGTAAAAGAAGTTAAACTATCATAATACAAATAGTCTAATATATCAACGATTTTATGTCCGTTAAAATGAGTTAATATATCTCCCACTTCAAAGCCTAGTTCTTCGCCTATTGAGTTTTTTTCAACGTCTTTTACCACTAACATATTGTTATTATAACTTTTTTCTTTAATTTTGTAAAGAAAAACACGCTACAATTAACACCTTAGCGTATTATAGCGTGCTATTTATTTAATTATTTATTTGCCGTTCCCTTTTCTTTTAAGTCTTGCAAAATAGGATTAAGAGTTTGAATAACTCTATTTGCAATAAAATAATGTCCTATATCGTTAGGGTGTGATTCATCGGTATATGCAATTTCTCTTAAGTCACGAGGAATTAAATCTTTACCCTTTATTAAATATACGTTTTTATCGCCGTTTTCAATAGCGTATTTATAAGTTTCGAAAATAACTTCGTCTCTTTTAGCCCTTTCGCCGTTTTTCCAAAAGTTATCTCTAAAATACGAACTTAAAGTTAATAAAATAATAGGCGTTTCAGGATGAGTTTCTCTAAAACTTTTATATAAAGGTAAATGTGTTTTTCTTAAAAAATCACTACTATCGGCATTAGCATCGTAATCGCAAATAAACACAGAACAATCAACCGTTTTTAAATATTCTACGTGCTCTGGATTAGCCCTTGCCCCACCAGATAAACTATAATTTATTATATCCGTTTTAGTTTTGTTACAAATAATGCACGCAAAATTAGTATCAGGTCTTGTAGCGCAAGCGCCTTGCGTGATTGAATTGCCGTAAAAAAGTATAGGCTTTAAGTTATTATATGGATTAAACTTTTTAACCGTTGCATTTTCATCAAGCATAATTGACATTTCATTTACGCCACTATACGTAGGTAAATATAAAATATAATTACGCATACCGCCTCTTAATTTAGATTGAGAAGCAAACGTATCGTCCATAAAAACACTACCATCTTTATATTGTGGCGGATTAAAATTAGCAGCGTGAACTTCTTCACCGCTATCAGTTAATTCAACCAAACGAAAACCGTTATTTGCAAGTAAATTAGATTTTGCAACTCTAATAAAATCGTATAGCGTTGCTGATATTGCCATTTTAGTAGCATCCGTTGAAAAGGTGATTCTTACGCCCGTAGTCATTTTACTACCCCAGTATGGACCTAACGGAAGCGTTTTAACGTAATCTAACGGCATTTTATGAAAGCCTTCGCCCTCGTAAAAAGTTGAACCAAAAATAGTGAAAGGTTCGCAAGGTATTTTATATTCTTTTAAGTCACTATCTATTTTCCAGTTTTGAGTATAGTTTTTATCAATTTTTTCAAGCACAGACATAATTACCTTTTACCTCCTTCGAATATTTTATCTAAAACTTCTTTTACGGCAAAAGCCATAAACAAAAAGCCTAACGAGTTAGGATGACTTTCGCCAGCCAAACAAAGTTCTCTCGCATCAAGAGGGAACATACTTCTACCATCAATAAAATACACGTTATTATCGCCTTGACTTTTAGCGTATTCAATAGTATCAAGTATAACTTGCGTTCTCTCGTTACCTCTTTTGCACTCAACTTCAAACTCTCTAAACGCCGTTGGACGTGACATAAATATTATAGGAGTATTTGGTTGAGCCTCTCTAAATTTTTTATATAAAGGTAAATGCGTTTCCCTTAAATATTCAACCGTTGGTGCGTTATGGTCGTAATCACAAACGAAAACGGAACAATCTTCACTTGCTAAATAATCAACGACGGCTGGCTCTGCCTTAGCATTTCCTGATATTGCAAAGGTTTTATAATCAACTCTATTTAACTTACAAACGACTGCTTGATAAGCATTGTCCGTTCTACATGCCGAACCGCCCTGCGTGATAGATGAACCATAGTAAAGCACAGGTTTAATATCTTTATATGGATTATATGGTTTTACTATTCTATCTTCATCAACGTATACGGTTAATTCATCAACGCAACTATACGTAGGAAAATATAATACGTAATTTCTAACGTCATTACCCTTTAAATAACATGAAACTTCATACGTTAGTTCAAATAAAGGCTCGGTAATGCAGTCACCGAATAAGTGTGATGTAAAAACTTCTTCGCCCGTACTTAAAACTTCAACTAACGTAAAATATGAGGTTGCTAAAATTGCCATTTCCGGCGAACGACAAAATGCGTGCATTTTAACTTTTAGTTTAAGCCTTGTTGAGTCGGTTGAAAACGCCAACCTAACACCGGAAGTACACATGTTTCCCCAGTGAAGACTCGCTTTTCTTCTATCGTCCTCATCCATTGCGTCAATATCCTTTTTAGGCATTTTATAAAAGCCATAGCCTTGCTCGTACTTAGCGCCGAATAACGAAAAATTATCGTTTGGAATTTTGTATTCTTTAAAATTATTATTCGATACGCTATACGTAGCAAAATTCTTATCAAGGTCTTCGATTTTAACTTTGCTGTTTGACATTATTTTCTCCCTTTTTTTGTTTATTTTTAATTGGTTTTTTAATAAAACCAACGAAACAACTAACTAATCCTATAATAAATATAAGTATTACTAACGACCATAAAATAAATTCGTCTTTTAAAAAACGACCAACCATTAAAGCAACGCCAAAACTTATAAATAATATTGCAACTATTAAGCCCCATACGGAATATTTAGAAGAGTCGCCTTTTTCATAATAATACGCTCTAAAAACTTCAATACTGCCCCTAAGCCAAAAAACTAAACCTATTATTGAGCCTGCATTGTTAATTTTTATTATATTAAATTGAGCAAATATACACCCGAATAATATTAACAGAAGAGTTGTAAATTCTAAAACAATTAAAAATTTTATAACCTTTTTATTAGGACTAACTAATTTTTTAAATAAATAAAATGCTAAATATAGACCAAGAAGTAACGCTATCACTATTTTAATTATATTTCCACCCCAAGACGCAAAGAAAACGTCTACTTTATTTTTCGCCCAAATAGGCATAAGCATTGCGCCAAAAATAATAGAAAGTATGCCAAAAATTATATATAAGAAAAACAATTTACTCTTTTTGGTATTTAAAATTTTTGATAATTTCATAATTACTCCTTACTTTATTTTTACAGCAAAATTTTTAATTTTACAAAGATTTTGCTTTAGCAAAAG
>JAZONZ010000102.1:0-18175 GCA_045654765.1 Christensenellaceae bacterium
CACGATAGTTTCAAAAGGTTCTAAGTCGTTTTCAATTAACGTTCTACCCGTTTCAACTATATCGACAATTACGTCACTTAAATTTAGTATTGGCGCAATTTCTATTGTGCCGTTAAGATGTATTATATCAATATCTCTACATTTTTTTGCATAATAGTCGCTTGCAATATTTGAAAATTTAGTGGCAACTCTTAAAGTTTTAGTTTCATCGTCAACAAAGTCTTTTTTAGCGGCAACAGCCATCTTACACTTACCGATATTTAAGTCTAAAAGTTCAAAAACGTCAGGCTTGTACTCTAATAATATATCTTTTCCAGCAACGCCTATATCCGCACTTCCCCTTTCTACGTAAATTGTTACGTCCGATGGCTTAACCCAAAAGAATTTAAGTTTCTTTTCCTTGTTCTCAAATATAAGTTTTCTATTCGTTTCTTTGATAGCAGGACAATCAAATCCCGCATTTTCAAACATTTGATATACTTTTTCGCCAAGTCTTCCCTTAGGAAGAGCAATTTTTATATAATCGTCAGCATCGTCAAAGGTTTCATTAAATCTTTCAAATTCATCTAAATAAACGGCAAAGCCTATTGCTCCAGACTGTCTATTCATTTTCTTCATAAGATTATCGTACTGTCCGCCCGATAAAACTTTGGTACAAATTCCACTCACAAAACCTTTAAATACGATTCCGCTATAATAACTATTAAAATCTATAATTGAAAAATCAATAGAAATTTTATCTTCAAAGCCAAGTTTAATCAACTCGCTTATCACGTTTTTAAATTCGTTAAAAAGTTTTTTGCTGTTTTGAGAAATTACAATGCTTTCAATTGATTTAAGCGTTTCTTCTATTGTACTACAATTATCTATCAAAACTTTTACTGCGTTATATTGCGTATCACTTAAAATTCCATTAACACATTTTATATTTTTTTGCGTTACTGCACTGATAGTGTTTTCTAACAATACGCCGTCTATATTATAATCAAAAAGTATCGCTCTCACCAAATCAACGTTTGCAAGTTGCAACATAAAATCGTTAGAGAATAAACTTAAACTTTTAATGGCTAACGCAGTAACTTCAACAATTTCGTTAAACGTTATATTACCTATACACTCTAACCCCGCTTGCATTATTTCTTTATAAGTGTGCGAAGTTGAAGAAATTCTATAAACGTTTTCATTATAAAAAAGTTTATCAATAGAATTTGCGTTATCTTTTGAGTTTTTAATTATAGACAACGTAACGTCTGGCTTTAACGCTAAAAGTTTGCCGTTAGTATCATTGAAAACGATAACGCCGTCAGACACTAAAAATTCCTTATTTTTAGAATATAAATCATATTCTTCAAACTTATTCATTTTAAATTTTCTATATCCGTTACAAATGAATAATTCTCTTAACTTATATACCGATTTTTCTAAACTGCTTAAAATATCTTGATTAAACATTTTACTTTCCCTCTAACCTTTCAATAACGATAGAATATCCGCCGTCACCATAATTTAAGTACTTACTTACCCTTGATATAGTTGCAGTACTTGCACTCGTTATTTTATTTATATCAGCATAACTCATACCCTTTTTTAACAAAATAGCAACGTCTAACCTTTGCTTGAACGCCTCTAATTCTTGAATTGTGCAAACGTCATTAAAAAAAGCCTCGCACTCATCTATGTTTTTTAAAGAAAGTATTGCATTATATAAATTTTCAAAATCTTTTTTATTTAATTGCTTCATGGTACGCTTATTACCTCCACTTTACTACTTTACCATTTTAACACACTAAAGTGATAAAGTCAAACGTTTTACGTTAATAAAATTTAATTATCTTACTTTTTTCGTTTGAAATTAAACTCGTGTGTTTTTAGTGATATGCCTCGCTTTGCTCGGCGTGATATTACTCGTTTCACTCGCAGTGATATTATATTCGCCTTGTAACCTTCACACTATAAGGCGAATATAACTGAAAAACGACAAATTTCTATCGAAATTTGTCGTTTTTCTGGTGGAGATGGCGAGAGTCGAACTCGCGTCTTACATAGGTCCTTTATGATTTCTACATACTTATTTCGTTTTTATCCCTTTTAGTATACTTCAACGAACAAACTTATACTAACGTGAATTGCTGTATACTCATATATTAACGCAATCAAATTACTATATGAGTTTTCCGTTTATAATTATGCCCTATATAAACCAACGGCGTTTTTACATAGAACAGCCACTATTAAGCAGCAAGTGCGTAACTATAATTATTAGTATCTGCATTTAAATTTAATTTTCCGTTTTTACAAAGACGAGCCTTTGGTATGCTTACAATAAACTTGCTATGCAATCAAATCCGGTGCATCCCCGCTTGTTTAATATTCTTTTATTTCTCTTTCTGCTTGGCGTTTTATGTCTTTTTCTTTTATAGATTTCTTTTTGTCAAAGGTATGCTTACCTTTACATAAACCTATTTCAATTTTAACTAAACTACCTTCAAAAAACAACTTTAAAGGAACTAAAGTGTAGCCTTTTTCTTTGATTTTGCCTACTATTTTGTTAATTTCTACCTTTCTTAATAATAATTTTCTTTCCCTTTTACTATCTTTTGAATTAAACGCACCACTACGGTCGTATACCGCAACGTGCATATTCCTAACGTAAACTTCGCCGTTATATAAAGAGCAAAAAGCGTCTTTTAAGTTAACGCTTCCCGCCCTTATAGACTTAACTTCAGCACCTTCTAAAACTATGCCGGCAATATAATTTTCTTCTACGAAATACTCAAAATATGCTTGCTTGTTTTCTGTAATTAGTTTCATATTGCCTCCTTAGTTTTATTATTCTATCATAATATTTCGTTTTTATCAATAATTTAATTAGAAAATAACGTCAAATTCCACTTTTTTTGACGAAAAATCAACGCCACTTACTATAATTTCTATTTCATCGCCTAAACTATATTTATGCTTGTTGCTTTTTAAAGTGTACGTCGTTTCATCAAATAAATATTCGCCCCTTGGAAGTCTTTCAATTCTAATAATACCTTCAACCGTATTTTCAAGTTCAACAAAAATTCCAAAAGACGTAACTCCGCTTATAACACCTTTATAAATTTCGCCAACTCTACTTTTCATATAACAGCATTTATAAAAATCATCCATTTCCCTTTCAACTTCATCGGCACGCCTTTCGTTATTTGAAGAAATTTCACTTGCCGTATAAACAAAACTTTTTAAACCTTCTACGTACTCTAAATCGTTATTTATTATTGCTTTTAACACCCTATGAACAACTAAATCAGGATATCTACGAATAGGCGAAGTGAAATGACAATAACATTTACTTGATAATCCAAAATGCCCTAAATTTTCAGGAGAATATTCCGCCTTTTGCATTGAGCGTAGCATTACTTTATTAACTAATGAAAATATAGGCTCGCCTTTTAAATTTTCAAGTAACGATTGAAAATCTTTCGGGTGGCAATTTTCA
Organism: Christensenellaceae bacterium; assembly: GCA_045654765.1. Taxonomy (GTDB): domain Bacteria; phylum Bacillota; class Clostridia; order Christensenellales; family Borkfalkiaceae; genus HGM11412. The sequence continues at coordinate 3,482 of JAZONZ010000102.1, forward strand.
CTATTCCATTTTACGTTTATACCTAAAATTTTAAGAAAATTCCTGAAATTTTCAAGCCTTTCAATATCTGGTTTTTTATGCACACGATAAATAAATGGTAAGTTTAAGTAATAAACGTATTCACTTACCGTTTCGTTTGCTAAAATCATAAATTCTTCTATAATTTTATAGGCTGTTGCACTTTTTCTTGGCTCGACTACTATTTGCTTATTTTCGTCTATATAAATATGACTTTCTTTTATAGATAAGTCGATATTTCCCCTTTTTTTACGCTTATTTGCAAGTATTTGCATTAAATTATACGCATCCATTATAAGCGGATAAATATCTCTATTTTTAGCAATTGTTTCTTTATGATTTTCTATTATGCTTTGAACGGTTGTGTAAGTTAATCTTCTATACGATTTAATTACGCTTTCAAAAATTTCATAGTTAGTAACTTCGCCGTTAAGATTTATATCCATACAAACAGATAAACAAAGCCTTTCTTCCCCTTCGTTAAGCGAGCATATCCCGTTTGATAGTTTTTTAGGTAGCATAGGTATAACGCTATTTGGAAAATATACGCTTGTTGAACGATTTAACGCCTCTTTATCTATATTAGAATTTTGTTTTACGTAATTAGAAACGTCTGCAATATGAACGATTAAATTATATCCACTTTCCGTTTTTTGAATAGAGATAGCATCGTCAAAATCACGAGAATCTTCGCCGTCAATAGTAACCGCTAATATATTAGTGAAATCTTTTCTTCCTTCTTTTTCAGTTTTAGTAACTTGGTTTGGAATTTTTTCTAATTCTTTTATTACTTCGTTAGAAAATTCTAATTCGTATCCGTGATTTTTAATTATAGATAATTCTTCCGTTTTAAAATTATGCTTTTTACCTAAAATTTCAGTAATTACTCCCTCTGGGTTTTTCTTATTCTCGGGATATTTCGTTATTTCAACAACTACTTTATCGCCGTTTTTTGCACCCCTTGACCTTTTAAACGGAACGTATACGTCTACAAAATAATCTCTATCATCACTAACAACGAAACCAAAACCTTCTTGCGCTTCAAAAGTTCCTACTAATTTTGTAACGCCCCTATTTAAAATTTTAACAACTCTTCCTTCGTCACTACTTCCCCTTTTACTTGTAACTTTTTCAATTAAAACGGTATCTTTATTTAGTGCGCCGTTTAAATTACACGAAGGTATGAAAAAATCATTAAGAGTTTTATTTTCTGGAATAAAAAAGGCAAATCCCCTTTCATTTCCCTTTAATACACCCTTAATTAACGGACTATGCTCTAATAAAACGTATTTTCCATCTGTATAGACAATTTTTCCTTCGTCTTCTAATTTATTTAATAACGAACGGACAACGTCTTTTTCATAATTGCTTTTAATTTGAAGTAATTGAAATATACGCTTTGCTCCCTTATATTCAAATTCTCCATTTAAAAATTTTTGATAAATCGTATCTAATAAATTCATAATTTTCCTAATAAAAAAACGGCTTAGATAAGCCGTTTCGTTTTAACCTAAAAATCTTTTTGCTAAAAGCGCAAGTACGCAATAACAAATCATGCAAAGTGCAAGTATAATAATTGAAATTATTGTAAGTTTTTTCATTTTACTTTCTAACGTTTTTGATTTGTTTTTACCATAGAAAGTTTCTTGCCTACCACTAATTGCACCTATACCATCTGAATTTGCTGGTTGCATAATTACGACAATTATAACGAAAACTGATGCTATAACTGATATAACTAATAATATTTGACTTAAAAGTTTAAAAATTTCATATAATTCCATAAAATCACCTAACTTTTTTAATTCTAATCTAAAATCTTTACTATTGTAACATAAAAATATTTATTTTACAACTATTTTTATACGGTTTTTATTATGTTATTTAGAAATTAACGTTTTACCCGTCATTTCCACAGGAATTTCTTCACCCATAACCTCTAAAAGCGTTGGAGCGATATCGGCAAGCACACCGTCATCTCTAAGTTTTACGCCTTTATATTCCTTTGAAACAAGAATAAATGGTACGGGATTTGTAGTATGTGCAGTAAAAGGTTTGTCAGTAGTGTTTTCTTCAATCATTTTATCAGCATTACCATGGTCGGCTGTTATAAGTACGCTTCCACCTTTCTCTAATATTTTTAAAGTTACCTTTTGAACACACTCTTCAACCGTTTTTACCGCCTTTATGGTAGCGTCAACAAAGCCTGTATGACCAACCATATCACAGTTGGCAAAGTTTAATATAATAACGTCAAACTTGTCGCTTTCTATTTCTTCTATAACTTTATCCGTTACTAAATAAGCACTCATTTCAGGTTGTAAATCATAAGTTGCTACTTTTGGTGAGTTAATTAAATCTCTATACTCGTTTTCGTTAGGTGTTTCTACTCCACCATTAAAGAAAAACGTTACGTGTGCATATTTTTCCGTTTCGGCAATTCTAAGTTGAGTATAGCCTTTTTTAGCAAGATATTCGCCTAAAGTATTGTTTAAAGATATTTTTTCAAAAGCAATACCTACGTTTTCAAAAGTTGCATCATATTTAGAAAAACCTACGTAGCATAAATTTAAATAACCCGTTTTTCTTTCAAAACCATTGAACTCATTAACCATCATAGCACGGGTAATTTCCCTTGCTCTATCAGGGCGGAAGTTAAAGAATATTACGCTATCGCCTTTTTCTATTAAACCTATCGGTTTATTGTTTTTATACACGTTTGTTGGTAAAACAAACTCGTCAGTTACGCCGTTATTATAACTTTCTAATACCGCCGTTTTAGGATTTTCGCACTTTTCGCCATTACCTATTGTAAGCATATCGTATGCTTTTTCAACCCTTTCCCAACGATTATCTCTATCCATTACGTAATATCTGCCCACAACTGATGCAATTTCGCCAACGCCTATTTCTTGAATTTTTTGCTGTAATTCGCCTATAAAATCAGCACCACTTGTTGGAGCAACGTCTCTACCATCTAAGAAACAATGAACGTAAACCTTGCTTAAACCTTGCATTTTTGCCATTTTTAATAAAGCATACAAGTGAGCGTTATGGCTATGCACTCCACCATTTGATAATAAACCGTATAAATGCAATTTTTTATCATTTTCCTTGGCGTTTTTCATAGCCTTTAAAAGTTCGGCATTTTCAAAAAATATCCCGTCATTTATCTCTTTTGTAATTCTCGTTAAATCTTGGTAAACTATTCTACCTGCGCCTATATTTAAGTGACCAACTTCGCTGTTTCCCATTTGCCCATCAGGAAGTCCTACACTCATACCGCTTGCGCCAAGTAACGTTGACGGATAATCTTTAGATAAATTATCTATTATTTTAGCACCTGCTAATGATATAGCATTACCATTTTTAGCATTATTTATTCCATAACCATCCATTATCAATAAACAAACCGGTCTCGTTTTCATATTTTTACCTCTTTTACACTATTTTTTCAATTCTAACGTTATCAATATAATATTTCATATAAGTGGTTTCATTAACTAAATCACTGCTATCTTCTTTTTTAGGTACAGGATTCCAGTCTAAAACAATTTTACCAGGATTAGTAATTCTTTCTTCATTTAAGTAATATTGTTCAGGCGTTAAACCGTTATAAGTACCACTACAATTTCGTTGACTTGCTATATCGTCTACCGATACCTTTAAAGTTACCCACTCGTTTCTTGGCATATGAGTTGTAAAGGTAACTGTATACCAAATACCACCCCATTTTGTAAAACGTAAACCTAAATCGTAATCAATAGGGCTTGCGTTGTATATATCAATACAAAAATACCAGTCATCCCACTCTTCTCTTGGAATTATATATGGATTTTCTTTTTCACTATTATATACGTACGTTTGCCAAAATTGTTTAGTATATTCTTGTGGAATATCTAACGTTACTCCATTAGAAGCATAACCCGTGCTACTTGGATATAAAGGAAATTTCATTTCAAATAAATTGTTATTTGACGTTGCTTGAACACCCGCCTCTTGAGAAGTTAATACTCGCCTTAAAGGTAAAGCACAATCATTTACAATTCTATATTTTATAACGTGCTTTTCAATTTCCTTTTCAAAATCAAACATCATAGCCTTATTGTTTTCAATAGGTGCAAATAACGTTGTGCTTTTTAGTTCATTTTTTTCTTCTTTATAGTTTATAGTTATATCGTCAATATAAAAAACGGGTGCTAAATCAGGGTCAGGCGACATAGCGCAATCAAAAGAATAATATACGCCTTGAATTGCTTTAATGTAACTTTCTTTAACTTCCGTCATACAGTTCATTTGATTAAAATCAACGACAAAATTAACTAAAGTCCATTGTTTTGGCTCTAAATAAAACGTTTGACCAAATAATTGAACTATTTTTTCAAAACCCGTATACTCTGCAACTAATCCTACCGTAATATTTTTAGCAAGGTCATTATCATTGTATATCCAAGCGGTAACGGTATCAGCGTAAGTAAAATCTACGTATTTATAATCATAGTCAATTGAAGTAGTTGGAAACCAACATACCGGATACGATCTATCAATACGACCGCCTACAGGCATAAGTTTTGCGGAATAATCACCGCTTTTAACGTAGTTTTTATCTTTATTTCTTCTAATTTTACCAAATAGTTTTTGAAGTTTTATAGTGGCAAAATCTGGTTGCCATTGTTCAAAATCACAAAGTACAACCGGTTGAGTTACTTCCGTTTCATTATTATCGCTATTTTTACATGCAGTAAAAAGTGACGCTGATATAATTACAGACAATATTAAACTTAATATTCTAATATATTTTTTCATTTTACACCCATATACATATAAGTTTAGTAATAAGTATTATATATTATTTTTACAAAAAAAGCAAGAAATACTTATTGTATATTTTAAAAATCATATTATAATCTAATAATGCTTTTTGGTTTTTTTAAGCATTAAATAAAGGTTAGTAGAAAACTAACCTTTAATTTTATTTATTATAATTTACAATTTGACTAAAATCGCTTGCTTTAAGTGATGCTCCACCTATTAAACCGCCGTCAATTTCACTCATACTCATAAGTTCAGTAGCGTTTGACGGCTTCATTGAACCGCCGTATTGAATTCTAACTTCATTTGCACATTTTTCGCAAAAAGTTTGTTTTAAAACTTCACGAATATAACCGATAGTTTCATTGGCTTGCTCGCTTGTAGCAGTTTTACCCGTACCGATTGCCCAAACCGGCTCGTACGCTATAACGAGTTTAGTTAAATCTTCAACGCCTTTAAGTCCGTTTACTATTTGAGTTTTTAAAACTTCTTCAGTCTTTCCACTTTCTCTTTCTTCTAACGTTTCGCCCACGCATACGATAGGCGTTAAGCCTTTTTTAAGCGCTTGAAGCGTTCTTAAATTAACCGTTTCATCAGTTTCGTTAAAATATTGCCTTCTTTCACTATGACCGATAATAACGTATTCAACGCCTAATTCTAAAAGCATATCGGCTGAAATTTCACCCGTGTATGCACCGCTATCTTTAAAATGCACGTTTTGAGCACCAAGTTTAACGTTTGAGCCCTTTAACGCCTCGCCCACTGCATATATATCAGTAGCAGGAACGCAAACCACAACGTCACAAGTAGCGTCTTTTACAAGTGGTTTTAATTCTTCGACTAATTTCACACCTTCACTTGGCGTTAAATTCATTTTCCAGTTACCTGCTATTATAGGTTTTCTCATAATTACTCCTTTTCGTTTAAACAAGCAATACCTGGTAAAACCTTACCTTCAAAAAGTTCTAAAGATGCACCGCCACCCGTTGAAATATGCGACATTTTATCAGCATAACCAAGTTGACTTACTGCAGCGGCACTATCGCCACCACCGATAATAGTAGTTGCATTAGTAGCCTCAGCCATAGCCTTAGCAACTGCCATTGTACCCTTTGCAAGAGTTGGATTTTCAAATACACCCATAGGTCCATTCCAAATAACCGTTTTACCGTCTTTAATAACGCTTGCGAATAATTCCATAGTTTTTGGACCGATATCAAGACCCATTTTATCGTTAGGAATATTTTTAGAATCCACTATTTCAATATCAATTTCACTATCAATAGGGTCAGGGAAAGACGAAGTTATAGCGGTATCGATAGGAAGATATAACTTTTTGTTTAAACTCTCCGCTTTAAGCATCATTTCCTTGCAATAGTCAATTTTTTCATTATCAACTAATGAAGTGCCAACTTCATATCCGTACGCTTTTAAGAAAGTATACGCCATACCGCCACCGATAATTAAAGAATCACACTTTTCTAAAAGATTAGATATTACGTTTAATTTATCAGCAACCTTAGCACCACCTAATACTGCTACGAACGGTCTTGTTGGATTTTCTAAACTATCAGCCATAACTGAAAGTTCTTTTTCAATTAAGAAACCACAAACGGCAGTTTTTACTAAACCGTATTCAACGATTGCAGCGGTTGATGCGTGTGAACGGTGAGCCGTACCAAAAGCATCGTTAACGTAAATATCGCAAAAACTTGCAAGTTTTTTACAAAATTCAATATCTTTGCCTTCTTCCCCAGCGTCAAAACGTAAGTTTTCAAGTAAAACTACTTCGCCTTCTTTTAATGCGTTTACCTTGCTTACTGCATCTTCACCAACGGTATCGGTTGCAAAAGTTACTTTACAATCTAAAAGTTGGTTAAGCCTATCGGCAACAGGCTTTAAAGTGTATTTTACGATATCTTTTTTAGCCTTTTCTAAAAATTCTAAAGTTAAAGCCTCTTTTTCACTTTCGTTAGCCTTTTCAACAATTTTCTTTTCTTTTTTAGAAAGTTTTACGTTTTCATTAAATATATTATGAGGTTTACCCATATGTGAACAAAGAATAACTTTTGCACCTTGCTCCATTAAATACTTAATTGTAGGAAGTGCGCCGTTTATTCTGTTTTCATCAGTTATAACGCCATCTTTCATAGGCACGTTAAAATCAACACGAACAAGACATTTTTTGCCTTTTACATTTACGTCTTTTATAGTTTTTTTATTCATAAACTACTCCTTAAATGTTTATTTTATAATAACTTTGTTATTTTAGTATATTTTTACTAAAATGTCAATGTTTTATACGCTAAGTAATTAAATAGTCGTGTTTTTCACTAAACTAATTTTAACTTTATTGCCCTTTTCTTTCTCCTTTTTATTTTCTGGAATAATTTTTTCTATAAAATTAGTAAACGGTCTTAATATAGGAAGTATTATTATTGTTGTTAAAACGTTAAACAAGGTATGAAAATTTGCAATTTGTCGTTCAATTCCGCCAGAAAAACTTTCAAAAGATAACGCAATTTGAGTTTTGAATAAAAGTATAGGTAAAAACGTTATCAAAGAGCCAAACACGTTAAACGCTAAGTTAAAACACGCCGTTCTTCTCGCCTCTACCGACTTATTTAAACTTGCTAATATTACGGCGGAACAAGTGCCTATATTCGTGCCTAAAATTAAAAACATACTCCCTTCAAAAGTTAACAATCCGTTACCCGCAAGTATTATCATAATACTTGTAACCGCTGAGGAACTTTGGACTATCATTGTTATTACTAATCCGTTTAAAAATAAAACGAATTCGTTATCAACTAAAAATAAATTGTTAAAAAACTCAAAATTTTTAAAAAATCTAACACAATCGTTTACAACGTGCAAGCCCATAAACAACATACCAAAACCAGCCATTATATAACCCGTATGATATAGTTTTTTGCTTTTTAAAAAGGTCAATACAAAACCTAAAAAACAAGTAATTGCCCCTACTGAAGTCATATCAATAAAATTGCCGTTTGATAAGGAAACTAATTGTGCTGTAATGGTTGTTCCTATATTCGTTCCCATTACTATTGCCGATGCTGAAAAAAAGGATAAAATGCCTGATGATACAAAACCTATAATTATTATGTTCGTTGCTACGCTTGACTGCAATATCGCCGTTGAAAACACACCCGTTAACACGCTACTAAATCTATTTTTAGTGCAAGAATAAAGCATATTTTTAATTTGCCTTCCACTAATTTTTTCCATGTTTTCGCTCATAAATTTTAAGCCAAATAAAAAAAGAGTAATTCCACCAAGTAAAAGCATCAATTTTTGCAAAATATACATATATCACCTACCGAATTATATATACTTGTTTTATCGTGTTTTTATGTTTAATACTAAAAAACTAATTGCTTTTACTTTAAACCACTCTTTAAAGTTTTTTATTTATTAAATTTTCGTTAACTTGGCGAACTAATTAAATTCTTATTTAAAATTTTAATCTTTTCTTCCCGTTAAATTGCCTTCTTTATTTAATAGTCCGTAATTGTTTTGGCGAAGCGCTTCGTAAAGTGTTATTGCAACGCTGTTAGACAAATTCAAACTTCTTAAATTGCCAAACATAGGTATACGAAGTGTTTGTGAATAGTACTTTTTTAGTAACGGCTCACTAAGTCCGTGCGATTCTTTTCCAAATACTAAAAAATCGCCGTCTTTAAAAGTAGCGTCACTATACGCCACTTTTCCTTTCGTACTCAAAAAATAAAAGTTTGAACCATTGTAAAATTTTTCAATAACTTCTTCAATGCTGTCGTAATAGTGAACTTCTAAATATTGCCAGTAGTCAAGCCCTGCTCTTTTTAGAGTTTTATCATTTATTTCAAAACCCATAGGTCTTACAATATGAAGCGCTGAATTCGTACAAGCGCAAGTTCTTGAAATATTGCCCGTATTTTGTGGAATTTCAGGCTCAACTAATACAATATTAAATTTCATTTTTACTCCTTTTTTAGACCTCGCTTTTTAGTAGTAATAAGTCTAAAAGTTTTTTTCGTAGGTAGTACGATTTCACATATATTATCTCTACTTGTAGATACGATTTCGCCACTAATATCTGAGGCTAAAATACCCGTTGAACTCATTAGTAAAATAGGTACGCCAAATAAATAAGAATAGGCGCGAATTATAAAATTATACTCTGGCTTTTCACTTTCATCACTTAAAATAACTATTATATCGGCATCGCAAATAGTCATTGCTTTTACACCTTCGTAGTCTAAAATATCATCACATATTAAAATGCCTATTTTACCCATTGAAGTTTGATATACTCTATATCCGCCACTAATTGAAAAAGCACTATTATTGACCTTTAAATTCATATCTGAAATGCCTAATATTTTGCCATTTTCTGCGATAATTACTGACTTTTTTAACAATCCGTAATTATCGGTGACGGTTGCAACAAGAAAAATCTTTCTATGCGTTTTAGATAGTTTTATTAGTTTCGCCAAAGTGTCTTCATTTCCATTTAATTCACTTTTATAACTAATTTTTTTAATGCCGTTAAAACCATATAATATAACGTCATATTTGTCAAAGTTACTACTGTTAGTTTTAAAAATTTCTTGGTTTTTGTTACAATAAAATTTCATAATATACCTATCACACTATTATAAGCGTAATAGGCGTAAAATGTTAAAATATATTACTATCTATAAATAATTGCTTCATTTTTTCAGCGCTATTTATTGTGAAAATTTCTTGTTTTAATTTCTTAGAATTTTTAACACCTTTTAAATAGTAAGCCAACTGTTTACGCAATATAACGGCACTTCGATTATCGCCGTATTTACTCGCCGTCATATCAATTTGCTTTAAAATCAATTCTTTTAACGTGAATTTTGGCTGTAACGATAAAATATCACTTATAATTAGTGGATTTTCTAATACACCCCTTGCAAGCATTATTCCATCAGCCCCCGTATTGTTCATCATATTTATAGCATCTTGTTTAGTGAAAATTCCACCGTTCGCTATAACGGGTATTTTAACGGAATTTTTTGCAATTTCTATTTGCTTATAATTACACTCGCCACTATAAATTGCCGTTTTTACTCTTCCGTGAATAGTAATTAGTTTTGCCCCGCTATCTTCACACATTTTACTAAAATCTTTAGTGATATAATTGCCTTCTTCTAAACCTATTCTAAATTTAACCGTTACCATTTTTCCACTTTTACTCACGCCTTCGATAATTCTTGATGCAAGCGGTAAATTTTTTAAAAGTGCACTCCCTTCGCCGTTTGAATAAATTTTCGTTACGGGACAACCCATATTTATATCAATAATATCAAACTTATCTAAATATTCACTCTTTGCCATTTCAGACATAATATCTACGTCATTTCCAAAGATTTGCACCGCTTTTAAATACTCGTTTTCTTCGGTTGCAAGTAGATTTTTCGTTTCACAAGAAGAATATTTTAAGCCCTTCATACTAACCATTTCAGTAAAACAAAGACCTGCGCCCAACGAATAACATATACTTCTAAACGAACTATCGCTAAACCCTGCAAGTGGCGCAACGAATACGTTGTTTTTCGTAGTTATATTGCCTATTTTTATACCTTTTGAAAACACTTAATTTTCCTCTTTTTTGATTTTTCTATAATACTCGTCTATTTCTAAGGTTGTCATTTTCTTAATATCTTTACCGTCAAGTGTTATACTTTTTTCAAGAGCAATAAACCTATCAATAAATTTATTTACAGCACACATTAAAGCACTTTCACTATCTACGTTTAACAGCCTTAATACGTTTACTACACTAAAAAGTAAATCTCCACACTCTTTAAATAAATTACTTTCATTTTTTTCGCTATACGCCAACTTTACTTCCTTTACTTCTTCAAAAATTTTTGAAATTGCATCTTCTAAACTATCAAAATCAAAATTGTATTTTGATGCCCTTGATTGTACTTTTTGCGCCCTTAATAACGCAGGTAAAGTCTTTGGCAAACTTAATACGTACTCCCCGCCGTTTTTATACCCCTTTTCAATCGCTTTATTTTTATTCCAAACGTTTAACGCATCGCTATCAGTTACCGCTTTATCTTCACCAAATACGTGCGTATGACGAGAAATTAGTTTTGAACATATCCCGCTTACAACTTCATCAACATAGTACAAACCGCCTTCTTCGCCTAACACTGAATAAAATACCGCTTGAAGTAAAACGTCACCTATTTCTTCTACGATATTTTCAACGTTGTTAGAATTTATAGCGTCAACAAGTTCATAACACTCTTCTATTAAATTTTTTTGTAAACTTTCAAAAGTTTGAACTTTATCCCAAGGACAACCATTTTCTCCACGAAGTGCGAAAACTATTTCGACTAAATCGCTAAAAGTGTACGCCGTTTTTTGTAAAAAGTTTAATTTTGGCACGTAAATTGCCGTTTGATATGAATATTCGTCTTGCCTATCAAGTTCGTATAAATATATTTTTTTAGATGAATTTTCATTAGTGAAGTAAATTTCAACTTCTTCTCCAAAAATTGACATTAACTTTAATTTAATTTCACTTGCTATTTTTTTAGAAGTTAAAGAATACACCACTAATGAAGATGGTAAACTTTTATTTTGCAACACGTCATAAGCAGAAATTGCCGTATAACTTTCGCCAACTAACGATATTCTTTCTAAACATTTCGTAGCATAAGAAACACCGGCATTTATTTCTACGTTTTTATATTTTTTAGCAATAATTTTAACTGAATTATCTTCTAACGCACAGCCGTCAACAAAATACACAACGTCATTTTGTTTTGCTAAATTTATAACTTCCTTTGCTAAATTTTTATTCAAAGTATCAAAATTACGACTTTTTAAATAAACGTTATCAAGCGATATAAAATTATCCCCATATTTACTTAACGCTAAAAAACTACTTGTTAAAGTAGTTCTTACAATTTTAGTTTTATTACTCTTTAATAAATTTACCGCTTTTAACGTTAAATCACTTTCACAAGTGCCTAACCCTACAATTATAATTTTATTCATACTTTTGCCTTTTAAATTTTTTTAGTACAATTACAATATACATTAAATTTAAAAAACAAGCAACAAAATACGAAATAATATCTGTAAATATTGTTGCAAATATATTAAAACTTGGCATTTTTAGTAAAAAATAAGATAAAATTAACTTTATTACTCCACTAACAATTCCCGATTTAACAGCAAAAGAAGTTTTTGATAACGACACTAATATTGCTACGCTCGTTTGCATTAAAGGTAAAAAAATTACGCTAAGTGATGATAATTTTAGCATTTTTATCATTATAACCTTTTCGCTTTCTAATAACGATGGATATAAAATTTTAACTGCTAAAGAAGAAAATAACACAAGTAAAAGTGCAAAAATTACTCCTTGTAAAATTGTTAAAATAACCGATTCTAATACTTTTTTGCTTTTTGATTTGTAGTCTTTAGTTTTTGCAACTTCGGGAATTAACGCAACTGCTACGCCGTAACAAATAGCAACGGGAACACTTATAATCGACTCAACTCCGCCAGAGTATAAACCATATAATGAGGTGGCGTTTTGTAAATATTCTTTAAGAATATTTACAATCATAAAACTTTCTACCGTTCTAACAAGTGGTATAACTATTGACGTAAACGTTATAGGCACTACTATTAGCAATACCTTTTTTACGTTTGTTTTAGAATTTTTTAACTGTAAAAAGTTGCCGTGTTTTTTGTATATAATGATAAAATATATTAACGCAATAAATTCACTAATACTTACTGAAAGCGTTGCCATAATAGATGCTAAAATTTTATTATAACTAAAAATTAAGCACAAAGTTAACCCAAACACCGCTTTAAAAAACTGCTCTATAATTTGAGATATTGCAGTTGGACTCATTTTAGATAGCCCCTGAAAATACCCCCTAAAACACGAAATACAACTTACGAAAATCAATGAAGGTGCTAATGCTAAATAATTTCCGTTAGCAAATTCGTTACCTTGAAAAGTGGCTATATTTTTAGAAAATACCGCCATTACTAAAAAGGCTAAAATTGATAAAGGCAAAAATAATTTTAACGCCGATTTTAATACGCTGTTTGCATCTTCTCCGCTGGCTATTAGTTTGGCTATTCCATTAGGTACTCCCGTTGAAGATATTGTTAAAAGCAAACAATAAAACGGAAACGCCATTTGATATAAACCTAAACCATAAGCGCCTAATATACTCGTTAGTGGTATTCTATACAGTGCACCTATTACTTTGGTTATAAAACCACCTAACGATATAATTAAAGCCCCTTTAAACAATTTACTCTTTTTCATATGTACACTTTTTAGTTTTTGAAATATATAAACAATTATGTAAATTTTAAAAAAACACTTGATATTAAGTTAAATATAGTGTAAAATAATATGAGAAAAACTAATACATAGGTGATAGTATGACTTTAAAACAATATAGTGCTTTTATTACGAGCGTTGAAGAAGGCTCAATTTCAAAAGCATCAGTAAAACTGCAAATAACTCAATCAGGAATAACTCATTTGATAAACGATTTTGAAAAAGAGTTAGGCTATAAGTTAATGGTTAGAAATAAAGGCGGTATTAAACTTACAAAAGAAGGCGAAAAAGTTTTTTACGCCATTAAAAACGTTTTAACTTATAATGAAAAATTTATTGAGTTATCTAATAAAATTAAAGGTAAATTCACTAATAAAATAAATATCGCTACGTTTACGTCAGTTGCGGTAAACTGGCTTCCAAGCATAATTAACGGGTTTAAAAACAAGTTTCCTGAAATTGAAATTACGTTGACTGACGGTGGTTATAGCGATATTGAAAACGCTTTAATTGAAGGAAATAGCGATATAGGTTTTATCTCTAAACCATCAAGTGAACGATTTAAGTTTTACCCTTTAATTAAAGATGAAATGCTTGCTATACTTCCAAAAGGACACCCGTTATCTACTAAAAGTGCCGTACCCGTTTCGGCTTTTGAAATCGAAAACGTTATTAGTTTAGGTAATAATACCGACCACGATTCAAGGTCAGTTTTTGAAGAAAATAATATAAAACCTAATATTAAATATCGCACTACTGACGACTATGCTATGATTTCTATGGTAAAAAACAATTTGGGTATTTGTTTAGAGCCTAAACTATTACTTTCAGGCACAACGAGTGGCGTTGAAGTTTTATCACTCAACCCTAAATCTTATAGAATTATAGGCTTAGCCGTGCCTTACGAAAATTTAGATAATCCCCTTACGAAATGCTTGATTGAATATATTTTATATTGGGTTAAAGCAAATTGCGAAAATTCGTTAGTATAATAAAAAAACCTTGAATTAAGTGGAACCTTAAACAACATAAAAGACTAACGAAAATTTCGTTAGTCTTTCTTTTTGCACAACTTGATAATTGAATTTATTTTTTGCTTTCATTTTTACTTTTAGCACTTACGCTTTTTGCCTTATAATAATTTTGTATTGCAAAATATTGTTTGCGCTTTTTATCGCTTTCAAACTTCTTTGTTTTCGTTTCTTTAAACTTTTTTAAACCAAACATTATTCTTTCCCTCCATTACGCATTTTCATATTCTTCAAAGCACTCATACACAAACCCTATTTCTTCTTTTCTAATTTCGCGTTTTATATCATTTAGCACTATTTTTTTTAATAATACGATAGGTACAATATATGCGTTATTATTTTCAAAATCGTAACCAATTATTAAATTATGCTCTCCTTTGCGAGATATTTCTACCGATATAGGAACAAAACTTATTTTTTCTTCTTCTAAATAAAAAACACATTGTTGACTGTTTTGTATTGCATCTT
>JAZONZ010000103.1:0-5478 GCA_045654765.1 Christensenellaceae bacterium
AAGATTTAATATTTAACGTACTTTATAGGGGAATTCCAAATACAACGAAAACTATTCTTGAAAAGGGGAATGAGAAAAATGGATAATAGATATTATAATATTTTAGGCGTTTCGCCTAGTGCTACAAATGAAGAAATTGAAATGCAATATCAAACTTTAAAGGCTAAGTATCAAAAAGAAAGGTTTTTAGAAGGCGAAGTTGGTAATAACGCCGCAAAAATGCTTACTGAAATTGAGAACGCCTATAATGAAATTATGGCGTATAGAAATATGAGCGATACGTCTACTTTTGGAGCGTTTAGCCAAGTTGAAAACGCTATAAGAAGTGGCAATTTACAAAAAGCGCAAGAAATTTTAGATAGTTTTGACGAAAGAGATAGCGAGTGGCATTACTATCAATCGGTTATATTCTATAAAAAAAGTTGGATAAACGAAAGTAAAAAACAACTTGAAATTGCAATAGAAATGTCACCAAACGAGCAAAAATATAAAAATGCTTTAAATAAAATTAACGCAAAAATAAACGGTCAAAACAATTCTACTTATAATCCTGACTGGAATAAATCTGGTAATGCGTATAGAAGTGGTAGAGATAGTGGCGAACCCGTTCAACAATTAGGTGGAGATAGTTGTTGTCAATGGTGCTGTGATATGATTGCGTGTAATTTACTATTTAATTTGTGTTGTGGTTGTAGATAATGCGTGATAGTAAAATTATAGCCGTTTCTGGGCTGACAACGGCGTTAAGTTTGTTATTTTTAATATTAGGCGTTTATATAGAAGTTTTAGATTTAAGTTGTCTATTTATGGCGTCACTAATGATGATGGTGCCGTTGTCAAAAAAGAGTTTAAAATCAAGTATACTTTGTTATTTAGCCGTATCAATATTATCTTTAATATTCACGGCGCAAACGGGTAGATTTGTAATAACTATATTATACGTAGCCTTTTTCGGTTTATATCCTATTGCGTTATATATCGAAGAAAAAAAATCAATAAAACCGTTTATATCATATCCAATAAAAGCGATATGGTTTATAGCAACTTGTTTTTTAATGTATTTTGTATTTTCATTTTTTATCGTTCAAAATGAAATATTAGAAAAATATATTACTTACGTTATAATTTTTGGTGGGTTAGTTGTGTTTGTTGTATTTGACATAATGATGAAACGTTTTCAAAAATTAACTATTGATATTATAAGAAGGTTAAAAATTTAGGTGTTTTTATGCAAAAAAACCAAATATACACTCAAATTATAACCGATATAGGTTGTAATGGCGAAGGTATTGCTAAAATTGATAATATAACTTGTTTTATACCCTTTGCATTTCTTGGCGAAAAGGTTGAGTTTAAGGTTTTAAAAGTAGATAAAAATATAGCGTATTGTAAATGTTTAGAAGTTATTTCGCCCGCTGATAATCGTGTTAGAGCAAAATGCTCTGTATTTACGAAATGTGGCGGTTGTCAGTTACAGCATTTAAAGTACTTTGAGCAACTTAAAATTAAGCGAAATATAGTAATAAATTGTCTTAAAAAGATAGCAAATATCGACTTTGACGTTGCAAAAACGTGTAAAAGTGACTACGAATATCATTATCGCAATAAATTACAACTACCTATAAGAGAAATCAATGGCGAAGTAAAAATAGGTTTTTTTGCTGAGAATTCACATAGGGTTATAGATATAGATAATTGTCCTATCGAAGAAGAATGGACTACTGATATTATAAAAATAGTAAGGGAATTTATTTATAAATACTCAATTTCAGTTTATAGTGACGAAACAAAATTAGGTTTAGTAAAACACTTAGTTTGTAGGCGAGTAGCAGATAGTTTTTTAATAGTAATAGTGGTAAATGGTAGGGAACTACCAAACTACAAAAAACTAATACAAGCGTTAAGTGAAAAAGTTAGTAGTTTTTCATTGTTTATATGTGAAAACACACTTAATAACAACGTAGTATTAACTGATAAAATTAAATTATTATATGGCGAAGAATATTATACCGCAACGGAATTAGGCATTAAGTATCCTATAAGTGCAAACTCGTTTATGCAGGTTAATGATAACGTTAGAAATAAACTTTATCAAGAAGTTATTAAACAGGCAAATTTAACTGAAAATACGGTGGTTATAGACGCTTATAGTGGAGCAGGCTTGTTAACGGCAATGTTGTCAAAGTACTCAAAAAAAGCGATAGGAATTGAAATTATAAAAGAAGCAACTAAAAATGCTAACGACCTTGCAAAATTAAATAAAATTGAAGATAAAATGGTAAATATAAACGGTGCTTGCGAAGAAATTTTACCAGATTTAATAGAGCAAATTCGTAAAGATAATGATGAAGTCGTAGTATGTTTAGACCCACCACGAAAAGGGTGTAACGTAAAGGTATTACAAGCCATTTTAAAAAGCAAACCAAATAAAGTTATATACGTATCTTGTTCGCCACAAACCTTATCAAGAGATTTAGGCATATTAACAAATACGTTAAAAATCGAGCAAAATAAAATAATTAAAAATGATAACGTTAATAGTATTTATACTATTAAAGAAGTTAAACCGTTCGACCTTTTTCCACAAACCAAACACGTAGAAACGGTCGTTACGTTATCTAAAATCAAGGATGGTGAAAATTTATGAGAGTTTTTACAGTTGACGAATTAGAAAAATTAAAAAATTGGATATCTACGCTTATCAAAATGGCAAGGCAATATGATGGTAGGGTAATTACCAAGGCGGAAAATGGCGCTATTAAAATTTCAAGTTATGATAGAGAGTTTGCCAACGGTATTCATAATGCGATAGAAAAATTAACACAGGCTATGTATCTAATGAATGAAAGGGAAAGGCCATATCTTCTTTTTGAAAAAGACCTTATAAATATTTTCAAAAAAGCGGTTGATAATAGTTTAGGTAAAGATAATACTAGTGAAAATATAAAAATGTTAATGGTTCACTCAGAAAAGATAATTGAGTGTGCCGAAAATTCTAACCCAATTGCTTTTAAAAAATCTATTGAGGTAAATGCTTTATTTAATAAAATAAATAGCCAAATATCAAAAGATTTTATTAACAAAGCCAAAGCGGCTTTATTTGCGTATGGTGAAACTGAGCAAGGTTATAAGAAGTTAATCAGCATAGTGCAAGATAGTTTTGGTAGTCTTTTTAAATATATGATAATAGCAATACAACTTAAAGATTTTAGCAAAATATAAAGTGTAACAAGGAGCCGATATGAAATACAATACGTTTAATTTTACAATTTTTAACGATAGTATAACGGTGTTTTGGAAAAAACAAAAATCTATAAAAGAAGAATTTCACTATAATTTATATTTAAATGGTGAAAAAGTTGCAACTACGAATAAAACTCATTATACGTTCACCGATTTATCAAGCGATACCGAGTATTTTATAAAAGCGGAATTAGAAGTTAAAAATAACGTAACTTTAATTGATGAAAAACTTGTAAGAACGAATAAAAATAGTAAAATTATTGACGTAACTAAACCGCCGTATAACGCAGTAGGCGATGGCGTTACTTTAAATACGAAAGCAATACAAAAAGCAATAGACGATTGTAAAAAATTTCAAGTAGTATATATACCAAAAGGCACGTTTTTAAGTGGAGCATTAACCCTTCACTCAGATATGACTTTATACGTTGAAAAGGGTGCAAAATTACTTGGTTCAACGAGCGAAAAAGATTATTTACCAAAAATACAAAGTCGATTTGAAGGCTATGAAATGACGTGTTATAAAGCGTTTATAAACATAGGTATAATGGATAAAAACGCAAGTTATACCACTAAAAACGTAGTTATAAGGGGTGGCGGAACAATCGAAGGTGGCGGACACGTTTTATGTGAAAACGTAATAAACGCTGAAAGACTCTTGCAAGGCGAATACGTAAAAAGTTTAGGCGAAAAAGTAAAAACTTTTGATAGTGAAAATGCAATTTACGGTAGAGCAAGGGGAAGATTAGTTCAAGTTTCTAATACAAAGAACGTAATTTTTGACAATATAACCTTTAAAAACGGCGCAAGTTGGACGTTGCATTTTATATATTCAAAAGATATAGTAACTCAAAACTGCTATATATATTCAAGAGCCGTTCATAACGGAGATGGCTGGAATCCCGATTCAAGTAGTAACTTAGTAATATTTAACACAGGTTTTGAAACGGGAGATAATTGCGTAGCAATTAAGTCTGGTAAAAATCCCGAAGGTAATATAATAAATAGACCAACTACAAACGTATTCATTTTCGATTGTACAATAAATAGCGGTGGCGGATTTGCCATAGGTAGTGAAATGAGTGGCGGTGTAAAAGACGTTCATATTTGGGATTGTAACGCTCAAAAAGGCTTATTAGGCGTAAGAATAAAAGCACCGGTTGTTAGGGGTGGTTATATAGAAAACGTAACCGCAATTGATAGTGTAATGCCAGATATTTCAATAACTACGAGATACGGTTGTAATTTAGATGGCGAAAGTGCAAAAACTCAAACTACTTTTAAAAACTTTTACTTTGAAAATTTACTTTTAACGGGTGTAGGTTATCAATATTTTCATTATATAGACAATAAAGATAAAGTTAATGAAAACGTACCAAAAAACCGAACGGCAATTGAAATTATAGGGCCAACGGAAAGTGGTAACGAAATTAAAAACGTAAAGATAATAGATTGTAAAATTTTAAAAAGAGAAGACAAGTCAACACATAATTTTGAGTTATCAAATATAAAAAATTTAACTTTAAAAAATTTAAATTTCGTTGAATAGTTAGGGCGTACTTATGATGAACAAAATCCACAAAAAAGAGCAAATTATAAAAGTTGGTGTAGAATATATAAATAAGAATTTTAATAATCCTTATTTAAAAATAGTTGAAGTTGCTAAACAATGTTATATTAGCGAAACGTATTTAAGAAAGATTTTTAACGAAATATTTCATATTTCACCATTAAAATACATCAATAGAGTAAGGTTAGAAAATGCAGGCACAATGCTTTTAAAAGAAACTTGCACTATAAAAAACGTATTTTTAAAGTGTGGATTTTTAGATGCTTGTAGATTTTCTAGGGAGTTTAAAAAGTTTTATAATTTAAGTCCAAGCGATTATAAAAAGCAAGTAAAATCATTAGACAGATAACTTTTTCGGGGGTTAAGTATATGGAAAGTATATTAAAATTATATAATATTGATAACAAAATTTTAAGTAAATATGAAAGTCAAGCTTTTGAAAACTTTGATAGTAATTTTTTTACACACTCTAATATTTACTCAACATTAAAAGATGCAAATTTACCAAAAGAAATCAATGATAAAATAGCAAATTTTATACCGCTAATTGATGAAAATTTACAAAAATATTTATGGCTTTTATATTACACTTTATATAAAAGTGATTTTGATTATACTTTTTACATTCATAGCATACTTAACGTAACCATAGAGCCCAAATTTAT
>JAZONZ010000104.1:0-6102 GCA_045654765.1 Christensenellaceae bacterium
ATAAAGAATATTTAAAACAAGCAAATTTATATGATAGTTACGATTATTTATCTACTATGCCCGCTTTAATAAACGAAGATGAAGATATTAAAAATTCTATCGTTATAGTAGTTGGCTTTTCAACCATCACAAAACAAAGGGCGGAGATTTTTGACGCTTTAATTAAAAACGCCAAAGATTATACGCAAGTAGTCGTTAGTGATGAAAACGGCGAATTTTACACTAATGAAGTTTTAAATAACCTTACTTCAACTTATAGTAACGCTATCGTTACTACGAGTGACTATGCTTTAAACGAAGAAGCATCGGCAATTTTAAATTATCTATTTAATAAAAGTGTATTTAAAAGCGACTACAAACCTACTAAAACTGAAAACGTTAGCGTATATTGTCACAATTCAACCTATGAAGAAGTGGAATTTCTTGCGCAAAGCATAACTAAAAAAATTAGAAGTAACAATCTAAGATATAACGATATTGCCGTTGCCGTTGGCAATTTAAACAATTATAGCGAAGTTATTAAAAGGACTTTTTTAGAGTATAATATTCCTTTTTATATTGATGAAACGAAACTTTTCATTGAGCATCCTATAATGACTTTAATATTAGACTACGTTGAACTTTGTAGAAAAAATTTATCAACCGATAGCGTAAAATCGTTTGTATCAAACACTCTTTTTAATATTGACAAAAAAATTAGTGATGGGTTTTGCAATTATATTGATAAATACGCCATCACAAGAAATTCCATAAAAGAGCCTTTTATTTATCAAGATAGTGACGTTGAAATTTATGAAAATATTCGTAAAACCGTAATAAAATGTTATAACGAGTTAAAAAATTCTACGCTTATAAACGAATATATTTCAAGCATTAAATTTATGCTTAACGAAGTAAACGCAACTTCAAATTTAGAAAGTATAAATAATACGTTAAAGCAAAACAACGAAGGCTATTTATGTGATTTTAATGAAAAAATTTTTGATAAATTAGACGGTATTTTAAATGAAATTACAACAATTTTACAAGATATGCCTACTAATATAACCGACTTTAAAAACATTTTAATTTCAGGTGCTGAGGCTTGTAAAATTAGTAGTATTCCACTTTATATCGATTGTGTTTACGTAGGCGAATGCAAAGATATAAAACTTAAAAGTCCTGAAATTTTATACGCTATAGGAATTTTAGGCGATATTCCTTTTACTAAAAGCGATACTGCAATTTTATCAGATAAAGACCTTATTTTATTAGACGAATACAAAGTTGCAATCGAACCTAAAATAAAAGTTGTAAATAAAAGGGAAAAAGAAAACGTTTGCACTAGTTTAATTTCTTTTAAAAATCAACTTATAGTTTCGTATCCGCTACTTTCTAATGATGGTGCGATTAACACGAAAAGTGACGTAATTAAATATCTTGTTAGAATATTTAATTTAAACGAAAAAACTCAATCGTTAGATAAACTAAAAACTATTTACTCTCAAAATTACGGCGAGTATATTGAAAATTTAGTAGTTAACCCACGTTTAGCAATATCGTTAAGCGCAAAAATAAAAAACGATTATTTAAAAGGCTCTACTTTAGCACGCAAAACGATAAGCGCAATATATAACGCCTTTAATAAATGTAATTTAACTAATGAAATTGAAGTTTTAGATAGTTTATACTCGGCAAAAAGCGAAAATTACGTTAAAAAAGAAAGTTCTTCTTTATGCTTGGCGGGTGATGAAATTTCAGCAACGACGTTAGAAGGATATTTTTCTTGTCCGTTTTCTAACTTTATTAAAAATTCTCTTAGACTTCACGAAAAAGAAGAAGGCGAATTAAAACCAAACGAAATAGGCACGCTACTCCACTTTATTTTAGAAAAATACGTTGAAAGAATTGATGAAGTTACAGATAAGCAGTCGTCATATAAACTTTGTGACGAACTATCTAACGAGATAGTTTCTTTACCTGAATACACTAGATACACGCAAAAATCAAAATATTCGTATCTTTTTGAACTACTCAAAAAAGAAGCAAGGCGTGTTACTTACGAAGTTTATTTTGCATATACTAAATCTTCTTTTAAACCTTATTTATTAGAGGCTTCTTTTGGTGAACGTCAAAGCATAAAAGGTATTCCGCTACACGCTAAAGGTGGCGAATATAAAGTAAAAGGAAAAGTTGATAGAGTTGATATTTTTGATAATAAAATTAGAATTATCGACTATAAAACGGGCGAAGTTTCTTCTTCTATTGAAAACTTCTACACGGGAAAAAAACTTCAACTTTACTTATATATGAACGCCTTTACAAATAACGACTTAAAGCCTGCCGGTGCATATTACTTCCCTATCAAAGATACTTTTAGCGATAAGGAAGACGCTTCTTATACAATGAAAGGAAGAACAATAGATTCGGCTGAAATTTTATCGGCAACCGATAGCGATTTATCTATAAACGGCAAAAGTAAAATTATAAGCGTAGCCACTAAAAAAGACGGCTCGTTATATAGTAGTAGCGAAACTCTTTCCGAAGAAGATTTTAATAGTTTTTTAAAATATGCTATTAAAATTTCAGAAAAAGGAATAGATGAAATTAGTTCAGGCTTTATAACCCCTACTCCATATAAAGACGCTTGCAAATATTGTAAGTTTGGCGGTTTATGTGGTTTTTGCGAAGAGGAAGGTTCTAACTATAGAAAAGTAACTAACAGCACTCAATCAACGATAATTAGTGCCGTTAATTCTTGTGATGATAAAACGGAGGGCGAAAATGAGTAAAACTTATGAAAATTTAACTGAAAAACAAAGAAACGCCGTTTTAATTGATGATAAAAACGCTTTAATTTCCGCTTCCGCAGGCTCTGGCAAAACTTTTGTCGTTATTGAGCGTATTACAAGATTGATTATAGAAAAAAAGGCTGATTTATCTCAAATTTTAGCCGTTACTTTCACTAAACTTGCCGCAAACGAAATGAAGGAGAAGTTAAAAACTTCTTTGTTGCAAGAAATAAACAATGGTCGTGAAGATTTAAAAGATGCTTACGACGACGTTTTTGATGCCGACATTTCAACAATTCACGCTTTTTGCTCTAAACTATTAAAAAAATACTTTTATTTGGCTGATATTGATTATTCTTTTGAGGTTATGGAAGAAAGCAAAAAGAAAAAACTTTTAGCCGAGGCGATTGACGTTACTTTAAACGACTATTATGAAAAAGGCGATAATAATTTTTTAAAAGTCGTTTCATACTTATCTACACATAGAAACGACAATACTTTGAGAGAAATTTTAACTTCTATCGTTATTTATTTAGAAAGTCAACTAAATCAAGATATATTTGACGTTTCTATATTAACTCATAAAAACGCACCTACCCTAATTCACGATTATTTTTTAAGTAAAGTGCAAAATGCGGGCGTATATTTTACAAATGCTTTTATGCCTTTCGTTGATATTTTTAAAGGCAATAAAAGCAAGTCTACACTTGTAAATAATTTAATAACTATGTCGTTACAACTTGAAAATTGTGATGACTTATACAGTTTAATTGAAAAATTAGATATAAGTTTTTCTATTCCTAAAAAAAGCGAGGAATTTAGCGATTATATTGACGATTTTTCTTACTATGCAACCGCTTTTAAAGATTATATTAAATTTTTAAGCGATATATTTAGCACGAGTAGGCAAGATACTATTAAAATGCTTCAAGACAACATCGTTATAATTGAAGTTTTACAAAAATTAACAAGCGATATAACTTTGCTTTATTCTAATTTAAAAAGAGAAGAAAATTTACTTGATTTTGCAGATTTAGAAAAATACACCTACACTCTTTTACAAAACGAAGAAGTGTTACAAACGATAAAAAATCAATATAAATATATTTTTATTGACGAATATCAAGACGTTAACGCCGTTCAAGAAGCAATTATTACTAAGTTAAGTAACGATAATGAGTTTATGGTTGGCGACAGCAAGCAAAGTATTTATGCGTTTAGAGGGTGCAATCCTGAATTTTTTATTTCTAAATACAAAACTTTTGCGCAAAATGATAACGATAATATCGCTCTTCCGCTCGACTATAATTTTAGGTGTGCTCCTAATATTATAAAAGGCGTAAACAACGTATTTTCAAGGGTATTTACTGAAAATTTTGGTGGATTTAATTATAAAGACTCACCTATGCTATACAAAGGTTTATACCAAGGTTACGAAGGCAGTTGCACTCTACATATTTACAACAAGCCAACTAAGGAAAAAACAACGCCTAACGGAATATACTCAGTTATTGAAGATTATGAACTCGAAAAAGTTAAAGAGTATTCTTGTCAAGAGAAATTAGTTGCTAATTTAATAACTGATGCGCTCAACTCCACTTACTACGATATTAAAGAAAGTGATGAGAAAAATAGAGTTAAGAAAATTAAACTTAAAGATATTTGCATTTTATATAGATACTCTAATAGTAAACTTATACGCACTTTAACTAACTTAGGTATTCCTGTAACTTGTGAAACTAAAATAAACATTATAGAATATCCCGAAATTAAGGTTATGGTGGAATTAGTTAAAGCACTTAACGGCTTAAATAACGATATTTCTCTTACTACCGTAATGTCTAAAATCTACAACTTTTCATTAGATGAATTAGCATTTATTCGTAAAAGTGAAGGACGGAAACTTTCTTTTTACGAGTGCGTTTTAAATTTTAGTCAAAAAGACGGCGATTTAAATAAAAAAGTTGACAACTTTTTACAAGAATTTTCTAACGTTAGATTACTTGCTGAATATAAAACCGCTGAGGAAATTTTATATAAAATTATAAATGAAAGTGGTTATTTATATAGGCTTTACGCTTCAAATTTTGGCGAACATAAAGTAAAAAGAGTTAAAAGGTTTATTAGCGAGGCTTCTAAAAACAAAAAAATGTCTATTAAACAATTTAGTTTTTACTTAATAGATAGTTTAAAAGATATAAATTCTTCGCAAACTGATGGCGAGGACGCCGTAAATATTATGACGATTCACGCATCTAAGGGTTTAGAGTTTCCTTACGTTATATTATTTAATAATAGCGCAAAATTTGACGAGCGAGATATTCGTGGCAAAATTATAAAAAACAAAGAATACGGCATTTCTACAAAGCATTACGATGAAGAAAAAATGATGGAAACGGACACTCCTTTAACACATTTTTTCAAACATATTTATAGATATAATACCGCCATTGAAGAAGCACGTATTTTATACGTTGCTATGACAAGGGCTAAATACAAACTTGATATTATTTGTGAAAAAGATAAATTAGGCAATATTAAAAACGACTTTTCTATTAGGCTTCCTAAATCGCTTAGCGAATTTATTTGTCTATCTGATATGGACTATATTATTTACGATGATATTGAGTTAAAAAATATTGAAACTTCTACAATCGTTGCGGGTAAAACCGAAGAAGATAATTTATCTAATATTATAACTAAAAACTTTCAATACAACTACCCTTACGAAGCATCAACGACTATACCATTAAAACAATCCGTTTCGGATATAAACGAGAGTAACGACGAATATTACGAAGTAACTTCACTTTTTGGTCAATCTAATAGCGAACTTGGTACTTGCTATCATAATTTTTTACAACTTATTGATTTTTATTCTTACAAAAAGGGCGAAAAAGAAAAGTTTTTAAAAAATAATTTAATGACCTTAGAACAATTACAGTTAATAGATGAAGATAAAATAGAAAGCATACTTAAAATGCCTATTTTTGAAACTATTAAAGATTATAAACTATTTAAAGAAGAAAAATTTTGCTACTTTGCTAAAAGTGATTTATTAGGTTATAATTTAAAAAATGAAAACGTTTTAATTCAAGGTATTATAGATTTACTTGCCATTAAAAACGATACTTGCATTTTAATAGACTATAAACTTTCAACAATTAAAAAAGACGAAGATTTAATAGCACACTACAAAACTCAACTTACACTATACAAAGACGCTATTGAAAAATGCTTGAATTTAAAAGTTACCAACGTATATTTAGTAAATATTTTACAAGAAAAGTGCATTGAAATTTTATAAAATTAAATCAAGAGTTAGCTTTAC
>JAZONZ010000105.1:0-2509 GCA_045654765.1 Christensenellaceae bacterium
GTTTTAAATATTCTTTATATTTAGAATAAATTAACGATATATCTAATATTTTATTTTTTAACGTTTCTGATGTATTTAATTGACTATTATTTAAAAGTTCAATTAAATCGTTAGTTTGAATTTTAGCACTTTCAAGTTGAGATATAAGTTCGTAAAGAGTTTTAGAAAGCGTAGATTTTGTAACTAAATTTTTAAAGCATACTAAACTATCTTTATTTTCTAATAAAATTTTTCTAATAGCCATAATAGAGGCTTCTTGCGAAAGTAAATTTTTATCAATATTTTTAGATGAAATATACCTTTTAAAAGTAAGAATTTCAATATTAAAAAACCCGCCGTTTAAACTTTTAGCAACTTCGAGTTCAGTTTGAAGCGTAATTTTATCTTCAGCAAAAATATAACACTTAGGACTATTAAAGGTGCCTAAACCTTTAACGAGTTTACCAACTTCATTTATTGATGCAGTTATATTTTTTGTGCGAATAATTTTCATAAAAAGTTACCTTAAACCTAATTTTTGTAAAGTATAAAGTATTTAATATGCCAAATGTATGACAAATAAAAAATATTTACGAAAATATTATACAATAAATATAAAAGTTTATCAAATGTTTTTACATTTTTTAATAAATATGATATACTTAACCCGTGTAGTTTATCATATATGGAGTTAATATGAAAAAAATATTTATTTTAATTTTAACGTTTTGCACTTTATTCACGTTATCAGGATGTGGGGAAACAATTTTACAAATAGACGGTCATTACTGGCAAAAAAGTCCTATGGGCTGGATTGACGACTATAAAGAAGAGTTAGAATATGGAATTGAATTAACAAAGAATACAAGATACAATTCAAGCGAAGTTGAAAATGCCGATATTCAAATGGTTATTGATAGTGAAAATAGTTCGTATAAAGCAACTGTTGAGAGCGTAAAGGAAAACGGCGTAGAGGCTTATAAATATACTACCGTAACTACGATGAAAGGAAGTTACGTTGAAAAGGCTGAAAATGGCGAAGTATATCCTTTTGAGGACTTGATTGAGACTAAATGCGTATTTAAAGGCAGTTCATTAGAGCCTTTATATAGTGAAAAAATAGTAAAATCAACGTCTTTGATACAAACTAATCAAGGATATGCGGTTGTCGAACTTGATTTTTCTTACACCGTAACTTACAGCGGTAAAAATGCTACGGTAACTTTTACTGAAAATAAAGACGAGTCTAATATTTTAGACTTTGAAAGTGAGAGAGTTTATAAGGACGTTTTAAAAAATGCTTACATTGATAACGAAGTAATTTTATTTGCGCCAAGGGGCTATAAAATAGCAGGCAAAAATAATTTTAGCGTTGCGTTTAACAGTCTTGACGTAGTTTCTAAAAAGGTTAGAAGCGTATATTTTACAGCAGTTACGGGAGATGATGCGGCGTCTGTTTCAGTAGAATGTCCTGCTAATATAAACAATGAAGATAGGACCGTTCAAACAGTTAGAGTAGCCGTGGCTTTAAGCGGAACTTTTACAGGTGCTAATATCGAGTGCTATTATGCTACGCAAGATAGCGATAGAAAACGTCTTATTGAGTGTTATACGAAAGTAAATAATAATTTAGGATATTTAAAATACTCTTTAAAAAACGTTAGCGTAACGGAATAATAAAGTTTGTTTTTTATAAATAAACTTATTAAGTTGATTTTTATTGACGATAGGTATTAAAATTAGGATAATCTTACAATGAGTTATATATTTGAAAGTTTTTCATTAGGCGTTGGTCTTGCTATGGATGCAAGCGCTGTTTCTATGACTGACGGTTTAACTATGCCGTCAATGAAAAAAGGTAAAATGCTTTTTATTGCCTTAACGTATAGCGTATTTCAAACGTTAATGCCACTAATAGGCTATTTTGCCGGTAGTATCTTCGTTGATTTTTTAAGTAGGTTCGTACCTTATATTGCTCTTATTTTGCTTGGCTTTATAGGTATAAATATGCTTTTAGAAGGTTTAAAAAAAGAAGATATAGAAGTGGTTAAGTTAAAAACTTTGCCTTTTAAGACGATATTACTTCAAGGTATTGCAACTTCAATTGACGCTTTAAGCGTTGGCATTACTATGATTACTTATTCTATTTATGAAATGCTTGTAAGCGTTTCTATAATAGGCGGGGTAACTTTTATTCTTTGTTTTATATCTTTAATAATAGGTAAAAAATTTGGAAATAGTTTAGGTAAAAAAGCCAAACTTGTAGGCGGTATAATTTTAATCGTTATAGGTATAGAAATTTTTATTAAAGGCGTTTTCTTTTAATTTTTAATAAAATTTAAAAAAATAGTAAAAAACTATTGATTTTTATAAATAATAGTCGTATAATAAATTAGCACTCTAAAAGCAAGAGTGCTAATATTTATATAAAGGAGTTAATATGAAAAAATTTAAAACTGAATCACAAAGGGTACTTGATTTAATGATAAACTCTATATATACTAACAAAGAAATTTTTTTAAGAGAGTTA
>JAZONZ010000106.1:0-2410 GCA_045654765.1 Christensenellaceae bacterium
ATTTGTAAATACGAAAAAAATGCCGTAAATTTTACCATAGGCTTAAATAGTATTTCAAAAAATATAGATTTATACGATAGTCTTAATAGTGAAATTTCACAAAAAGAAAAAGAACTCAAAATTTTAAATAACGAAGTTGAAATTTTAAATTCAAAGTTAAAAGAGTTTTTATCTAACTTTAATTTTGATATTGATATAAATAGTGATAGAGATAAACTTTACTACCTAAAACAAACCGTAAACAATTTAATCAAAGTTAAAGAGCAATATAAAATAGCCTTAGAAGAACTTGAAAATATTAAAAAAGAAAAGAATTTTACGGTTGATGAAAAAGAGTTAGAGACGCTTGATTTTGACGTTTTGCAAAACGATAGTAAAAATTATCAAGAGCAAATTGATAAAGTAAAAGAAATTAAATTTAAACACTTGCAAAATATAACTAAAATACAAGACGAAACTTACGTTTTAGTTGATTTAGAAAGTGAAAAAGATGAATTAACCGTAAAACTAAAAGAATATCAAGAAGAGTTAGCAATAATTAAAAGTGCCGAAAAATTCTTAAAAAATGCAAGTGAAGAATTGACGTCAAAATTTTTAAATCCTATAAAAACTTCTTTCAAAAAGTATATAAAAATTGTTACGGGAAATAATTTTGATAACGTTGAATTTAATACCGATTTAGATATTTCGCTTATTGAATACGGCTCTTCAAGAGAGGTAAGTTATTTTAGTGAAGGGTACAAAAGTATAATTGATTTATGTATGAGATTTTCTTTAGTGGAGTGTATATTTGAAAATGAAAAGCCGTTTATAATTTTAGACGACCCGTTTGTTAATTTAGACGGCGAAAAGTTGCAAAATGCCATAAAACTATTAAACAGCGTTGCAAAAGAATATCAAATAGTTTATTTTACTTGTCACGAGTCACGTACTTAATTTAAGAATTTTAATTGACAATTGAATTAAAAAATATTATTATGTTATAGGTTTTACTATTCAAAGTAAAGCCTATTTTATTTACAAAGGTTAATTATGAAAAAGGTTAATAAATCAGCGGAATTGTTATGGCTTTTTGGAATAATATTCGTAGCCTTAGGCGTGTCAATATGTTCAAAAGCAGATTTAGGAGTATCAATGATAGCCGCACCAGCGTTTATAGTTTACGAGGCTATTCAAAACGTATGGTCGGGATTCAGTGTTGGTATGGTAGAATATCTAATACAAGGCGTTTTATTAGTTGTATTATGTATCATACTAAGAAAATTTAATTATAAGTTTTTATTTGCTTTTTTAGTGGCGATAATTTATGGTTTTGTATTAGATTTATTTCTTTATATTTTTAAAGATGTTACTATTTCTTACGTGTGGCTTAGGTGGGTAATGCTTATTGTGGGCGACACTATTACGGCGTTTGGAGTTGCGTGTTATTTTAGAACTTATATGCCACTTCAAGTTTATGAACTTTTCGTAAGTAGGATTTCACTAAACTTTAAAATAAGTATAAATAAGGTAAAATGGTCGTTTGATATTAGTTTACTAATAATATCTTTACTTTTAGCCTTAACGCTATTTGGCGATATAAAAACTTTTGATTTTTCAACAATATTATATAGCAGTTTTCACTCAATCGGCTTAGGAACAATAGTAACTACTATAATAAACTCGCCTATAATTAAACTAATGGGCAATTTAATTGACAAACTTTTTGATAATAATGCAAGATTGCCTAAACTTAAAGAGTATTTTGAAAAATAAAATTTTATATGTAAAAAGGGGTGTATGCTGAATTTAGCATACACCCCTTAATCATTTTTTATTATTTAGTTTAAAAAATAATTATTTTTTAGCAACGGTACCAAACATAGTTTCTTCAGTTTCGCCATCATATTCAACGTCTTTTTTGATTTCAGCCTTACTTGGTTTTAAAATAAGGTTAACAACGATACCTAAAATTAAAGCGCAAGCAATAGAAGAAATTTCAATAGGTCCAAATACAAGTTTAAATCCACCAAGACCAGTAACTAAAATTGAAGCAACGATAAATAAGTTTTTACTATTATCAAGGTCAACGTTTTTAAACATTCTTAAACCAGAAACTGCAATAAAGCCGTAAAGAGCAATTGAAATACCGCCAACAACGCTACCAGGAATAGATTGAATAAATAACATTACAGGATAAATAAACGCAAGAACGATACACATAATTGCAGTTGTGAAAATAGTATGAACTGAAGCATTACCAGTAATAGCAACACAACCAACAGATTCGCCGTAAGTAGTGTTAGGACAACCACCCATTAAAGCACCAGCGATAGAGCCAACGCCGTCACCTAATAAAGTTCTATGTAAACCAGGCTCTTTAAGTAAATCTTTTTCAATGATTGAAGAAATATTTTTATGGTCAGCAACG
>JAZONZ010000107.1:0-22435 GCA_045654765.1 Christensenellaceae bacterium
CTTTTTGAATAACGCTTGCCGTCTTTCTATTTCTTTTTGTAGTTGTAAATATAGCCATTGATATTCTAACGGCAAGTCGGTCATAAACTGCATAAAATATCCACGTGCGGATAAGTCTTTCAAAGAAAACATCTCAGTATAAATGTTTCGTGTAGAATAATCTTCCAACTTATATCGCACCAAAAACTTTATGCCGTAGCGATATAACTCACTTTCCGTGTAAAACCAACAACGGATTCTTTCATCTTCTTCGGGTAGTAAATTGGAAAGGAAATCTTCCATAGCAACGTTTTCTAAATGCTCTAATTTGCCCGTTCTTCGATAGTAATCGTAAGCATAATCTACTTTTAGCGTAATCTCATCACGAGTGCCGTCGTCTAACTTTGCCGTATAGATAATTTCATCAAGCTCTTTTAATATACGGCTTACTTGGTATTGCTCTAAGTTTAAAGTTTTAGCGATTTCTTGCTGTGTGAAGTCTTGAATATACGATAGATTATATATATCTTGTTGTTCTTCTGTTAATCCCATTAAAATATTTTGAATATCTAATCTTTCGCAAGCATCCGCTTCAGCATAAAAACTTTCCACGTCGGCTTGATATTCCATCGGGTCAGCTTCGTCGCCGTCTTCATCTTGATAGATGGGGAAACGTGAAAAATATCTATCGTCATAGTGTTTTAGGTTGCTTCTATATAATCGCTTGTTAAATAGGTATAACTCTTTCCATTGTGCAATAGTTATTTCCGTTTTTACAACCACGCCGTGTATCTTTTGAAAATAGTAAACCATACCTTCCGTTTTTGCTTTTTTCGGAAAGCGGTTTAAGTAATATTCTTCATTTTCTTGATAGCACATCACGTCTTTTGCGTGGAGTTGAACACGTTTTTTCATCCTATTACACCTTGACGCTATTTTATCATAGTAAATATGACAATTAGTGTCATATATTATAAAAAACTTCCAAGAAAATAGCAACTTTGAAATGTCCAAAAGTTGGGACATGTTGGGCGAAAATCAAAATATTTTTACTTGCAAGCAAAAAAATCTTGGCGAACGCAAAGTTTCTCTTGATTTTTGTTTTTAGATGTGCTACAATGATATAAACTACAATATGGAGAGTTGTAAAAATGGCAGTTAGCTACAAAAAACTATGGAAACTTCTCATAGATAAAGACATGAAAAAAGAAGAATTACGTGTTGCGGCAGGTATTTCTACGAATACTATGGCTAAGCTCGGTAAAAACGAAAACGTTAATACTGAGATGCTTGTAAAAATCTGCTCTGCGCTTAAATGCGATATAGCAGATATAATGGAAATTATTGAAACCGAAAAATAAAATATATGACATATATTGTCATATTTACTGTAGTATAATTAAGAAAAGTTATATTTTGGATAAAAGCAATATGGTTAAGAAAAATTCAAATTTACAAGCCGCCAAAAATTTAAAAGATGACGAATTCTACACTACTTATGAAACTGTTGAAAGTGAACTTACTCATTATCTTCCGCACTTTGAGGGAAAAGTAATACTTTGTAATTGTGATGACCCGTTTGAATCAAATTTTTGCAAGTATTTTTTAAGAAACTTTAACACCTTAAAGTTAAAACGGTTAATTTGTACTTCATATGCTTCTTCGTCCGTAGTTGGAACGCAATTAAATTTATTAGACGATAATCATAAGCCTTTACGAAAGAAATCAGGATATGTTTTAGACGTTATTAAATTTAGCGATTCTATAGGAGAAATTTCAGAAGAAGAAATCTCAAATTTCTTAAGAACAGCTAACGTTATTAAAAAACTAGATGGTAACGGAGATTTTCGTAGTGATGAGTGTATCGAATATTTAAAGGCTTGTGATATAGTAGTTACAAATCCTCCATTCTCTTTATTTAAGGAACTTGTAATGGAGATTATAAAATACGATAAGAAGTTTTTAATTATCGGAAATCAAAACGCAATAACATATAAAGAGATTTTCCCTTTAATACAAAACAATGAAGTTTGGACGGGATATCGTTTCGGAGAAATGAAATTTAGAGTTCCCAAGAATTCAAAGCCAAGGAAATATCGTTATTGGGTTGATGAAACAGGGCAAAAATGGAGAAGTCTT
Organism: Christensenellaceae bacterium; assembly: GCA_045654765.1. Taxonomy (GTDB): domain Bacteria; phylum Bacillota; class Clostridia; order Christensenellales; family Borkfalkiaceae; genus HGM11412. The sequence goes on from JAZONZ010000107.1 coordinate 2,119, forward strand.
GGTAATGCAATGTGGCTTACTAACCTTGACAATAAAAGAAGACACGAACTAATTGATATGACGAAGACCTATAACCCTCAAGATTATCCGAAATATGATAATTTCGATGCCATAAATGTAAAAACAATAAGAGACATTCCTTGTGATTATTATGGTATTATGGGTGTTCCAATTACTATAATCAATAGATATAATAGTGAACAATTTGAAATTGTAGGTGAAGCAAATCACGGTTCAGATAATGAATTTGATTTATTTAAGCCAACAATAGACGGAAAAGAAATTTTTAAGAGAATCTTAATAAGGAGAAAAACCAAATGAACGGTAAAATAAAAACTTTCAAAATTCTTGATTTGTTTTCGGGCGCAGGTGGATTTTCCTACGGAATGGAAAAAAATGAACATTTTGAAACAGTTGTTGCTGTTGATTTTAATCCTAACGCATTAGCAACGTTTAAGCATAATATGCCTAAAGCGCAAATTATAAACGGCGATATTACGAACCCTGAAATAAAAAAAGAAATAATTGAATTAAGTAAAAAACATAATGTTAATATGATTATTGGTGGTCCACCTTGTCAAGGTTTTTCTTTGAAAGGAAAAAAATTAGGTTTGGATGACCCAAGAAATTATTTATTCAACGAGTATTTAAGCATTGTTGAAACTTTACAACCTGATGTATTTACAATAGAAAACGTTAAAGCTCTTTTATCCACATCTGCAGGTTGGTTTAAGAATCAAATTATCGAGCGAGTTCATAGTCTTGGTTATCACGTTAGTTATGGCATTCTTAACGCATCAATGTTTGGCGTTCCTCAAGCTCGTGAGAGAGCGATTTTCCTTTGCTGTAAAGAAAAAGAAATAGGATTGCCTATTGGCACTAGCGATATTGTTACTGTTAAAGAGGCTATTGGAGATTTGTCCTATTTGCATTCGGGCGATGGAGCTTTTGAGCAAGACTATTTGTGTGAGCCAACAAGCGAATATCAAAAAGAACGTCGCAAAAATAGTAAAAAACTTTATAACCATAAGGCTTCTGACCATTCAGATATTGCCATTAAAAAACTCTCTATGATACCACCTGAATGCGGTAAAGAACATTTACCTAAAGAATTATTGGGAAAACAAAAATTTTCCGGTACTTGGGGTAGATTAAAATGGGACTCCGTTTCACCTACGATTGATACGAGATTCGATGCTTCTTCTAATGGAACAAATAATCATCCTTACCTAAATAGAGCTATCACACCACGTGAAGCGGCAAGGTTACAATCTTTTGATGATGATTTTGTTTTTATTGGCGCAAAGGTTCAAATCAGACAACAAATAGGCAATGCTGTTCCCCCGTTAATGGCAAAAGCGATTGCAGATAAAATTTATGAAGAAATAGGAGTATGATATGTACGAAGAATTAATTGAATTTTTAAGCAATGAAGAATGTTTTATAGAGGCAGAAGGAAAATATTCCGCTTTAAATAATTTCATTTGCAATTATAATGCTAACTTTAACACTAATTTAACAATTAATGATGATGGAATTATTTTTTTGAAGGATGATGCAAACAAATGGGGTCTTGAGTTAAGGTTGTATGTGAGGAACTGTCCACCAAATAATGTTAGGCGACTTGGCTTTACTCATAACGATGCTTATAGAAATGATTTTTCATATAGGCTTAATAATAACGAAATAGTAAACTATTTATTTAATATTGGTTACAGAATAGGATTTAATGAGGTTTAATTATGAATACAGAAATGGCATACCTTCTTGGTATGATTCTCGGAAATGGTGAAATACAAAGAGATAACAGCGAAACAAGAATTACAATAGATATTCCGCATAAGAATTTATACACGGATGATTTAAAAGATGTTAGAGTGTATGTAAAAGCAAGCACCGTAGACATTCGTTCTATTGTTGAGCCTCTCGTAGGGCATAACCTTACAGTTACTCAAACCAATCGTTCTACAATATTATCATTTGTCAAATCAAACGATGAATATATAACGAGAGAAATTGTTCGTTTTATAGGTGGTGGCAAACATCATTCTACGATGAGAATGAATCAAGATTTATTCTCAATAACTACCGATGAAAAGAAATCACTTCTTCGTGGTATTGCAGATGTTACAGGTTATATTAGAAAAAGCAATATTGCTTATGGACAAGACGGCGCTCATAGAGTTTACATAGAAATACCCGGTAATTGGTATATGGTAATTGACATTGCAAATATGCTCAAAGACGTTGACGTTCCTGTACAAACTATAGATTTTGGACATCCAAACTTTAGAGATGGAGAACTTAAAAAATATAATCAAGGGAAACCATATTTTTGGAAAAAAGAACATCAAGTCAAAATATTTGCGAATGAATTTTTACCAATTGGATTTAACATAAAACACAAACAAGATGCTCTTGAAAAATATAGCGAAGAATTGTTGGAATTCATTGACCCCGTAAAGACTCACAAGTTTTATTGGGAAAAACCTATTAAAAGAAAGAATAGACCAACTCATCCGCACGAAAACGATTCTTATTTGCCTATAGAAATTAGAGGAAAGCATTTTGATTCTTGGACGGAATTAGCGAGGTTGTTAGGCTATGGCGAATAATGTTACGAAAGAATTTGAATTATATGAGCCAATGCGTGCTTGGCTTCAACAATATTTGGAAAACAAATATAAAGGCGCAAAAGTAATTACTCTTGATTCACACGCAAGAACGTTGGATGTAATTTTAGAGGAAAATGGTATTATAGACTATTATCCTCAAGCTGTTGGTCTTGATATACAAATTGACGTTCTTGGTATCGTAATCAATAAAGGTAAACCGAATATTGCTTTTATAGAAGCGAAGAAAACCCAACTTAATTTACACGATTTAGGACAATTATGGGCATATTGCAAATTGTGTGAACCTATAGAAGCTTTCTTATTGTCTTCTACAGGACTAGGAAGTTTAAATAAAGTATTAAATAATCTTAATAGACAAGATTTGCTTGATTTTGGTAGTGGTAAAACTATTAAGAAAATGCAAGTTGGCAAGTGGGATATCAATGCAAAATCTATTGATTATAAGACTATTGTTCCTAAAATGTAAGAAGTTTTAAATTTACAAATTTAACTGAAGAAAAGGAAGAGATTTAACTATTTTTATGATGAGACGTAAATTAGCTGTAGAAAAATTTAATAAGTGTATAGAATTTTATTTATCACATATAAATACGGATTCTTTTAAGCTCTATTGTGAAAAAGAGAGACAAGAAGGAGAAGAAAATCATAGAAAATATGTTGAAGAGGAAGCTCCTACATTAAAGAATAGAACTGATTTCTTTACAGATTTTATGATAGGAAACATATCCTTTGGTGATGTTCTTTCAAACGATGGCGTTGCTAAATTACTAAGAAAACTCCACTCTTTGCCAAAAAAATTATTTAAAGTAGAAAATTATTACAAAAAACCTTCTCTTATAAAGCAATACGACTATATACAGTTACAATACTCTCATTCTTCAACGGGAATTTTTGCAAAAATCAAGTTATTAAAGGATAAATATATAGATAGCATAGATATATGTTGGTCACAAATAAATAACTATTATGCTTATTTTGAATATGATTTTCAGTTTAAAAAATGCTTAACTGACGAACTTTTACACGAGTTTATATCTAACAACTTAAGGATATTCACTAAAAAGGATTTTTTATTTTGGTACAATGTTAGTGACCATCTTGATATGAATTATCATTGGTTAAGACATTTTGAGTGGGATTTATTTCCTATCATATGTCAGCATTATATTACTACTTATTTTTATAGTGAGCAAGGAAAGTATAATAAACTTCTAAGTCTAGTCTCCTTGGTAAGAAAGGCTGAATTTGATATGGATAAATATTGTATGGGTTTATTCGAAGAAGCTTTTTATAACAAAGAAAGGAAATATGCAATAATTAGAAGCGATAGGCATGAAGATTCTTATTTACTTCTCTCAGGTGAAAATCTAATCCCTAATTTCGGAATTACGGGATACATTTCAAGATATGGAAATCACTTTTATTATAAATTTTTTGGTTATCGTGAGTTGAAATTATTTGAAGCCGAATTTTCTCAATTTGCTAATGGTCGAAAAAAGATTACGTACAATAAGCAATTAAAATCACTCCTTAATAGAATGCAAAGTCTAACCGATGGAAGGACAAAATCTTTTGAAAACATAGATGAAGAATTTGCAAAGAATTGGGATTACTATTACTCAAACGAAAAACAGGAGTTCAAAGAGTTCAATGTTAATTACCTTTCTAAATTAAGAAATGTATATTCCAAGAACTTTGAATATCTTAAAATTTTAACAGAACTTAATTACACCAAAGGGAATAAATGGATTTCAATAGCAGCAACAGTTATTTCCGTGATAGCAACAATAATATCATTAATTGGGATTTTTTGTAAATAACTAAAGGAGAACTAATATGAAAGCGGTTATATATGCAAGGTATTCGTCGGATAACCAACGTGAAGAATCAATCGATGGTCAGCTCCGTGAATGCAAAAAGTTCGCTGAATACAACGGAATAACAGTTATCGGCGAGTATATTGACCGTGCTTTCTCAGCAAAAACCGACCACCGACCTGAATTTCAACGTATGATTAAAGACAGTTATAAAACTGTTTTTGATACGGTTATCGTGTGGAAGTTAGACCGTTTCTCTCGTAATCGTTACGACTCGGCAAGATATAAATCTGTTCTTAAGAAAAATGGCGTAAGAGTTATATCGGCAACCGAAAAAATCTCCGAAGATGCTAGCGGTATTTTGTTTGAGTCAATTCTTGAAGGTTATGCCGAATATTACTCTGCTGAACTTGCTGAAAAAGTTAAACGTGGTATGACGGACAACGCTTTAAAAGCAAAATCTAACGGCGTACGTGCTCCATTTGGTTATTACGTTGACGATACCGACCACTATCAAATAGATGAAACGCTTGCCCCTATCGTTAAAGAAATATTTGCTCTTTACGTGGACGGCAAAAAGGTAACGGATATTGTAAAGATTATGGCTGAGCGCGGTATTAAAAATCGCAACTATCCACTTAACTACAATTCGGTTTATCGCATTCTTACTAATCGTAAATACATAGGCGAATATAAATTTGGCGACGTTCTTCTTGAAAACGGCATTCCTACACTTATCGATAAAGACACTTTTGAAATGGCGCAAAGCCGTATGGCAAGAAATAAAAAAGCGCCGGCAATGCACCGCGCGGAAGACGATTATCTTCTAACGACCAAACTTTTCTGTGGACACTGTGGAGCGTTTATGGTTGGAGAAATCGGCACGAGCCATACTTCAAAACAATATCGTTACTACAAATGCACCCGAGCTAAAAAAGGTAAATGCAAAAAGAATGCGGTTGGAAAAGATTATATCGAAAACTTAGTAATTGACGATATAATGGAACTACTTTCAGATAGCAACGTTTTAGAAGAACTTGCTAAAAGAATTTATGAAATGCAGTCTGAACAGTCCTTTGCAGTGGCAACGCTAAAGAGTCAACTTGAAGAAGTAGATAAGAAACTTGATAACCTTGTGGAAGCAATAACGAACGGCATTTATTCAAGCAAAACCAAGCAAGTTTTGGACGAGCTTGAAGATAGAAAGAAAACTCTTCAAGAAGAACTTTGCCAAGAAGAATTAGACCACCCCGTTGTTTCAGAAGAGCAAATACTTCACGCTTTATATCACTACAAAAACTTGGATATAAGCACGAAAGAAGGTAAACAACGTTTAATCGACGGCTTTGTAAATTCAATTTACCTATACGACGATAGATACGTTATAACGTTTAACTACAAAAATAAATCAAAAACCGTAACTTTTGAGGAAATCGAAAGTTCGTCTTTAACATCAAAGGCTTCACCACGAATAACGCACACCTTAATGGTGTGCGTTTTTTCGTGCTTACCTATGGGATGAGAACAGGGGTCGGCCGTCATATGATGGACTTACCTTGATGGGCTAAGGTCAGCCAGGGTGTCCCTACTTTAGTAGGGTGTGGCTGTATCCCGTAGGACTCAACAAACAATAAATACACTTGCAAAATAAACAGAACCCCAAAAAAAGTACACGTATAATATACTTTAAATACGTATTATTCTTAAAACGTTGAAATTTTACGCAATATTTGTTAAGATATATATAGTTGGTTTCATACAAAGGAGAAAATATGAAAGAGTTGGCGGTTAAGGAAGTTAATACTCAAAGAAATTTTGGAATTGATTTACTGAGATTGATTTCAATGTTTATGGTGGTGGTTTTACACGTTCTTGGAAATGGTGGAGTATTAAAAAATACGCAACCTTTAAGTGTAAAAAGTGAAATTCTTTGGTTTTTAGAGTTATCTTGTTATTGTGCGGTAGACGTTTTTGCAATTATATCAGGCGTTGTGGGATTAAGGACAAAACATAAATTTAGTAGTTTGATTAACTTGTGACTTCAACTAATATTCTATTCGGTTATTATAACGAGTATTGATATAGCAATTTCGATATATAAAGGTATAGATATTTCATTAAAGGACGTTTTTTTTGCACTTATTCCTTCTATTCACTCATTATGGTATTTTTCAGCATACTTTTGCTTGTTTTTCTTTATGCCTATACTAAATTCAATTATTGAAAACACTCCACGTAAAGCGTTAAGAATAGGGGCTATATTTATATTTATAGTGTTTTGTTGTTTTGGTCAAGTGTCAACAAGCGTTGCAAGCTTAAGAAATGGATATTCAGTATTATGGTTGGCAATATTGTATTTATTTGGTGCGTATATGACAAAATATGATTTATTTAACAAATTGTCGTTAAGTAAAGGCTTTTTGGGATATTTGGTTTGCGTACTTTTAACAAGTTTAAGTAGAATAATTTTTGGTAACACTGGAATAAGAATAGATTTATTGATAACGTACACTTCACCTATGATACTTTTATCTGCAATATTCTTAGTTGCATCATTTAAAAAAATAAATTTCAGTAATAATTTCAAAACAATTATTTCTTTTTTATCTCCGATGGCGTTTGGCGTATATTTAATACATTGTCATCCTATTATATATGATAATCTATTAACGGGATTTAGTTGGATAGCACTTAAACCCGTATACTATGCACCTTTTATTGTTATTGGAATTGCCTTAATAATATATTTTTCTTGCTTGTTTATTGATTGGCTGAGATTGTTGTTATTTAGGGCGTGTAAAATGAAAGAATTTTCAGTTTGGTTAGAAAAATTATTTGGTAAAATTATCGCCCGCATTTTAAAATTTTTTCATATAGAAATTGCAAATGAGTAAAAGTTGTTCGTTTTAAGAATTTATTATCTTAATAAAAATGCACCTCAAAAGTTAAACGCTTTAAGAGGTGCATTTCAATTTAGGTGCTCATTTTTTATACTATTTATAAATTAAAATATTAAGTGCAACACTTTCAATTTTCGTGTTGCACTTTTTCTTTAAGATAAGTATTAAAAGCCAAATATTGTTCTTCGTTAATGGCTAAGGGGTAAGACATAATTTTTAAAACTAAATCTTGGTCGTTTTTATGGTATTTTAATTGAACGTGATGATGATTTGTTAAATTAAATTCGTTCCTTTTATAAAAATTATAACGCCTTTTAGTTAAGTCGTCAATAGGTGGCTCGATTTCTAAAATAATAGTTTTATTTTTTTCTTTTAATAATTTAAGAGCATTTTCTCCGTAGCCCTTGTTTCTTAAAGTGGGTAAAATAGCAAAATGTTCTAAAAATATAAATTCGTTAGTTTCCCAGTAAAGCATAAAACCTATTAAATTATTATCTTTGATAATAAAATCAAAATGATAATCGTTATAAGTTAGTGCTTTTTCGTGACTAAAAATATCACGCCTTTCGCACAAGGGAAATGAATTTATATATAAATTGATAGCGTCATTATAAAAACGCTTATTTTCTTTATCTAAACGTTGAAGTTGCATAGTATACCTTAAAAATTGTTTTTAATAATTGTAAACTTATAGTAAAAAGGCTAAATTATTAGTTTCGTTAATTATACAATATTGAAATTTAAAAATAAAGTGATTTTAAATGTAATTTAAAAAAATTCAATAATAAAAGTTGGTAAAAAAATTTTCTATAAAAACCAAAAAATACTTGACAAGCAATACTATGTGGTATATAGTATTGTGTGTAAGGGGGTATATATGGACGTTCAATTAAAGCGAGGGTTGTTAGACGTTTGCGTGCTTACAGCGATTAAAGATAAAGAGTCGTATGGATATCAAATAATAAAAGATATAAAGCCGTACGTTGAGTTGTCAGAGTCTACGTTGTATCCTATTTTGCGAAGGTTAGAAAGTGGCAAATTGCTATCAGTTCGTAGTGCCGAGCATAATGGTAGACTTAGAAAATATTATAAAATTACTGAACTTGGGCTAAATAGAATAAAAGAGTTTAGAGATGAGTGGAGTGAAATAATGTCAATTTATAAATTTGTTTTAGGAGGTAAAGGCGTATGACAAAAAATGAATTTTTATCAATACTTAAAAAAAGGCTATCGTACTTACCTTATGAAGACGTAGAAAAATCGCTTGAATATTATGAAGAAATTATTGAAGATAGAATAGAAGATGGCGTTAGCGAAGAAGAAGCAGTAAAAGGTTTAGGCAGTATTGAAGAAATTGAAAATGAAATTATAAGTAATATGCCACTTTCAAAAATAGTAGTTCAAAAAATCAAGCCTAAAAGAAAAATGAGCGTTTTAGAAATTGTTTTATTAGTGTTAGGCTCGCCTATATGGTTAGCGCTACTTATTTCATTATTTGCCGTTTTTATTTCCGCTTATGCAGTGCTTTTTAGTGTCGTTGTCGTAATTTATGCTTTAACGATATCGCTAATTGTTATAGCGGGCGGTGGAGTTTTAGCCCTTATAACGTTTATTATAAAAGCAAATTATATTTTGGCGGGCGCTTCAATAAGTTTAATTTTAATAAGTGCAGGACTTTTTATCTTTTTGTTTTACGGATGCAAGTTGGCGACAAACGGCACTTTGATACTCACAAAAAAAATAATACTATGGATTAAGAATTGCTTTATTAAGAAGGAGGTGGCGTAATGAGAATTAAAACAAAAGTATGGCTTGTTATAGCAACCGCTCTCGTAGTGATTGGTGGAGTTTTGTTTGTAGTCGTAATGACAAAACTCAACTGGAATTTCAATAAATTATCAACGATAAAACATGAAACTAATACTTATGAAATCAGCGAGACTTTTGACGGCATATCTATCAATACTGATACTGCCGACGTCGTATTTATGGTATCAAATAACGAAAATTGCAAAGTAGAGTGTTATGAAGAAGAAACGTCAAAACATTTCGTTAAGGTTGAAGAAAATACTCTCGTTATTGAAATGATTGATAGTAGACGATGGTATGATTATATTGGTTTAAACTTTGATTCTCCCAAGATAACGATATATCTTCCGCTAACTGAATACGATTCGCTTTTAATCAATAGTAATACTAGTGACGTTGAAATGCCTAGCGATTTTACGTTTAAAAACGTTGATATTTCTTTAAGCACGGGGGACGTTGATTTTTTTGCATCTGCTTTAGAGATGATTAAAATAAAAACGAGTACCGGAGATATTAGCGTAGATAATATTAACGCTGGCTCGCTCGACCTTGCGGTTACAACAGGTAAGGTGTCGATTTCTAACTTGTATTGTGAAGGAAATATTACGGTTAGCGTGTCAACGGGTAAAACGTATTTGACTGACGTTACGTGTAAAAACGTTATATCAAGCGGAGATACGGGCGATATTTCTTTAAATAGAGTTATTGCCACAAAAACGTTTTCTATTGAGAGAGATACCGGTGACGTAAAGATAGAAAACTCTGACGCAACTGAAATTTACGTTAAAACTGATACGGGAGACGTTACAGGCAGTTTGCTTACCGAAAAAGTGTTTATTGCTCAAACTGATACGGGTAAAATAATCGTACCGAATAGTGTGAACGGTGGTCGGTGTGAGATTATTACAGATACGGGTAATATTAGATTTACAATTAACAATTAATGTTAAAAAAGTGAAAAACTCTAATAGATTTAGTATATAATATATCTTCCTAATTTTATGGTTTTATATTGACAAACAATAGCGTCTTATGTATAATTAGAATAACCTAAAATTATATTTTAGGTAGAGGCTTGTAATAGAGGTGTATTATGGATAAATTAAGAAAAACGAATTTAGTTTTTGAAGATTATGAACAAAGATTTGCTAAGGCAAGAGTTGAACATAAATTTAGAGAAATGTGGACTGATAAAGATAGAGAAGACGCTTTATCGCAAGTAAAATCTATTCTTAATTTTGATGAAAAACTAATTCCTCAAATAAAAGTTATTGATGAAGCAAGTAAAACGTATGGCAACGTTAAAGTTACTCATTTTACTTTTGAAAGTTGGAAAAATTTCTATGGTAAATTTACGTTATTTTCTCCAAATCTTGAAGGCAAAAGACCTTTAATATTTATTTGCTCTGGTCACGACACTGATGGTTGTTTAGGTGAAAGTAATCAAAGGCTTGCTTTTCATTTAGCGAATATGGGTTGTTACGTAGTAATAAATCAAAACATAGGTCAAGGCGGAAGAAAAGCATTAGGACATAATGACGTTTTAGCGCCATTTTATTGCGGTCTTACTCTTCAAGGGTTGATAGTTGCCGAAACTATTGCGGTTATTAGGTACGCTATAAAATTTGACTTTGTTGATACTGAAAGAGTAGGTGCAACGGGTAACTCTGGTGGCGGAACATTAACGTTATTTTTATCAGCATTAGCAAAAGAAGTGAAGGCAGTTGCTTCAACGGGTTATCCATCTGAATTTAGTTACATATTACAAAAAGAGCGTAGCCATTGTGCTTGTAATATACTTAGAGGTTTTGCAGGTAAAGTTGACATGTGGGAAGTTTTATCACTTCACGCACCAAATCCGCTTATGATAGAGCAAGGCGCTTACGACCATCTTATTGCGTTTGATTGTTTTATGAGAAATGCAAGAAAAGTTAAAACGGTATATAATATGATGGGCAAGGGGGAAAATTTCTCTTATAAATATACTTCAACGGGACACGGCTGGGAAGATAGCGATAGAACAGTTATAGGTAATTTCTTTGCTAAATACTTTAATTTTGAAGAAAAAAGTATTAAAGAAGTTGATAATTACACGTTAATACCGCTTAGTGATAGCGAAATAATGTTCCCTAAAAATTTCATAAACGCCGACCAGTTGGCTGAGCAATTAACGGGAATAAAAGTTCCTTACAACGTTAAATCTCTTTATGACGTATTTAAACCTAAATATCAAGGCAAAATTATTTCAAGAGATGAAGTCGTTGATAACTTAGGTAGGGGTGACCTTATGAAAATATGGTCTCAATTTGAAGTGTCGTTAGATGGTGAATAAAATTTATGAATAACGTTTTTGTGTCTTATATTGAAGACGGACCCGTTCAAAACGTTACAACTGAAGAAAACGAATTTAATTATTCATAAAGCACGCACCTATTTTCGTTGGGCTTATTAAAGATTTTAGTAAATATACTGACGAGTATACAAGGCAAGACGTTCCTATTATAAAAAACGTAATAATCAAAAATAACACGTTTAATAAAATAAGTGGAAATGAACTTATGCGTATTTGTTGTGACGGGGCTTTAATAGAAAACAACTTATACGTTGATTGCACGGCACAAAAAATAGCAATTTATAATAGTAAAAACGTAACGAAAAGATAAATAAAAGGCAGTTCAAAGTTGAACTGCCTTTAAAGTTGCAATTTAATTTTATTTATTAAAACTTTCAACGTATTCTTTTAAATTGCCTTCGTAAACGAATTCGGTGTTAGTTAAAGATAAAAAGTCAATAGGTTTAATAATTTCAGGTAAAACATCTTTTTCAATGATATTACATTTTACTAAAACCGTACGCACGTATTCAGAGCAATAAAAATAATTTTTTCTCTTTAACTTTTTGCCAAAACCCGCAACGAATAATCCAAGAATATCAAACTTATAGTCTTTTTTATGGCTATACATTTCGCTAACGGTGTTTTTTACTAATTCTTTTTGCTCTTTCGTAACTTGTATTTTTAAAATTCTTGAATAGGTGTTTTTAAATTTTTTAAAAGTTCCAAAAGAAGGGTGTTCTTTCACGAAAGCACCGTAAAAAATATTATTAGGGTATTTTCTTCCAAAAGAATACATTTCATCTAATTTTTCATCAGTTGATAATGATGCGTGATTAAATTTTGCCTTAGTTACCCATTTTAGCAAAAGTGATAAAATAGTACCCGTTTGACTTAATACTACGTATATATATTGCTTTTCATTATTCTCTTGCATATTATACTCCAAAATAAAATAAGTTGTAAATTTCTTTATTTTCACTCTTTAAAGAGTAATAGTCGTTTTTTGCAGTATTAGTTAAATTGAAATATATTTGCATTAGTAAACTATATGCGCTAATTAGTGGTAAACTTTCTAAATGAGTAATAATATTAAAAATATTACTTAATATTCCTTCATTACCTTCAATTTTAGTATAGTTAATAAAAGAGAATAAATCTAAAACGTTTATTTCTTTTAAACTTTCAACCATATTTTTATAAGAAAAAGCAGTTTGAATAACTATATTTTTTAAATTTTCAAAATCTTTTTTGGTTATTGAAAGTAATGAAAAAGTGTTTTCACAAAAAATTTCATTTACCGATTTCGTTAAAATAATTTCAATCTCATCACTGTTACTCGGCACTTTTTTCTCACAAAAAGCACTATATCTATAAACTTCTTCTACGGCGTTTTCTTTTAACTTCTCAATGCTGTTAGCGGTTACGGGGCAGTATTGTCCCTTTTCAAAAATACCGTAATAGTTTACGTTTTTAAAGACGAAAATTCTCATTTTTTATCCTTTAAAACTTGTAAAATTTCAGTTAATAATTGCTCAGTGGTTGGAGGAGCGTTTTTCTTCTTTTCTTCCTCTTCTTTTTTAAGTTGTTCTTTTCTTAAGTTTTCATCAGCAATCAACTTATCTTGTTGCATTTTTTTAATTTGCTTTAAAGAATAACCTTGTTTTCTAAATTCTTTAATTTCTTGTTTCGTATATGCGTTTCTTTCTTTTTTAATTGCTTCAACGTTGTCGTTTAATTTGTTAAAAAACCTAACGATACAAAATAGAACGAAAGCAATGATTATGAAATTAAGTATAGCGTTTACAAACGAACCCCAGTCAATATAGATTGATTGAGTTAAATCAATAGTATTGTCAGCATTATACGCAGGTTTTAAAATCGTGTATATTTCACTTAACGAACTTTTGCCTAAAATAAGGGCGATAACGTAGTTAATTAAAGGCTTAAAAACGTTGTTAGATAAAGCGTTTACTATTGCAGTAAAAGCACTACCAACGATTACGCCGACAGCAAGGTCCATAACGTTGCCTCTCGTTATGAATTTTTTAAATTCATTAAAAAACTTTTTCATAAAACACCTCAACTTAATTTTTTAATAGCATCTAACAATTCTAATGGTGTAGATGCAAAATTTTTACATCCAAAATCAACTAAAATTTGTTTAGGTCTATAACCCCAAGTAACACCTATGCCGTCTACGTTTGAATTGATAAACGTTTGAACGTCAACTTCACTATCGCCAACGTAAATAGCCTCGTCACTACTGATATTTAAAGAATTTAAGCAATATTCCACGCAAGTTTTATCTGGTTTAGGATTAAACACGCCAGGTCTATTACCCGTAATAAAATCAAAATTGTATTTTGAAAGTAATTGACTATATACAACTTGCGTTACGTTATCAGGCTTGTTAGATACGATAGCAAGTTTATAGCCACTTTGTTTTAATGAAACCAAAACTTCATCAAGTCCGTCATATAACCTTGTTTTTTCATTTGTACTTTGTTTTTGAATAGCAACGTACTCGGTAAAAATTCTCTCTAAAACATCATCAGTAGGATTGCCTAAAGCCCTTCTAACAAGTTCCTTAGCGCCGTAGCCTAACATTGATAAAACGTCCTTTGAAGTTATAGTTTTATATCCGTTATTTTGAAGAGTTAAATTTAAACTATCTAAAATATCGTCAATAGTGTATAGTAAAGTTCCATCTAAATCAAAAATAATAAGTTTTTTCATAAATCCCTCATAAATTACATTTTGTTAGGAGTTTTAATTCCTAAAAGTGATAAAGCGTTTTTAATAACTATTTTAGTTGCTTTAGTTAACGCTAAACGGAAGTTTTTAGTATTTTCTTCTTCGCCTAAAATTTTGCAATCAAAGTAGAATTTATTGTAGAGCGATGCAACGTCAATAGCGTATCTCGTAACCAAACTTGGCTCGTTTTTCTCCGCTGACGCTTTTACTATTTCAGGGAATTTTTTTAGTAAAGCAATTAAATCATATTCTTCATCTAATAAGTTTTCAATTTTGTATTCGCCTATTTGGTTATTTGCCTTAGTTAAAACGCTAACGCATCTTGCATAAGTGTATTGAACGTAAGGTGCAGTTTCGCCTTCGAAATTCAAAACTTTATCATAAGAGAAAACGATATCTTTAATTCTACTATTTATAAGAGCACCGAAAATTACCGCACCCGTACCAACTGCTTCACTAACTTCTTTCTTATCTTCTAAATCAGGATTTTTTTCATTGATAATATCGTATGCTTTTTGTACGCATTTATCAATAACGTCTTCAAGTAAAACCACTTTGCCCTTGCGGGTAGACATTGTACCTTCTTCAAGAGAAACCATACCAAAAGCAACGTGCTCTAAGTCTTTTGCCCAAGGTTTTTCAAGTAATTCTAAAACTTTAAAAAATTGCTTAAAGTGTAAATTTTGTTGATATGCAACAACGTATAAACATTTAGAAAAATTATAAGTTTTATAGCGGTAGTATGCGGCTGCTAAATCTCTCGTAGCGTATAATGACGCACCGTCTGAACGAAGTATTAAGCAAGGTGGCATATTGTATTTTTCAAGGTCTACAATTTGAGCGCCGTTGCTTTCAACTAATAAATTTTTTTGCTTTAACTCATCAATTACAACGTCCATTTTATCGTTATAAAAACTTTCGCCGTTATAACTATCGAAAGTAATATCAAGTTTTTCATAAATTTTAACAACGTCTTTTAAAGTGAGTTCTTTAAACCATTTAAAAAGGTCGTTACACTCTTTATCGCCTTCTTCAATCTTTTTAAAGTATTGCCTTGCAACGTCATCAAGCGAAGGGTCTTTTTCCACTTCTTCGTGATATTTAACGTAAAGTCGAGTTAATTCTTTAATTCCGCCTAAAGCAACTTCTTCTTTGTTGCCCCACTCTTTATAAGCGTAAATAAGTTTTCCAAATTGCGTACCGTAATCGCCTAAGTGGTTTATGCCTATTACGTTATAGCCTAAAAATTTATATATTCTATATAAAGCACCGCCTATTACCGTTGTAGATAAATGCCCTATATGAAAAGGTTTTGCTATATTTATTGAAGAATAGTCAATTACAATATTTTTGCCTATGCCTATATTGTCACTACCATAATTTTGCCCTTCTTTTAAAATGGCGTTTAATGTGTCTAAAACAAACCCCTTTCTTTGTATAGTGAAATTTAAATAGCCGTTAACTGCTTGAACTTTTTCAATATACTCGTCACACGTAAAAGTTGATACTAAATCTTCAGCAATCAAAGCGGGTGATTTTCTAAAAATTTTAGCAAACTTAAAACATGGCAACGAATAATCGCCAAACTGATTATCTATAGTGGCAATAATTTGTTCGTAAAGTTCCTCAGCCGAAAAGCCTTCAATATTCAATTTTAATGCGATATGCTCTTTATAATCCATAAAAACTTCCTTAAAATATTAGAATAATATTTATTTTAACACATTTTAAATTATATCGCAATAAATTTACGCAAATCAAATTTAAAAGTGTAAAAAAAGAGTTGTTTTAAAGGTGAAAATATTGTATAATATCGTTAAACGTAAAAAAAGGAGCAACTTTATATATGAAACTTGGTGTTGTAGGTCTTCCTAACGTGGGAAAATCAACTTTATTTAACGCTATAACTCACGCTGGAGCACAGTCAGCCAACTTTCCATTTTGCACGATAGAGCCAAACGTAGGCGTTGTAGCCGTGCCAGATGAAAGACTTAATAAATTGGCAACATTATATAATAGTAAAAAAGTTACGCCTGCAACCATAGAATTTGTAGATATAGCAGGTCTTGTTAGGGGTGCGTCAAAAGGCGAAGGTTTAGGCAATAAATTTTTATCGCATATTAGAGAAGTTGATGCTATCGTTCACGTAGTAAGGTGTTTTGAAGATGAAAATATAGTACACGTTGATGATAACGTAAACCCTATTAGAGATATTGAAACGGTAAATATAGAACTTATTTTATCTGACCTTGAAAGCGTGCAAAAAAGATATGATAAAGCGGTATCAATGATAAAAACGGGCGATAAAAAGTACGTAGTAGAAAGTGAAATATTAAAAAAGATATTAACTGCTCTTGAAAATGAAAAGCCTTGTAGAAGCGTTTCGTTTACCGAAGAAGAGCAAAAGTACGTAGACGGTTTGTTTTTATTAACTTCAAAGCCCGTTATTTATTGTGCCAACATTAGCGAAGACGATATGGGTAAAGACGAAAACGAAATTCCGTTAGTTAAACAACTTAAAGATTATGCTAAAAACGACAATAGTGAAACGTTGGTCATCTGTGCTAAAACGGAAGATGAGTTAAGTCAATTAGACTTTGAAGAACAACAAATTTTCTTAGAAGAATTAGGTCTTACTGAAAGTGGTTTAAATAAATTAGTAAAAGCAAGTTATAAACTATTAGGCTTAATAAGTTATTTAACTTCCGGCGAGCCTGAAACAAGGGCGTGGACTATTAAAAAGGGCACGAAAGCACCGCAAGCGGCGGGCAAAATACATACTGATTTTGAAAAGGGCTTTATTAGAGCGGAAGTCGTAGACTATGAAGTGTTATTAGAGTGCGGTAGTTATTTAAAGGCAAAAGAACTTGGCAAAGTTCGCTCAGAAGGTAAAGACTACGTTATGAAAGACGGTGACGTCGTTTTATTTAGATTTAACGTATAAAAAAATTAAACTTTTTAACGGGGTAAAAAATGGCTAAAACATTAACGGTAACTGCTACGGGCGATTCATTGTTTGTAAGTAAGTTTCCAACGTATTACAACGATCAAAAAAAGGAAATTACAAACTTTATAAATAGTCATCAAGTAAAAATAACTAATTTAGAAACTAATTTAAGTGATTACGGTCATTTTGCTAACGAGTATTCAGGCGGAACGTGGATAAATACGCCTAAAGAGTATTTTAAAGATTTAGAATCTTTAGGCTTTAATTTTTACGGTACGGCAAATAATCATTGTATGGATTATGGTTACTTTGGATTATTGTCAACGATAGAATATCTTGATAGTTTAAAATTAGCCCATGCGGGAACGGGTAAAGATATGTATCAAGCGCAAAAACCTGCAATTTTAAACGTTGATGGTAAAAAGGTGGCTATTTTTGCCGTAGATACTTCTTTTGATAGCGCGTCAAAAGCAGGCTATCCAACAAACGATTTCGAGGGTAGACCAGGGGTTAATTATTTAAGATATAATACTACTCATACTATAACGAAAGAACAAGAAAAATGGCTTAGAGAAATTGCTAAACATACACGCTTAAATTTTAATAAAGATTTTAATATAAAAACGGGCTATGCTTTACCCGATAAAGAAGGTATGTTTAGTTTTGGTAATATTTCTTTTACAACAAACGAAAACGTTCCTACAACTAAATGTAATGAAAAAGATTTAGATAGAATTATATCTTTAATCAAAGAAGCAAAAAAAGAAAATGATTACGTTTTTATGTTAGTTCATTGTCATGACGATGATATGACTTCTCACGCAAATCCACCGGTGTTTTTACAAGAATTTTGCTATGCTTGTATTGATAACGGCGTAAGCGCTATATTTGGTGGCGGTTGTCACGAACTTAGACGTGTTGAAAGATATAAAGGTAAGTTAATATGCTATTCTTTGGGCGACTTTATTTATCAAGGACCGCAAGTGGAAAAGTTGCCAGCCGATTTTATGCTTAAATATAACCTTGATATAAACGCTACTACGAAAGAGGCGTTAGATAAAAGAAGTGAAAACGGTAAAAAGGGTTTGCATTTATGTAAAGAAAACTATTTGTCAATTTTACCGCATTTGGAGTTTAATGGAGACGATTTAGTTGATATTAAATTTTTGCCGATAGGTTTAAATTTTGACAAAAATGATTTAACGAAAGGTCTTCCTATGATAGCAAAAGAAGATGAACAATTAGAAATTTTAAACGTATTAAACAACTTACGTGTTAACGATAAAGATAAGTTGCAATTGAAAGACGGCTATATTATTTTTGAATAGAGGTTAAAATGGAAAAATTATTAAAAGCAGTTGAAAAATATTCAGCACAAATTAAAGAGGCAGAAGAATTTTTATGGCAAAACGCCGAAGCAGGTTACAAAGAGTACGTTACTAACGCTTATATGATTGAGCAATTTGAAAAAATGGGCTATAGTTTGAATAAAGCACAAGACATTACGGGTTTTTCAACTACGATAGACACTAAAAAAGAAGGTCCAACTATCGCTATTATAGCAGAGTTAGACGGGCTTTATAGTAATGGTCATCCAGCGACTAATGAAAAGACGGGATGCTGTCATGCGTGCGGTCATCATATTCAATTAAGTGCAATGCTTGGTATTGCGTACGCATTAAAAGAAGACGGCGTTTTAGACGAGTTGTGCGGTAAGATTAAACTTATCGTAGTTCCAGCCGAAGAAGGCATTGAAATTTCTTATAGATTAAATTTAATTAAAGAAGGCAAAATCACTTTTTCTTCTGGTAAACCTGAATTTATTAAAAGAGGATTTTTTAACGACGTAGATATTTGTTATATGGTACACGCATCAAATCTTTCAATTTACAAAGATAAGGCGGTATATAGAGTTGGTGGTGGACATAACGGCGTTATTAGAAAAAAGACGACGATAATAGGTAAGGCTTCTCACGCTGGCGGAGCGCCTGAAAACGGCATAAACGCTTTAAATGCTGCTTCTATGGTGATAAGCGCAATAAATAATTTAAGAGAAACGTTCAAAGATGAAGACCATATTAGAGTTCACTCAATTATTACCGAAGGTGGAAGTTCCGTTAACGTTGTTCCTAATAAAGTAGTAATAGAAAGTTACGTAAGGGGCGCTGATAGTCGTAAGTTAAAAGATGCTAACGACAAAGTGAATAGGGCAATAGTAAGTAGCGTAGCAATATTTGGAGCAAGCGTTACTATTAACGATATGGCTGGCTCTGAACCTTTAATTACTGATGAAAAATTAAAAACTCTTGCCGGCAAGGTAATGGAAGACTTAGTTGGTAAAGACGGTTACGTTTTAGATAATTTATTTGAAGGCTCGTCAACCGATATGGGTGACGTTTCAAACTTATTCCCATCAATCCACGCTTACGTTGGTGGCGTTGAGGGTAGGCTTCACGATAAAGAATTTAGAGTGACTGATAAAGATATAGCAGTAGTAGGCTCTGCAAAATTTCAAGTTGGTTTATTATATAGTTTACTTAAAGATAACGCTAAAGAAGCGTATGAAATAATAAATAACTTTAAACCTACGTTTAATAGTATTGAAGAATACGTTGAATATAAAAAAGGCATAAGTGAAACTTATGAAGGCGTAGAATATTTAGAGAACGGCGATATTAAATTGCATTTTAAAAAATAATAATAAATAATAAAACGAAAAAGGCGTGAGTTGAAAAACTTACGCCTTTATATATTGTTTTTTTGGTACTTTAAAAATCGCCATAACAATATTCAGTTACGGCGATTAGCAAAAATTTTATATTAAATTGTTAGTCGTTAAAACCAAATAATTCGTTAGGAGTAATATCAAACCTTTTGCATAAATATACAATCTTTTCATAATCTAATTGTATTTTGCCCGTCTCATATTCACTATAATCAGACTGATACTTATTTAGTTCATTTGCTATTTCTTTTTGAGTTATACCTTTGAATTTTCTGGCTTGTTTTAAGTTGCTACCAACTATTTTACAAATATCCATTTTTTAATCCTTTAAAATAATTATAGGCAAAATTACTATAAAATACTTGACTTATAGGAAAAATTACTATATAATTAC
>JAZONZ010000108.1:0-6167 GCA_045654765.1 Christensenellaceae bacterium
TTTGTCTTTAAAAACAGAAGTAAAAATAAATAGTTTTGAAGTAATTACTTCACAATTATTACAATAATTATAAATCCGCAAATTTGCGGGTTTATTTTTATATTTGACAAGTGTTATTATAAAAGTGTATAATATATCCGTATATAATATTTAAAGGAATTTTATGAAGAAAATCGTCAAGTTATTCATTACAATTTTATTATGCGTTTGTCTAACTACGTTAACTGCTTGTGATACGTCTATACTTAAAGAAGGTTTAGATAATTTACTTGGCAGAAAAGAAGAAGTTAGCGAGTCTAACGAAGAGGAGTATACTACCTTAGAGCAAGTTTTTGCAGGTAATTATATTAGGGAAGCAAATAACACTAAAATAAACGTAATGGGTAGAGGCATCAAAAAAGAAAATTTATTTGGTGACAAAGAAGATGATAAGTGGTCGTTAGGTTTTAAGGTTAGTTGTAATTTTACGGCTTCGTTATTTTTTGATGAAACTAATAAGGCTGATTTAAATTTTAAATTAACTCAAAATTTAGGTTTTCAAAAAGAAGAAACAACAAATAAAATCACAATAAAAAGCGATAGTGAAATTGATAGTAAATTAACTTCTAAAGGTGATATTTTATCAAAAATAGGTAATCACGAAATATTAGGAAAAGCGTATATTGATAACGGCGTGTATTACAATGGTAAAGTGGTTGTAAACAAACCTAACGAAGTGGGAGTTGTTAAAGATATTATCAATTTAGAAAACGGCAAAATTAGTTTTAATGAAGTGGCTCAAAGTTTACTTGCTGAAAATAACGTAACTAAGCAAGATATTAGTGATTTTTTAAATAAAGAAAGCAAACAAGGCAGTTTAACGAACGATGAAAAAGTTGCTTTAAAGGATTTTCTAAAAAAATACAACGTAAAAATGTACGTTGATATGAGTAATGGAATTAGAATTAAATTATCATTTAATAATCAAACGATTTTAACGGCGTTAAAACGATTGCAAGATAACGGCGAATTAAAAGATTTAAACGTTACTCCAAAAATAAGGTATTTTGATGCGTATATTTCTATTGATAAAAACGGGTCGTTAAAAGGTGTTAAAATATATACTGACTCATCTTTTGGAATAGAAACGCCTTATGGTAATAGTGTAAGAAGTTTAAATTTATCTTTAAAAGGCGATATTACAATTATAAAAGAAGACGTTAAAATTACTTTTCCAAAAGAATATGAAAATTACGAAAATATTGTCAATTATTTAAATAATAATTAAAAAAAAGCAAAAACTTTATAAATTTACTTTAAAATAGTTGACAATATGGTAGTTATAGTTTAAAATAAATAAGCACTCCAAAAGGGGTGTTAATTTTTTAGGATGGATTTTGAAAATGGCTAAAGGAAATACTGTAAAAATTACTCTTGCTTGTACTGAGTGCAAACAAAGGAATTATGACGTGTATAAAAACAAGAAAAACACAACAGAAAGATTAGAATTAAGTAAATATTGTCCTTTCTGCAAAAAACACACTGCTCATAAAGAAACGAAATAATTAAGTGGTGTTCCCCGTTTGTATTTTCGGTAAAAATACTTAGAGGTTATTAAAATGAAAGAAAAAGAAACAGTTAAAAAAGAAGTTGCCACAAAAAAAACAGGCAAGAAAAAAGAATTTTTTCTTAAAAAGTGGGGCAAAAAATTAAAAGAAGTTTTTTCTGAATTAAAAAAGGTGTCTTGGCCTTCTTTTTCGAAAGTTGTTAAGCAAACCGGTGTAGTAATAGGCGTTGTTTGTATCTTCGTTGTCGTTATTACGCTTATAGACTTGGGTCTTTCAAGTCTTCTTGACTTGCTCAATACTATTGGGGGTTAATGATGGCTATTGAAAATGCAAAATGGTATGTTATACATACCTATTCAGGCTATGAAACACTTGTTTCGGAAACTTTAAAGAAAATGATTGAACATAGTAATCTTCAAGACCAAATTCTTGATATTCGTATTCCTATGGAAGAAACTATTGAAGAAAAAAATGGTAAAAAGAAAATTGTTCAACGCAAAATAATGCCTGCATACGTTTTTATTAAACTTGTTTATTCTGACCAACTTTGGTATTTAATTACAAATACTCGTGGTGTAACGGGTTTTGTTGGTCCACAAGGAAAGGCACTTCCTCTTACTGAAGAAGAAGTTAGAAAAATTCGCTTAGAAGACACTGTTCAAGAAATTGACTTTGTCGTTGGCGATAAAGTTTGCATTGTGTCTGGTCCGCTTGACGGCTTTGAAGGTACTGTATTAGAACTCAATGATAAGGCACAAAAAGCAAAAGTTAAGATTGTAATGTTCGGTACTGAAACTGACGTTGACGCCGACTACGTACAACTTAAAAAAATTTAATTGAACCTATCGGGTTAGTCCCGTTAGAATAAGTGGGAGAGATGTAAATTTATTAAGCATCTTGTAATTACCACATAATGGAGGAAATTATTTATGGCTAAAAAAGTTACGGCTGTTGTTAAATTACAATTACAAGCCGGTAAAGCAACTCCAGGCCCACCAGTTGGTTCAACACTTGGACCTTATGGTATTAACTTGCCTGGTTTCACTAAAGAGTTTAACGCAAAAACTCAAGATAAAATGGGTTACGTAATTCCCGTAGTTATCACTATTTATCAAGACCGTTCATTTACGTTTATTCTTAAAACGCCACCAGCACCAGAACTTATTAAAAAGGCTTGTGGTATTGAAACTGCTAGTGCTGCACCTAACAAAAATAAGGTTGCAAAACTCACAAAAGCACAAGTAGAAGAAATTGCAAAGATTAAGATGGTGGACACTAACGCTGCTTCATTAGAAGCATGTATGAGTATGATTGCTGGTACTGCACGCAGTATGGGTGTAACTGTCGAAGAATAAAAGGAAATGGTGGGAGAGGTTAACCTCGTAATTACCACAAGGAGGATTCTAAATAATGAAATACGGAAAAAAATATGCCGATAGTATTAAATCGTATGAAAAATCTAAACAATACGAAATAGATGAGGCAATGGACATTGTTCTTGCAACAGCAAAAGCAAAATTTGATGAAACTATTGAATTTCACACAAAACTTGGTGTAGACCCTAAACAAGCAGATCAACAAGTTAGAGGTGTTATCGTACTTCCAAACGGTACTGGTAAAACTCAAAGAGTACTTGTTATCGCTAAGGGCGAAAAGGCTGATGCGGCTCTTGCTGCTGGCGCTGATTTTGTTGGTGCAGAAGATATTGTAGCAAAAATACAAAAAGAAAACTGGTTTGGTTTTGACGTAGTTATCACTACACCTGATATGATGGGTGTTGTAGGTAGAATAGGTAAGGTATTAGGTCCAAAAGGTCTTATGCCAAGCCCTAAATCAGGCACGGTTACTATGGACGTAGTTAAGGCTATTAACGAAGTTAAAGCAGGTAAAGTTGAATATAGACTTGATAAAACGGCAGTTATTCACTGCTCAATAGGTAAAAAGAGTTTCGGTAAAGAAAAACTTTTAGAAAACTATCAAGCATTACTTGAAGCAATTATCAAGGCTAAACCAGCGGCAGCAAAAGGTCAATACATTAAGAGTATTGCTATTACTAGCACAATGGGTCCTGGTGTTAAAGTTTCAACTAAAAACATCTAATAAATGATTGACAAAGTTTGTTAATTGATTTATAATAATTAAGTAAAAAAAATTAAATAGCCGAAGAAAGCAGGTTTTTAAGTAGATTTTCTACACCAGCCGAGGTAAACTTTAATACGTGTAATTTTTATGCGCTTTTAGTCTACTTTGGCTAAAAGCGTTTTCTTTTGCTAAAAATCTAATAGGAGGTATAGGAATTTGTCAGCAAATTTTGAGGCAAAAAAGCAAGTTGTTGAAGAAATCAAAGCAAAAATCGCTGAAAGTAAATCAGTTATTTTAGTTAACTACAAAGGTCTTACAGTTCTTGAAGATACTGAACTTCGTAATTCTTTTAGAAATGCTAACGTTCAATATAAAGTTCTTAAAAACACTTTAGTAAGACGTGCTTTTAATGATTTAGGCGTTGCAAGTTTTGATGCAGACCTTAATGGTACTACTGCATTTGCGTTTGGTTGTGATGAAACTACGGCAGCAAGAATCGTTGTTGAAAACGCAAAGAAACTTGAAGATAAAATTTCTGCAAAAAGTGGTTACGTAAATGGCGAGTACGTTGATGCTAATGGTGTTAAAACGTTAGCGGCAATCCCTTCAAAAGAAGTTCTTGTTGCTACTTTGGCAGGTACGTTACAAAGTATGATTAGCGGATTAGCAGTCGCACTTAATAAGGTGGCTGAAAAAATGGGTGAATAATCACCAAAAAACAAATTAAAAAATTAAAGAGAGGAAATTAAAAATGGCTGATATAGCAAAAATTATTGAAGAAATTAAAGGTATGACTGTTATTGAACTTAACAGTTTAGTAAAAGCAATAGAAGAAGAATTTGGCGTAAGCGCTGCTGCTCCTGTTGCAGTTGCTGGTCCAGCAGTTGCTGCTGCTGCTCCTGTTGAAGAAAAGACTGAATTTAACGTTGTTCTTAAAGAAGTTGGTGGCAACAAAATTGCTGTTATCAAAGTAGTTAAAGATTTATTAGGTCTTGGTCTTGTTGAAGCAAAGAACGCTGTTGAAAAAATGGGCGTATTAAAAGAAGCAGTTGCTAAAGAAGACGCAGATAAAATCATCGAAAAACTTAAAGAAGCAGGCGCTACAGCCGTTGCTGAATAATTTAAGTAAAAAATTGCCTTGTAAAAGGCAATTTTTTTTACTAAAAAAGCGTATAAAAAAAGCAGTTCAACGAACTGCTTTTTTATTTTGTTTTCGATTACGCTTCGTAAACTGAAACTTGTTTACGGTCTTTACCTAATCTTTCAAATCTAACAACACCATCTACAACTGCAAATAAAGTGTCATCACTACCTATTTTAACACCATTACCTGGGTAAAATTTAGTACCTCTTTGTCTAACTAATATTGAACCTGCTTTAACTTTTTGACCGTCAGCACGTTTAATACCAAGTCTTTTAGCGGCACTATCACGACCATTTCTACTGCTACCAACACCTTTCTTGTGGGCAAATAATTTAATTAAAAACATCATAATATCTAATCTCCTTATCTAGCACAAATGTCAGTAATTTCTACTGCTGTAAATGGTTGTCTATGACCATGTTTCTTTCTAATGTTCTTTTTTGCCTTATATTTGAAGACGATAATTTTCTTCGCTTTATCTTGCACAAGAACTTTGCCTGTAACCTTGAATGCATCTGCATCCTTGCCTACTTTAATACCATCATCTGTTGAAACGAGTAAAACTTTAAATTCTACCGTTGCACCAACTTCGGCATCAAGTTTTTCAAATCTAACAGTTTCGCCAACTGCTACTTTGTATTGCTTGCTACCATTTTCAATAACTGCGTACACTTAAATGTACCTCCTAAATAATCTCGCCAAATGAAAGGTGATTAAACTTAAAATTTAATTCTTTTGTTACCTTTTTCGTGCGGTACTTATCTATATTAGCCTTTTTTTAAAAATTTGTCAATCAAATTGCATATATTTTTATTTTTTGAGCCATACTTTTTTTAAAGGAGATACTATGACTAATTTTGACAATAATTTAGATTTTATAAATGAGGTTTATAAAAATGCGCACGTTGCGTTACAAGCGATATCTAACGTATTAGATAGTGTAGAAGACGCTTCTTTTAAAAAAGAACTACTTTACGAGTATAAAGGTTATGAAAATTTAATAAGCGAAGTTACTTCTTATATGGCTGAAAAAGGCTATGAAACTAAAGAACTTGGAACAATGAAAAAAGTGATGATGAAAACGGGTATTAAAATGAATACGGCGTTTAATGATTCAGTTTCGCATATCGCTGAAATAATGATTAAGGGCACGGTTATGGGAATTACTGAACTATGTTCACTCTTAAATGACGTAACTGAAAAAATAGACGAAGAAGTTATAACCTTTGCTAAAAAATTAAAAACGTTAGAAGAACAATACGAAGAAAGATTAAAAAAATTTTTATAATGAATATAAGGCAGTGCAAAATGCACTGCCTTAATTTTTTTAAATTCAAATAATTTACTTAAATTTATTAAGTGTAAGTTCAAGTCTTTTATTTTTTTAACTAAAT
>JAZONZ010000109.1:0-7256 GCA_045654765.1 Christensenellaceae bacterium
ATAATAATTTAAGGGGAATTAAAATGAAATTTATCGTCAATGGTTTAGAATTATCTAATGCTGTTTCAAAAGTTGTAAAGGCTGTTTCTGTAAAAACAACTAATCCTATACTTGAAGGTATAAAATTATCAGTAAAAGGTGATGAACTTACTTTAATTGCAACGGATAGTGAAATTTCTATTGAAAAAACTATTAAAGTTTCAACGTTTACTGAAGGACAAGTTTTAGTTCCTGGTAAAATCTTTTACGAATACGTTAAAAAGATAGAAAATGAAGAAGAAATTGAAATTTTAGAAGAAGATGGAAGAATTAAATTAAATTATTCTTCATCAGAAGGATATATTCAATTATTAAACGTTGAAGAATTTCCTATTATAAATAAAGAAATAAAAGAAAAAACTTTTTCAATAAAACAAAAAGATTTTAAAAATTTAATATTAAAATCATCATTTGCTTGTTCGCAAGACGAAGCAAGACCATTACTTAGAGGTTGTTTAATTGAAATTGAAGGCGATACTATTACGTCTGTTGCATTAGACGGGTTTAGATTATCTATTACTAAAAAGAAAATATACGAAACAACGGGAAATTTTTCTATTATAATATCACAAAGAACGTTAAACGAAATAGTAAGACTTTTAGAAGATGATGAAGATATTTTTACCTGCATTATTCAAAAAAATATTCTTATGTGTGATATAAACGGCACAGTTTTAATTTCAAGGCTTTTAGAAGGCGATTATATAAATTATAAAGAAATAATAAAAAATTCCTTCT
This sequence comes from Christensenellaceae bacterium, assembly GCA_045654765.1. GTDB lineage: Bacteria > Bacillota > Clostridia > Christensenellales > Borkfalkiaceae > HGM11412. The sequence continues at coordinate 778 of JAZONZ010000109.1, forward strand.
TAACTACCGTAAACGTAAATAGAAATGAATTTTTATCAGCAATAGATAGAGCGTCAGTTGTGTCTACTGATATGAAAAAAGTAGTTAAAATTGAAATTAAAGAAAATTATATGTCCGTTTCAGCAAGTAGTGAAATAGGAAAAACAAACGAAAATATTTTAATTAACTTAGAAGGTAAAGATTTAACTATTGCATTTAACTCTAAATTTTTAAGTGATGCAATTAAAGTTATAGACGATGAATTTGTTAATTTATATTTCAATACAAAAATTGACCCTTGCGTTATTAAACCTTTATCGGGAGATGATTATTTATATTTAATTCTTCCTTTAAGAATAAACGCTTAAAAGGTTGACAAAAAGTAAAATAAAAAGTATAATCTTATAGCAAAAAAATTATAAAAACATAAAAGGGAGTTAATAATTATGAAAAGAACGTACCAACCTAAAAAAAGACAAAGAAGTAAAGTTCATGGTTTTAGAAAAAGAATGGCAACAAAAAATGGAAGAAACGCACTTAAAAGAAGAAGAGCGAAAGGTCGCCATAAACTTTCAGCGTAAGAAATTGGATATTCGATTAAAAAAACAAAAAGATTTTGACCTTGTTTTTAATAAAGGTAAAAGGATATATACAAAATCTTTAACTTTATTATATTTAAATAGTGATAACTTAAAATTTGGTATAAGTTTAAGTAAAAAACACGGTAAAGCCTTTAAAAGAAATAAAATAAAAAGACTTTTAAGGGCGTCTTTTAGTTTATTTAAAGATAAAATATCTCAAAATTACTATATTATTCTTCTTCCAAAAATCGAAGAAGAATATTCTTATTTAAAATTTAGTAAAGATATTGAATTTGCATTAAAGAAAGGAAATATTATAAGTGATTAAAAAAATTTTTTTAAAATTATTAAAATTTTATAAAAAATATATTTCAAAAACGTTAAATGCAAGTTGTATTTTTACACCTACTTGCTCGGAATATGCTATGGATGCTATTGAAAAACGCAATATTTTTATTGCTTTTTTTCTTATAATATGGCGTATTTTAAGGTGTAATTCTTTAAATAAAGGCGGGTTTGACCCTGTGCCAGATAGTAAAAAAGTTATAAAATGGGTTTTATAACTAAAAAGGGTGTTTATGAATATTTTTAATATATTAAGTAATAGCGTTTTTACATTTAGTGAAAATTTACCAAACGTTCCTATTTCAGGAGTTAGTTTATTAGTTTCAAAATTGATAGAGTTTTTCTCATTTGGTGGAGCAATTGCTATTGGTATTATTATATTTTCATTACTTTTGAAAATTTTACCATTACCATTAGACATTTATTCAAGAACAGCAACTAAGAAAAACGCATTAAAAATGGAAAAAATGCGTCCTGAACTTGAAAAACTTCAAAAACAATACGCTAATAATAAACAACTTTATTCTCAAAAGTTAATGTCTTTATATAAAAAAGAAGGTTATTCAACAATGGCTGCTTGTTTACCTACTTTATTTACTTTAATTTTCTTTATCGTTGTTATAACGGCATTTCAACAATATTCTTCATATTGTAAGTTAGATATGTTTAATCAAATGGCTTATTCTTATAACGAAAGTATTATAGAAAATGAAGAAGTTGAAAAGGTTTATTATAAATACGTTACTAATAGTGACGGCGTTATTGAAGAATTAGAAATAACTAAAGAAGAATTTTTAACTTTACCAAGAGAAGAAAGACATTTTAAAGCAACAACTAACTTAGTAGGTAGTGAAACTGAAATAGATAGTGAATTTTATAATAAAATAGTTGTTCCCGCTCAAAACTTTGCAGCAAAAAAATATAAAGAGTTTGATAAAAAATATAGTTTTTTATGGGTAGAAAATATTTGGCTTGAAGATTTACCTTGGAAAAAAGCGTTTATTAACGAAGAAAATTGGTCTACGTTATTCACGTATTCAAAAGGTTGTTCTTCAACACAGTTAGAAAGTCCTTTAAACAATGAAGAATGCTACAAAATTTTAACCGGTTCATCTGAACTTAATTCTTACAAAGAAAAACCTAATGGTTATTTAATTTTAGTTGTATTATCTATTGCAACAATGCTTATAAGTCAACTACTTATGAGTAAAGAACAAAAAGCACAAATGGAATTGCAATCAGTTGATGGCGCTAACGGTCAAGCAGCGCAAACAACTAAAATGATGACGTGGATGATGCCTATTATGTTTGGTATTTTCGCCTTTATTTACACTGCATCATTTTCGTTATATCTTATAATAAGTACGGTATTTTCAACGGTATCAACGCTTATTATAAACAAACTTGTTGAACGCAAATTTCAAAAACAAATAGAAAAAGAAAATCAAGAAAAGTTTGACAAAAGATATGCTTACCTTAAAAAAGGTAAAAAAGATTGATATTATAGAGGAATAAAATGGAATTTTTTGGAAAAACGGTTGAACAAGCCATTGAAGAAGGGCTTAAGACCTTAAATATAAAAAAAGAAGATGCTATCATTACCGTTATTGATGAAGGCATAAACGGTGGTTTCTTAGGATTAGGCAGTAAAAAAGCCAAGGTAGACATTGAAATTAAACAAAAAGATAGCGAAAAAGCAATTAAATTTTTAGAAGGTTTATTTAAAGTTTTAAACGTTACCGCAACGTTAGACGTTATTGAAGATGGCGATAAACTTATAATAGATATTATTTCAACAACGTCATCAAAAGTTATAGGATATAGAGGCGAGGTGTTAGATGCAATTCAAACGTTAACAAGCGCTTTATGTAACTATAAAAGCGATAATTATAAGAAAGTTGTGGTTGATTGCGAAAATTATCGTGACAAAAGGAAAGCAACACTTATTTCATTAGCGTTAAGACTTGCTGATAAAGCCGTTAAATTAGGTAGAAAGGTTAATTTAGAGCCTATGAACCCATATGAAAGGCGTATAATTCACTCAGCATTAAGCGAGTGCGAAGGCGTTAAAACTGAGTCTGAAGGCGAAGAACCAAACAGACATATCGTTATAATTCCTGACAATTTAAAACCTTATGAAGATAAAAAAGGTTTTAACAAAGGAAAATTTAACAAAAACAACAAACAAGATAAAGTTGAAGTTATAAAAACCACTAAAAAAACTTCGGGTTTTGGAACTTATCTTGGAAATAGTTTAAAAAACGATAATTAAAAAATATAAATAACTAACAAAAATCAAGTGCGTCAGTAATAAACCTTAATACTGGCGCACTTACTATATTTGTCTTTAAATAAGTTATATTGTTAATAAAGGTGGTTATATGAATATAAACGACGCAATTATTAAAAGAATTGAAGAAATTTGTAAAGAAAAAAATATAAACGTATGCGAAGCAACGTTAAGCGGTGGCAAATCACCATCTGCGATATATGATTTAATTAAAGGAAGAACAAAATGCTCTAAAGTTTCTACAATAAAAGCCTTTTGTCAAGGAGCGAAGATAACTTTAGCAGAGTTTTTTAACAAAGACTATTTTAATGATTTTGAAGAATAATTGTTTTTAATTAAAAAAGGGGTGTGGATTTTAGATATCCACACCCCTTTTAACGTTTTTTTATTTTAAATAATTTATTAAATTTTCAAGTAAAGGCTCGAACTTTGCGCCGTACCAGTGGTTAGGCTCGTCTTTAGTTGCTCTAATGCAGTCAACGGTGTAATTTGCCGCAATTTTAGCCGATTCAAAAGCCGATTTACCCCTAACCATACTACCAACGAAACTTGATGCGTAAATATCGCCTGTTCCGTGGCAACTGTTAGGTAATTTTTCGTGTTCGTAATAACTATATTCGTTATTTTCGTAAACAACTATACCCGTCTTACCTTCTCTATATGAAACGCCCGTTAAAATAATATTGTTTATGCCAAGTGATTTTAATGCGTTTATAATTGATAAAATATATTCCTTGTCGTACGTTTCTTTATATTCAATATTCGTTAAAAAACAAGCCTCCGTTATGTTTGGAACTATGTAGTTGGCGTTTTTACATAATTTTACCATTGCTTTAACGTAATTTTCATCAAAGCCAGGATATAATTTTCCATTATCAGCCATCGCAGGGTCTACGATAAATAAACCATTATCTTCTAACGTTGAATTTACTATATCAATTATATAATCAATTTGTTTTTCACTACCTAAATAACCCGTGTAAATTGCTTTAAATTTAATATTTTCTTTAACCCAGTGGTTTTTGATTTTAGGCATATCATCAGTTAAATCGGTAAAAGTGTAACCACTAAAACCTGCCGTGTGAGTTGATAATACTGCTGACGGAAGTATTGCTGTTTCTATTCCGCACGCTGATAAAATAGGTAGCGCTACCGTTAACGAGCATTGTCCTACACAAGAAATATCTTGAATTGTTAAAATTTTATTGTAAGCCATAATTATTACCTCTTGTTTTATTGTAATTAAAATAAAAGATTTTTGATTAAGAAGTATTATAGCATATTATAATAAATTTATCAACCATTTTTTTATTGTCATATAACCTTGAATATAAAAATTTTTTAAGATATAATAATTTAAAGCAAGAAATCTTTTATGGCGTTTTTTATTGCAGTAGACATTTTAATAACCATATTTAATCTTGTATTGCTTATAATATTTTCAAAAGCCATATTTTTTTCACTCACAATACCTATTATAGAATAATCACCTATAGCGCTAAGGTTTTTATTTACACCAAGACCGGGTTTAATGCCTTTATTTGCCACTTTTAGCATACCTATATCTTCTTTGTTTCCAACAGCGGCGTCTATAACTAATATCTTACTATCTGGGTGGAGTTGTTTTATAGTTTTTGCTATAGTATCGGTTTCTTTTGCCGTAATAGGATAATCTAAATTTCCATAAACGATAACTTTATTTAGCGTTGATAAAAGCGAGCCTGTAATAGGTCCTAAACTATCGCCTATCGCAAGGTCTGTTCCTATACAAACAATTACAAATTTTTCTTTACTTATAAATTCTTTTAAACAATTAGATATACCTTTTATATCAACGTCACTATTTGTACTAAAATATAATTCACTCATATATAAATTGTTGTCAAGCATATAGTTTTTTATAACAACTTGTTTTTTGTTTTGAATTGACTTTTAAAAAGGTCAATGATATAATAATCATACAGTATATTTTGTGTATTGTTATTAAATAAAATGGTAAATATATCATTAAGGAGAATAAATGAATACTTTATTAAACAGTGCAACCATATTTACTATTTTGGCTGGTAGCACGAATATTGCTTTAATAGACGTAATAGTTTTTGGCGTTCTAATAGCGTTTGCTATTTACGGGCTAATTAAAGGTTTTATAAAACAAATATTATCAATTCTTGGTCTTTTTGCGGGAATTTTATTAGCGTATTATTTAACGCCAGTAGTTAAAGGCTTTGTTAAAAACTATATACCTATTCTCGTTGACTTAGCGTACACAATTGCAAATTTAATACCGGGAATTAGCGAAATAGGCGCTATAACTCCTGATAACGCATCTGTTATACTTGAGGGTAGTGGCGTTCCTAAAATAGCGCACCCTATTATAATTGCATTAAGCCAAACAGGGCTTTCTAACGTTGTTTCAATAGTTGCTGATATTGTTTTAACGGCGATAATATTTATATTGATTCTTATTATATCGCTAATTGTATTTAAAATACTTAAAAAGATTTTTGAAAAAATTACCGAAAACAAAGCAGTTAAGGGCGTTGATAGATTTTTAGGGGTTGTTTTTGCCTTGCTAAAAGGTTTAACCTTAGTATTTATTGTTGTGTTTACGTTAAGTGTTTTAATACCTTCGTTTAACAACGTGTTAATGACTACAAATAGCGATGGCGAGGCTGTAAATACTGCCACTAACGTAATTGTAACGTTTATATCTAAAATTATAGTAGCGCCACTTTTAGCACCATAACAACCAAAACTAATTGTCTTTAACGCATAATATAAAAAAGTAAAAGGTGTAATGAAAATCATTACATCTTTTTTGATACGCAAAAAACGCATTAACAATTTTAAAAGACTGAAAAACAATAATTTTATAGTTAATAAATTAGGTTTAAAATTTGTGTTTCACGTGAAACATTGATATATTCATTTTTAATTGGGGTTGTTCCACGTGAAACAATAAAAACAATTTTACAAGTTTTTAAAAGGCTCAAAATTTGCGATAAAATCTAAGATTTTGAAGATTTGTAAAATTTTTATCAATAATTTGACAAAGATAAATTATAAAAAACAATATTTGTAGTTTTTCAACAAAAAATTAAATAAAAAAACGATATAAATTCGTGTAAAATGAAATAAAAAATAAAAATTACGTTCTAATTTACGTTAATTTATTTAATTTATATTATAAAAAAACGCAATTATTACGTTTAGTGTGCGTAACAAATTTTTAGACGTTTTTTTAAGTTAAAACACCGTAATAATATTATTGTTTTTGCTTT
>JAZONZ010000110.1:0-5742 GCA_045654765.1 Christensenellaceae bacterium
TTACCTTCATTTAATAGTTTATTTATGATAGGTAAAGCCAAGTTTTCATAATCGCTAACACTAAAAGTTGACTTTGCATCAACAACGTCAATTAAGTGGTGTTTGACTACACTTCTTTCTTCAATTGTAGGCTTTGCCGTGCCTATATCAAGACCTTTATAAACGCATAACGAGTCTGCCGATATAATTTCAGTATTTAATTTTTTTGCAAGTTCAAAGGCTAAGGAACTTTTTCCTGAGGCGGTAGGACCGCATATAATAATTATTTTACTCATACAATTCGCTTAAACCATTTATCCATTTCATATTTTGTAATTCTTACCGCAATAGGTCTACCGTGTGGGCATTTTAAGTTGATATTGCCATTTAAAAGTTTTACTAAACTATCAACCTCACTTTGCGATAATTGTTTCCCCGCTTTTATTGCTGACTTGCACGCTTTTTGCATAAGTATTTCGTTAATTATTTCGGGTATTTCTTCAATTTTTAATGAATTGTCTTGCAATACGTCTTTAAAGAAATTATCTAATGAAATATCTATTAGTTCAAAAGGTAAACTCGTAACGATAAAGTTATTGTTGTAACCTTCTTCAATAATAAAGCCTAAATTTCGTAAATAAGTTATTTTTGAAAGCAAATAGCCGTACTCGATAGCGTTTAACTTTAATTCATACGGAACAAGCAAAGGTTGCAAAGCAAGTTCGCCTATTTTTATTTGATTAGTTAATTTATCAAACAACAATCTTTCGTGCGCTGCGTGTTGGTCTACAAAATAAACGTCACTACCCCTTTCAAAAATTAAATACGTATTCAAAACTTGCCCTACGTAGTTTAATTTTAAATTTTCTTGTTCAAACGCTAATTGTTCTTGCTCTTTTAATTTCTTTTCTTCTAACTCTTTAATATATCTTTTATTTTCTTCAAAAATATCTACACTACTTGTAAACGGTGGTGGTGGCGTATCGTCTTGCGGACAAATACCGAATAAAATAGAATCTTCACTAACTTTATCGTTATTATCAAAATAAGTAAAATCGTCTTTTTTATATTTTACAATTTTTGTAACCTCGCCCGTTGACGTTACTATTTTAATATCGTCTTTACTTTTTTCTTCTTGATAATCACTATCTTCTATAGTAGATATATCGTTTTTAACGATATCAAACGCCTTATCAGTACCGTCTAACACTTTTGAAATTGTTGAATAAATTGTTCCGTAAATAACTGAATTATCAAGAAAACGAACGTCATTTTTAGTTGGGGTTACGTTAACGTCAACAATCTCGGTAGGCATATCAATATATATAACGTAAAAAGGATATCTTCTTTTCATTAAATACGGCTGATAAGCGTTATGTATTGCCGATTGAATTGTTTGATTTATAATATATCTTCCATTTAAAATTACCGTTTGATACGTTCTATTAGGTTTAGTAAAATTGTGTTTTGAAATATAACCGCTTATACTAATTCCGTTTTTGTAATTAGAAATATTAAAACTATTTACAAAAAACTCATCACCATAAACTGAAATTAACGTTTCTTCTTTACCATCGCCAAACGTTTGTAACGTTAAATTATTATCAATATAACACTTAAAAGAAATATTAGGATTTGCAAGGGCTAATCTTGAAATTAAATCAACAACCTCATTTTCTTCTTGCTTATTTGATTTTAAAAACTTTTGTCTTGCAGGAGTATTAAAAAACAAGTCTTTAACTATTACTGAAGTTCCTTTTTGTATAGGGCTTTCAATAATTTCTTCAACGTCACCGCCGTTAACTTCTATAGAATAACCTATTTTATTCCCATTTAATATTGAAGATATTTTAAGTTTACTAACGGCACTAATTGACGCCAACGCCTCGCCTCTAAAACCTAAGGTTTTAATATAGCCTAAATCACTTGCCTTAGAAATTTTAGACGTTGCGTGAGGCAAGATAGCAAGAGATAAATCGTCTTTATCCATACCACCGCCGTTATCAGTAACTTCGATATAACTTTTACCGCCGTCAACGATACTTACGCTAATTTCAGTAGCCCCGGCATCAATAGAGTTTTCAATAAGTTCTTTACATACTGAAAATGGTCTTTCAACGACTTCACCAGCGGAAATTTGATTATATATTTTTTTATCAAGAACGTTTATTTTTGACATAATTAACCTTTATTCAATAAGATTTTTTAATTGATATAACAATTCAAGGGCTTGCTTTGGCGAAAGATTATCAACGTCTATATCTAATAGAGTTTGCTCAACTTTAGATAGTTCATTAATTTCTTCTTCCTCTATTTGAGCACTACCATAATTCGTTGATAAATCTTTATTTTCTAATTGCTTTAAAATTGTTTTTGCTCTTAACGTAACTTCTTTAGGAACACCAGCAAGTGACGCTACTTCTATACCGAAACTCTTGTTTGCGTTACCTTCAGTAATTTTTCTTAAAAATACAACTTTCCCATTATATTCTTTAACGGTAACTTTATAATTTTTAACGCCTTCGATTTTGCCTTCAAGTTCTGAAAGTTCGTGATAATGCGTAGCAAAAAGCGTTTTTGCTCTTATGTTTTTTGCAATATATTCAACGACAGCCCAAGCGATAGATAAACCGTCAAAAGTTGAAGTTCCTCTACCAACCTCGTCTAAAATAAGTAAACTATTTTCTGTTGCCTTATTTAAAATATTAGCAACTTCACTCATTTCAACCATAAAAGTTGATTGTTCACTAATTAAACTATCACTTGCACCTACACGGGTAAAAATTCTATCGGTAATAGGCACTTCGGCCTCTTTACAAGGAACGAACGAGCCTATATGCGCAAGTAGCGTTATAATGGCGATTTGACGCATATAAGTCGATTTACCAGCCATATTTGGACCTGTAACTATAAGCATTCTATTATCGCCACAATCAAGTAAAGCGTCATTACATATAAATTGTTCGTTTATTAGGTTTTCAACAACCGGATGCCTACCGCCAACGATTTTAAGTTGACTGTCTCTATCAACGATTTTAGGTCTTACGTAGCCGTATTTCTTTGCCACTATTGCTAACGATATAAGAACGTCAAGCATAGCGAACGATTTTGACGACCTAAGTATATTTGAAATATTTTCTTTTAATAAACCTTTAATTTTATTAAAGATATCAAATTCAATTTTAATAGCCTTTTCAGTACTAGATAAAATTTCTTCTTCTAAAAGTTTTAATTCTTCGGTAATATATCTTTCAGCATTTACAAGCGTTTGTTTTCTTATATAATTATACGGAACTTTATCTTTAAACGAGTTTGTAACTTCAATGTAATAACCAAATACTTTATTGTAAGCAATTTTTAAGTTTTTAATGCCCGTTGCTTCCCTTTCCCTATTTTCTAATTGAGTTAACAACGCTTTCGAGTTTGACTTTAATTGACGTAATCTATCAAGTTCTTTATCAAAGCCGTCTCGAATAAAATTACCTTCTTTCATTGAAGTCGATGCGTCTTCTTTAATAGCACTTTTAATTAAATCAGTAATAGAAGAAAAATCAGTAAAGCAACTTGAAATATCTTTTAGAATATTCGAAACACAACCAGACAAAGTAAATTTTATTGATGGAATTACACTTAATGAATTAGCAAGAGAAACAACGTCTTTAGCGTCAATTATATTGTTGGAAACCTTACCCGCTAACCTTTCAGTATCTTTTACACCATCAAGTAAATTGATTATGCCGTTACGCATTAAGGTGTTTTTATATAATTCTTCAACGCCGTCAAGCCTATAATTTATTTTATCAACGTTTTGCAACGGCTTAGTTAACATACTATATAAGTTTCTTGAACCCATAGCAGTTAAAGTGTTATCAATAAGCCATATTAACGAACCGTATCTCTTGCCGTCTCTTAAAGTTTTAACTATTTCTAAATTCCTTAAAGCGATGGCGTCAATACCCATAAATTCGCCGTCTTCTTCAATAGTGATTTTTGTAATGTTTATTAAAGCGTGTTTTTGCGTTTCACTTAAATATTCTATTAAAGCGCCCGTTGATGTTATCAACGACTTATTTTCTTCAATGCCAAAACATTGTAAAGATAATACGTTAAAATGCTCTTTTAACACCCTTTCACAGTGTGGAAAATTAAAAGCGTATTCTTTATACGCATTAAATTTAGGTAAAACTTTATGAACTATTATAGGAAAATTGTTTGCCGTTGCGTAAAAATTTTGCGGACATATTATTTCTTTTGCATTTATACGAACGAGTAAATCGCATAGCGCATCATAGTTTGTTTCGCCATTTATAAACCTTGCATATAAATCGCCCGTTGTAATATCAGTCCACGAAACTGCAATTCCTTTTTTATCATTATAAACGCATACTAAATAGTTATTCGTTTTTTCATCTAAAAGACTATTTTCAGTAATCGTTCCGCTTGAAACAATTCTAATAACGTCCCTTTCAACTAAACCTTTTTTAACTTCTTTAGCATCTTGTAATTGCTCACATATTGCAACTTTTTCGCCAAATTCTACTAATTTTGCAATATATTGGTCGGCTGCGTGATACGGAACTCCACACATAGGCGCTCTTTCAGGCAAGCCACAATCTTTACCCGTTAACGTTAAATCTAATAACTTTGAAACTTTTATAGCATCTTCTTCAAACATTTCATAAAAATCGCCTAACCTGTAAAAAATTATGCAATCATTATATTGTTTTTTAACTTGTCTATAATGCGACATCATTGGTGATATTGGCATATTTATTCTAATTCACCGTAAAGTGAAATCCCTCCTGTTTCAGTTATTTTTACGTTTACAAACTTGCCTATTAAACTATTTTCGCTTTTAAAATATATCATACGATTACTTTCGTCACGGCCTAAATACAAGTCTTTTTTACTATCATAATCTTCACATAAAACTTCAACAACTTTGTTTACGTACGTTAAAGATTTTTGCCTATTTATTTCGTTGACTTTATCAACGAGTTTCATAATACGCTGTTTTTTTGTTTCTTCATCAATTTGATTTTCCATTAAATCGGCTTTCGTTCCCTTTCTTCTTGAATAAACAAAAGTAAAAGCACCGTCAAATTTTACCGTTTCAACCATTTTCATAGTATCTAAAAAATCCTCTTCGCTTTCATTTGGAAAACCAACCATAATGTCAGTTGAAATGGAACAATTTGGAAGGTAACTGCGTATCATGTTAACCTTTTCTAAATAACTTTCAAAAGTGTAATGGCGATTCATTGCCTTTAATATTTTTGAAGAGCCAGACTGCAACGGCAAATGTATGTAATTGCAAATTTTATCACTTTCACTTATTACTTTTACAACTTTTTCAGTTATATCTTTTGGATGGTTTGACATAAACCTTAATCTAAATTTACCATCAATTTTGCTAATATCACTTAAAAGTGAGGCAAAATCATAGCCGTCTTCAAAGTTTTTACCATAACTATCAACGTTTTGACCAAGTAAAGTTATCTCTTTATAGCCATCGTCAACTAAACTTTTAACTTCTTCTAAAATTTCCTTAGGTGGCCTACTTCTCTCTCTTCCCCTAACGTATGGAACTATACAATAAGTGCAAAAATTGTTACAGCCGTAAACGATATTTACCCAGGCATTTGGATAACTTGTTCTATAAGGCTTTACAAGTTTTGGTAAACTACCGTCATCTTCAACTACTTGTATAACTTTTTTGCTTGTAGATAGCCTTTTTTGCAAGTATTCTTTAAAACACGTTAA
>JAZONZ010000111.1:0-12229 GCA_045654765.1 Christensenellaceae bacterium
CAAAAGAATTTGCAAAAAATTGGGTAATTATTAATGCATATCAGATGTCTTATGATGAAATTAAATTATTAGTAAGAACTGCTTGCTATTTAGAATGGAAAGAGCAAGAAGAAAAAACTAATGAATAAACATGTTTACAAAAGCAATCTGGTATCTCAAAATGTAAAAAACATCTAAGACTTAGCTTTGTAAAATCTGCCACAAAACGGGGTAAAATCGAAGCAGGTAAAGAAAAGTGCCACACTTCACACTTTTACTCTTAAGCATATGGGAAACCCACATCTCATAGCGCTTTCAAAAAATAAAAAATTTTTAAGTTTCGAAAGTGGGATTTGCTCCAGAAAGTTGTGGAAAAGACAACTATTTGGAGCAAATGCAATTAGTATCTAATTTTTAACAAATTAAAAGGCGAGAAAATTCTCGCCTTTTAATATTGTGGCTCTGCTGGTTCACCACCCGTGCTAAAGTTTTTTCTAAAACTTGTATGAAGTTGTCATAATATATTGACATTTAGGGAACAAAATGATACAATCAAATTGCAAATGTTCCCTAAAAGGAGTTTTTATGAAAAATAATTTTGAGTTAATACAAGACTTGTTGCGTTCAAAAGCCGAATATCAAGCGAGATTAAATTTAATTCCGTATAATGGCTCGGTTGAAATAAAAGAAGTTTCGCAAAAGAAATACCTTTATATAAGAAAGAGAATTGTCGGTAAGGTTAGTTCTACTTACGTTGGGCCGTATTCTGATGAACTTTATCAAGTTTTATTAAAAGGCGTTAAGGAAGCAAAAGAGTTAAAGAAGAATATTCGCTCCATAGAAAAAGAGTTAGCAAAGTTAGGATATAGTCAAGAAGAATTATCTTCAAACGTCGTTTTAAATATGGACTTTGTAAGAGCAAACATGAAGTCTATAATTTACGACCAAGCAGTTTTAGAAGGCGTTGCAACCACATTTCCCGACACTGAACTTATTATAGAAAACGGCAAAGTGAACAACGTTAGTGCAGAAGACGTTCAAAAGATATTAAACCTTAAACACGCTTGGGAATTCGTGCTTGATAAAGACGTTGTTCAAACGCCTACAAGTTATTACGTTTGTCAATACATTGCAAAACTTGTAAATGAAGGATTTTATCAAGAAGGTGGAAGAATAAGGGGCGTGCCTGTAAAAATAGGTGGCTCAAATTATATTCCACCCTTGCCGATTGAACAGGTTGTAATAGAAGAAATAGACGGCATTATCAAAAGTGGAATAGATGCAATAGATGTTGCTATTGAACTTGCTTTATACGTTATGAAAACGCAAATATTTAACGATGGCAATAAGAGAACGGCGATTATTTTTGCAAACCATTATTTAATATCAAAAGCAGGGGGGTTAATGGTTGTTCCAGAAAATATCGTGCCCGAATTTAAGAAACTTTTAGTAAAGTATTATGAAGATTCGGATACGAACTCTATAAAGATTTTTTTAAGAGAAAAGTGTTTGAGAACGTTATAAACCACAAAAAGCGTTAGAAAGTTTCTAACGCTTTTAATATTGTGGCTAAGCCGTGATTAGTTACTAAGGGTTAAATCTCGTAAATGCTTTAATATAAATATTTTTTTATAATTTTTCACAAAAAGCGTTAAAAAATCTTAAAAAAAATTTTTAAATATGACTAAGGTTGTCATATTAAGGCGTGTATAATAAACATAAATTTTAAATAAGTAAAAGTTTTAGGGGGATTTATATGAAATTTTTAGCAAAAAACTGGGAAATGTTTTATACAGAAAGTGAAATTCAAAATAAAGAAGAAGATTTAGTAGACCAATTAAGTATTGATGCGGTAAATAAAATTTTCCTTCTTTATAAAAGTGTTTCTGATATGGTTACAGATGGCTATGATGATGAGGGTGCAGAAATTTACTCCACCTACATAAGTAGAGAAATTTTTGATATTATTTTACAAGGCTTAAAATCAAAAGGATATAAAGAAATTTTATTTAATGAGTAATGAATTTTTGTGAATAAGTATTGTATAATTAGTTTTGTATATGAAGGTAACATTGTGTCGGATTATCATGACGTATCTTTAGACGAGTTTGAAGTTTTTTGTAAAAAAGCTACGAAAGAGGCAAGAAAAAAAAGGTGTAGATCTATATTTTAAAGAAGTTTATAACGAAAGAATAATAGGAGATTCTTTTGCGCTTGTAGAATACAATTTTGATTTACAAATCGAAGAAAAGACTAAGCTTTCCGAGTTTATAAAATCATTTTTTGACGATTGGGACGGTTACTCTTCTAAGGGTATGATAACGATAAACACTCTAAAAGCCATTAGATTTTTAAAAGTGAACGGAGAAATGGTAAAGATTTAGTAAGGTTCACTTTAATTGATGTTTACTAAAAGGAGGATATTATGGGTTTTATAGCAAAAGATTGGGATATTTTTGTAACTGAAAAGGGTAGAAAAGGTACAACAAGTTATGATTTAATAGCCTTTAACCCCATCACGGAAATGGCATACGAAGACGTTGTTGATAAATCAATGTTAAGGGGCGTTGATAGCCAAGGCAATACGTATAAAATGCATGAAATTAGTCGCGACACTTTTAATATTTTAGAAAACAAATTATTAACCAAGTATTCGCTATACGAAGGTTTTGTAGAATTTGAAATTAATGCTAAAAAAGAAAAACTCGTTATAAGAAAAGCAAATTTAGTTCCTGCAAGTTTAGTTAAAAAGGGTATCAACGGTGAACTTTCTTACGATGAGTTAGATAAAATTGTTAGCGTTGACGTTGAAGAAGGCGACTATTATAATTACAACGCGTTTATGGAAGGAATTTCAAGGTTTTTAAGGGGCGAAGTTTCTAAAGATTATTATAGGGCATGGACAATTCTTGTTTGCTGGGCATTAAATTCTAACAAATTCAGACCTTATAGTAAAAAATGGAAAATTTATGAATCTTTAGCGTGGGATTTTGACGGACATTCGTTTGATGAGTGGGAAGATAAAAAAGAAGCAGAATGTAATGAAATGATTGCAGGATTAAAATATCAAAATCATTTACTAGAAAACGTAAACAAATCAAAAGTTCCGCCTTTTTATAATAAAAACAAAACTATAGTTTACGTTAATTTTGCTTTTTGTAATCAAAGCAACGTTTTTTATCGCGTTTGCATAGCAAATGAGAAAGAAGAAGTGTTTAAGATAGCGTTAATTGCCAATTGCTTGCTTTTGCCAAACATAAATTATACCTTTATTGATGAAGATGAAATGCTTGATTTAACCAATAAATATTATGAATATTATTTCGATCCAAACATAAACGAATACGATTATATAGGATCATTGCCTTTTAGGAAATAAAAGACGACATCTATAGTTTTATTTTAAAGATTTAAAAGAAGGGAGATTTATGAAAAAAATACTAGTTAACAAAAAATTCTTAAGTAATTATAAAACACTTTCAATCGTTCTTGAAAATTGTGACCTTTACGAGATTGATGCGAAAGACGTTTTAGATATTTTTTGTGAGGCTAAACTAATTAGTGAAAAAGGAAAGAAATATGAAACTATCGATGGGTTCATAAAAATTTCGGCAAACGCTTCACAAACAAAAGAATATTCGGTTTTAAAATATCCAGAAACACGTACAGATTGGGATTATAGTTTAAAAGAGCGTTTGAAAATGTTAGACGGTGGCGCTGATATGACCAGCTTCTCGTTAAAAGATGAAAATAAGCGCGACATAGATATTTACGTACCGTATAATCCTTTAGAGGACATTTTACATGGCAGCGAAATGGAATTATCGAATTGCCCATCTTTTGAAATAGATGAGGACGGCAATATGATTATTGCCTTTGGAGAGCGTTCAAAACAGCCTAAACGAAAAGATAATAATTACGCTGAATTGATTGAAGGATGGAACGAAGCGTTTGGAGATTTTCAGCCGAAAGTTTTAAAAGTAAAGGCAGAGATGCTATCAACATTTGGCGATGGGCAAACAAACATTTCATTTTATTTTAATGTTTGCAACAAAAATTCTAATAAACAATTTGCCGAATTGGTGTTTGTTGATTGTAAAAATATTTTCGTTGATATGTACTTTTCCAAAAAAAGAAATTATGAAATAGTTATGTCTAAAATGGCAAACGGCTACATTTACGTTGGAATTTGGGGGTTAGGGATAGACTTTGTTTGTTCTTCAATAAAAGAATACAATTATTATTGTAGTCAAAACGAAGAGTAATATTTTATTAATTGCGGCAACAATTTTTTTATGTTGTTGTAAAAATTATGATAAAAATAATTATCAAAACTAAAAGTTTACAAACTTAAAATCACGACAACTGACTTTATGGCTAAATGATTTAATTAAGCCATTTAAACCCGTATTTGTAAAATTTTTCATTACAATCGTTTAAGTAATAAAGTAAAAAAGATGGCATAAAACGTTTATGATAAAATTGTGCTAAAATTTTAGTGTTAATTTTTGATTGACTTAAAAATTTTAAAAGAGTATAATGTTTGTAATTTGAGGGAATATTATGTCGACATTTGAAAAATATAAGTATGGGCATCATTACAAAATTATTTTAATAGCGTGCTATTTGTTTTATACGTTGACTATGGCATTAAAATTAGCGTACACTTCACAACTTGTTGAAATTGTGTCTTTTTTTAATACGTCAAAAGCGTTAGTATCTCTTGGTCTTACTATTTATTATTTCGTTTATGCTATAGCACAAGTAGGTTTAGGTCTTATAATTTCTAAAATAGATATTAAAAAGTTTTTAGTAGTAACGGCAATACTTTCATCGGTTTCTTTTTCTTTAATAGGCATTACGAACGAACTTTGGCAAGTTTGGATAATTTTAGGTTTAAACGGAATATTTCAATGTGGTGGCTGGGGCGGTATTACCTATATTTTAGGCAAAAACCTACCAAACGACACGTTATCTTATTGTAGCAAAATTTTAGTTACAGGTTCGGTTGTTGGAACGGCTTTTTCGTATTTTATATCTTCAATTTGTATTGAATTTTTATCTTGGAAAGCCACTTTCGTTGTGATAGGAGTTTTATATTTAGCGTCTACGTTATTTTTGCTCTTTCAAGAAAATAAAATTGAAAAAATACATAGCCGTCACGATGAACTTGACTTTGACAAGTTTGTTAAAGACCATAGTCACGATTACGTTATTCCTAAAGGCGAAAAAGTTAATTTAGTTCCTATTATGATATATATCGTAGTACTTTCTTTTTTGGTAAACTGCTTGTACTATGGTATAGGCAACTGGATTCCTTCTTATTTAAAAGAAGTACATTTATTCCCAACTACTCTTTCTATTTTTATAACTTTAATGATGCCTTTGGCTTCCGTTCCATCAAGAATAGTTATGTTTAAGTCTTTTGACAAAAGTGGTAATATTTTTTCAAAATCGACTTTAATAGGCGTAATATTAACGACGTTACTTGTCTTAATGGTATTTACTTACGGTTTGAACTTACTTTACGCAATAATTATAAGTTTGGCTTTAAAAATTATAATCGAGGCGTTTGCTGCGGGAGTTTCTTCTTATACGTTAATGAAATTTAAAAACTATATAAATACGGGAACTTCTTCGCTTATAGTAAACTCGTCAGCATCGTTTGGCGCTGGCGTTATAGCTATTGTGTCAGGACTCGTTATGGATGCTTTCGGTTGGTCGAACTACTATTTATTCTTAGCAATTTTAAGCGCAATATCTGTTATCATATGTGGAATAGGTAGCGTAATAATAAAGAAAAAAAGCAAAATATCAACTTGGCTTTAAAAAGATAGTCGATTGAAAAATGTTCAATACGCATTTTAATATTGTAGGTTTATAAGTTTATTAGTATTACAAGTAAAAGGTTTTTTATTTTATTGCAATAAAAACAAAAAAATGATATAATTTTTTATAGAAGGCTTGGAGGAACTAAAATGGCTAAAGTAAATGCTAAATGTCCTAATTGCGGTGAAGAAATATTCATTGAAAGTGAAAAGGAAGCGAATATTTGTTCAAAATGTAACGAGGCTTTAATTACAGAAAAAGCAATATCGTTATATAACTTAGGCGAGAAAAGAGAAGTTAAAGTAAGTGGCACAAAGAAAAGGAACGTTTGGAAATCTCTTGGAAAAGGACTTTTAATGGTATTAGAGTGTATAGGATATTTATTTTACGTTATATTTTTAGTATGGCTTTTTGTTGATATTACTGACGGCATTAAAAAAGGTAAACGTTAAAATTTTCAAAAGCGTTAGAATTAACTAACGCTTTTACAATTTTTAAAACGATACGTTTTGACTAAATAAAAGCGTGAGTGTTTTTTACTAAACAATTGTGTTATAAAAAATTGATAAGTTTTCACGTTAAAAAAAGTATAAAATAAAAAGTAAAAACGCTTACTTTAACTAAAAAACTAATGTGCGGAACGTGATTTTATAGGTACAAAATACTTGCTAATATAATATGGAAAAAATTTTTTAAAAAAATAGTAGAATATGTTTGACAATATTAAAATTTTTATATATAATACTAAGGCACATAAGCAAATGAGCAGTTCATATGGCGGCGTAGCTTAGTTGGTTAGAGCGGCCGGTTCATACCCGGCAGGTCGTTGGTTCGAATCTGACCGCCGCTACCAAAACACCCGCTACGAACAAAATAAGGCCCCTTGGTCAAGCGGTTAAGACATCGCCCTTTCACGGCGGTATCATGGGTTCGAATCCCGTAGGGGTCACCAAACAAAGTAAAGACGAACCCGTTTCCTTTAGGAGACGGGTTCGCCTTTGTTTTTAGACTGAAAAAATAATTTTAGATACTTAAAACAGTAAGGATTTTCCTTGCTGTTTTGCTGTTTTTAAAGTTTTTAGAGTGTCAGTAAACCTTGATTATGAGATTTTTGCATGATATAACCAAAGTAAAACCATATTCAAGGAGAATCAATATGAAAAAATTTTATATCGGTGAAAATAAATATTTAGAGCAGAAAGTTTTGGCGTTTTATAATTGCGATTATGTTGGTTATCAAAAACAAGGCAACCCCGACTTTATCAATCACCTTAAAAATATGACAAATCAATATAATGAGTTAGGCTTAGTTGAAGATTTTGTTCAAGTTTCCGAAAGGTTTGTTAAAGATATGGAAAGTATTTTTGATAAAGGCTATTTTAGAAATTTTACAGTTTGCGTTATGCCTCGTTCTAAAAGGGAAAGCAAGTATAAACAAAGCCAATTAATGTTCAAAAAGGCAATTTTAAGTTGCGCTAATAAGTTGGGTTTTGTTAACGGCGCGGATGCTATTACAAGAGTAAAAGACACTAAAACTACGCATAATTGGAGGCTTGAAAACAACACGGGCGATAATCCATATAAAGGTATCACAAAAGACACTTGCAAGGTTGATTTAAGTAAAATAAAAGGGAAAAACATTGTTTTAGTTGACGATATTTACACGGAAGGTGTTAACATTATTGAAGATTGTATTCAATATCTATTTGATTTAGGAGCAAAAAGTGTTATACTATACGTAACGGCAAAGACAAGGTAAAGATTATGAACTCAAATATTTCTTTAAAACTTTACAATTTAATAAAAATGGGCGTTATAAAAACTAACGCTCAATTTTGGAAATTTTTTTATAGTGAAGATGCTATAAATGCTTTTCCTTGCGATTTACAAGCCGTAGAGCAAGAACTTAAAGAAAAAGGTATAAACGTTATAAGCGTGCTTGATGAAAACTTCCATAACACAAATGTTAAACTTAAAAATAGTGAAAAGCCCTTTTTCTTTGCCTATAAAGGCGATATAACGTTACTTAATAACTTAGATAAAAACATTGCCGTTATAGGCGTTTTAACGCCAACAAATGAAATAATAGAAAGAGAGCAAAAAGTTGTTAAAAGTTTAGTTGAAAAAGGTTTTAATATAGTAAGTGGGCTTGCAAAAGGTTGCGATACGGTTGCACATAACGAAAGTATTAAAAACAATGCAAAAACCATTGCCTTTCTTCCGTCAACCATAGATAATATTTATCCTAAAGAAAATATAGAATTAACAAATGAAATTATTAAAAACGGTGGGCTTATTATAAGCGAATACGTAAGCAAGCCGAAAAACAAATACGAAAGTGTTAAAAGGTTTATAGAAAGGGATAGATTGCAAGCGCTTTACTCTAAAGCAGTTGTTTTAATTGCAAGTTATTGTAAGGGCGAAGGCGATAGTGGTTCTCGTCACGCTTTTGAAAAGGCTAAAGAATACGGGAAAAAGCGACTTGTTATGTATAGAGAAACGGACGCAAACAACTCAAAGTTTGGTTTAAATAAAGACTACGTTATGCAAAGTGAAAAGGTTGTATCGCAAAAAGAAATTGAGGTGCTGTAGTTGGTTTACGTTGTAGATTTAGACGATACTTTAGTTTTAACTAAAAATCTAAATAATGATGCCTACAATTTTGCTTTAGAACAAAACGGACAAAGACGGATTGAAACGAATAATCGATTAACACGAGAGAGCTTAGGCGAAACGCTTAGCAAGAAATTGATAGCCGATAAACAAAACTATTTTACTCAAAAGTGGCTTAAATATAGAGTGGTTGTTAACGAAGAAATATTAAAGATATTGCAAAATCAAGATAAAGAAAATTGCTATCTTTGGACAAGTGCAGATAAAAGCCGTGCCGAATATTTATTAAAAGAACTCGATTTATATAAATACTTTAATAAAGTGATTTACGATGACAAAAAAGACTTGAATAGTTCATTAAAAAGATTAAAAGACATTACCAAAAATAACGTCTTTTTAATTTTCGAAGATAATAATAGTTTGTTTACTATTAATGAACAAAAGTTGTTGAGTGTATTAAATTTTAATAATTTTAAGATAAACAAGTTTTTAGTGCAATGATATAATAAAGATAATGGAGATGGTAAATGTTTGACTTTAGTTGTTAATAATGCTACAATAAATCGAAAGGAAGAACTAAAGATGTTGTGGAATTTTATTGATAAACATAAAGATAAGGATAATGTACTAATAAAACTGATCAGCTTATTGTATTCTATAGGAAAAAATGGCTTTATTTGCGAAATTATATCATCCATAATATTGTTATTTATCCCTAATTTATTTTATAACGGGGAAACAAAGAAGGCGATAGCTTTAATTATTGTTTTTGTATTAGTTGTTGCTTTTAAGTACTTATGCATAGGCTATAAAAATCATCAGAGCTATGTTTCGCGACAATTATATAGAGTGTTACAATTACAAAGTGAAGCGGCAAGTTCTATGTCGGTACATGTAGAAGGTTCTATAGATTGGCAAAAAAACATTTTCGAAAATACCTGCCAAATAGTTTGTTCTAAAATTAGAGAGCTGTTTCTTACTGAATTAAAGATAAAAACAAGAATTTCAGTGGAAACGGTTGTAGATAATCAAACAAAAAATCAGAAAGAGATTAAAATGTTTGGAAGGCAAAGTGCTAATAGGCAAAATACCATAAGAACAAAGGCGTTAAAGGACAAGGAAAAATATTTTATTTATAAAATTTTTGACACCAATAATGTTGGAGAAAACATCCTAAAGAAGCAAGAAATAGAGAATGCTTTGTATTGGTATAAGAATCCAAAGCATAATGTTAAAGTTTATGAATATTGGGGCATAGCTGTTCCTGATTTAGAAGACAATGTTTTATTTGTTTTAGAAATAGATATTATAGATAACATAAAAATTACAGAAAAAGAAAGAAAAGAATTTATTAACAACTATTTAAAAACATTTATTCAACTCATCAAATTAGCATATTTGTTAGAAAACGAGTATATAGTTAAAGAGGTGTAATAATGAAAAAAATAGAAAATAAAAGAAAAAAACTTACCATTAAAGAAATTTTAGAACTAGGCAAAAGACAAAACGAAATTAAACAGGCAAAAAAAATTATTATAAAGGATAATGAAAAAAAAGGAGATAGAAAATAGTCTATCTCCTTTTTTATGTCACAATATAACTTTTCTATATTTTGATTGTAACATAAACCCAATAACTATATGTGGGTTAATTTATTATTAAATTCTTTAATATTAAGTTGTCGTTGTTTTTGCCATTCGGCAAAATCTTTTTTACCCTTTTCGGAATTGCAATATTCTATTATAGAAGAGTATAAAACTCTTGCAATAGAATCGAGTTCCGAATCGGGCAGTCCCGTAGTGTTCTTGCGCCTTCTTGCCATTAAAATTATAGTTTATTATTCTCCCTTTCAAAATTTTTTCCTAAATGGATTCCTCCTTTACACGTCCTCTCGTGTGTTTGTTTTATTTTCTCTTGTCATCTGCGACTTTGTATCTATCATTCACGTATTATCATTCTAAGTCGCTCCAAATCTTAAATAAAACCTTGATTTTCTATCCGTTCTCGACTACAACGGAATTACTTCGTCTACCAATTTTTCTTTTCACTTGTGGTGGGCTTTTTCTTTTGCGAAATTACTTCCCGATAGATTTCGGGGTGTTCTTGTTGTAAACGGTCTAACACGGTAAGTGCTATTGAAGTTTTAACTTTGTGTTCTTTCAGTTCTTTATTTTCCTTGTCAAGTTCTAAAACTTCGCCCATTGACGTATCTAATCGTTTTTTCAGGTCGGCGTTTTCTGCCGTAAGCGCAACTATTTGTTTTTTGAGTCCGCCTTTCGACCAAGCAAAGTCGCCGTTTTCAGCTTGCGTTAATGCTTCGGTATAATCTTCCGTTTCCGCCTTTTTGCTTTCGGCTTCTTCTAGAATCTTTTTCGCCTTATACTCGGCAGTAGATAAATGTTCAATGCCGTTGCCTGATTTGCCTCGTTCTAATCCGTACTTTTGTCCAACTTCTTTCCATATCTCCGTTTGAAGTTTTACAAGTTGTCCGTCAAATAATTCTTTTGCGCACAACTTTCCGTCAACGATAGGGATAAGGTTTAAGTGCATGTGTGGATTCGTTTCGTCTAAATGAACGATAGCTGACAAAACGTTTTCTTCGCCATACTTGTCCTTAAAGAAATTAGTAAAGTCACGGAAAAACCTTTGTTGTTTGTCGGGCGTTGCCACCTTAAAAAATTCAGGGCTTGCCGTCAATGCGAAAGAACACATATAAACGGCATCTGAGCGAACTTTACGTTTTAGGTTTAAGCCCGAAATCCTATCTTCGATAACGTCAAGATATTTCCCTTGTGGACATACCGTATGATAGTTTTGGTGTGTTCTCGAGCTGTCGATACAAGTGTTAGAGCCTTGATAGGTTTCGTCACGTTCGTTCTCTTCTTCGACGGGTGAAACGTCCGATTTTTTGAGTTTGTCTAAATTGCAAATGATGTAAATAAATTTGTCCTCCTTATTAAAATTTTTATCAAAACTCTAAAAGTGTAGCTCACTGCGTCGCAACTCGTCCTTTTGTCAGCCGTTTTCACAAACGGCAAGACTTTTCAAACGGTTGCTCCTCTTTCCAAAAAATCTTTGCTTCGCAAATTTTTTTCGGGAACCCTGTTTATGCAATAAGTGTAGCTCACTACACTTATTGCGTTTGCGCTACATAAGTTTCGTTCGTCCTGCGGAGCTATTTCGTCCGCGGAACAGTAAAAATCCGATTATTTAACGGCTATCGGCAAAGCCAAAAGCAAATCATTTTAACCACCTCCAAAAGTTTTAGGACAAAAGAAAATCCCACAGTAGAAACTGTGAGACTTTAATAAGTATTTAGTTGTGTTTTGCCCTCTCACTTATATAAGGACACACCTTGCCGTAAATTATGCAAGGAATTTTGAAAAGTTAAAAATTTTTATTTTTTTAAGGTTTCTAATCTTTTTTGTTCTTTCTTTGGCAAACTTTTAATTACCTTTTTAAGTTGTTCAGATATAGGGGTTGAGTTATCTTCTTTAACCAAGATGAAGCCTAACTCTTTTTTAGCAAAGGCTAACGTTTGCTTTGAGTATTTGCTTTCCAAGTAAGGTAAAAAGGTATTCTTAAAGTATTCCATAGGCGTAGTGTTTGCCTTTTTTGCAATTGCTTTAAGTTCTTTAATAAAGCGATTGTGCTTGCGTGGTTTCGGCTTTTTGAATAACGCTTGCCGTCTTTCTATTTCTTTTTGTAGTTGTAAATATAGCCATTGATATTCTAACGGCAAGTCGGTCATAAACTGCATAAAATATCCACGTGCGGATAAGTCTTTCAAAGAAAACATCTCAGTATA
>JAZONZ010000112.1:0-7091 GCA_045654765.1 Christensenellaceae bacterium
AATTGAAAATGAGTCCGGTAAAACACCGAACTCAATCTCAATACGTTTAATTTTTTTAAACTTTTCAGTTTACGTTATTTACTTAGTTGTCGCCAATTTAATAGATAGAGCGACTCGTGAACCCTTTTTATTATTCTGTAAATATTTTATCACTTGGAATTGACGCATTGTTTGTAAAATCAATATTGTCACCACTGCAATATACAATGTATTGCAATCTATTATTTATAAACTCTCCACCATTAATTACTACTTCTAATGAAAGGGTATCGTTACCTTCAAAGTACAACAAAGCGTATTCTGAATCTTTTGTTCCCACGTTACTAAACTTACCACCATTAATTGTGATTTTTGATTGATAACCTATATTATCCCAAGTATAAGAAGCACCAAAGATACAATCGTCTACTTTAGATTCAAACGTTCCACCGTTAATTACTAGTTCGCCACCATAAACTACAACGTTTTGGTTATAAGTACCGTTTTGAGTACAAGAAAAATTACCGCCGTCAATCGTTAATTTAGCGCCACGTGATACTTGAATACCATAACAACGACCAATAATTTTACCACTCTTTTCCTCAGAACTATCAATAATAGTTAATTCCGTATCTGCACCTTTTAAACTAATAGCATGCCAACTATTGCTACCATTATCAACACCCGTAATTGTCTTTCCGTTTAAGTCTAAAACAACCTTTCCATTATCAATTACTAACGCTTGATTAGAATTTAACGTTTTAAAGTCAAAGTCATTATTAAGGACAATAATATGATTACCTGCAACGTTATTAGTTAATGCATTGTTTAACTCTTCCATAGTTGATACTGACACACTTGCTTTTGCAATAGTAAACTCAACAGGCTCTGCCGACACGTAATCATTATAATTTTCCGCACTTATTTTGTAATAAACTTCATAAGTTCCTGCGCTAACAAAACTTAATTCATTAGCCGTTTTGTATTCGCCGTCAGCAGTCGTAGAATAAGTAATGCTTTCCGTAACGTCGTCGTCTTCATAATCAATTTCAAATATATGAGAAGATCCATCGTATACAAACGCAGTATTACCCACTTTAATTTTTTCTTCTTCAAAATCTTTTGTTCCACAAGCAGTTAAAACTAAACTACTCATTAAAACAAACATGCACGCAAACAAACTTCTAAAAATTCTAGTTTTCATATTTTATCTCCTTTATTATTTATATTATATTGCGTTTTTTACAAAAAATCAATCAACCACACTCACTTTTTGTGTGCTTCATACTATTATATTCCCATTATACTTGGAAGTCAAGTATTTTTCCCATTATTGTGGAATAATAAAACTAATATGGAAAATTCATTTGGAAATAGATTAAAAGAACTTAGAAAAGATATGAACTTAGGTCAAGTTGCATTAGCAAAAGAACTAGGTGTTAGTAAATCAATAATTAGTTTGTGGGAAATAGGAACTTGCGAACCTACTCTATCAAAGTTAAAAGAGATGGCCAAATTTTTTGACGTAACTATTGATTATCTTGCAGGGCTAGAAGACTAAAAACGTTTTATTATTTAATACGTTTTTATTGTAATGCGACCGAAAAGGTTTTAGTGAAAAATTTATAGGTGTAACTTTTACAAGTGATTTTATAAAATTATTTCGCTAATTTCAAACGACCTAAGTTTTTAAATTCTTTTTATAGTTAATAACTTAAATTAAAATTATTTTCACTAAATTAAATTGCATTGCATTAAATTTTAGCAATTTTTATCACGCTATTTATTAGTCACCCCAAAAAAAGTTTTTTGCTATTTTATGCGGGTTACGCTCTTCGGTATAATTGAAATCTTTATTATACGTCGCACGAGTAAAGTCTTTAATAATAGTCCTTTCAAGCCCACACTTTGAACAACGACATCTAAACTCAATAGTCGTAGTTGCCCTGTCGCGTTTTTCGTTTATCGTAATACGCTTTTCTTCCCAAGTAATATCGTAATTTTCATAATCGTACCAAGTAGAGCACCTTTTACAAAACGTACGACTTATACGCCCAAGATTTTTAAAATACTCATAAAACGCATAAAAAAACCAAAACACGCCGAATACCAATACTAAATACTTCCAGTCCGACTTAATAAAAAAACTTACCACAATAGCCACTATTGACAGTATTAAAGATATTATTAAATTCATATTATTGTTTTTATACGCTTCTTTTTTCGTTGGTTTTTCCATCTTATTTTTCACCTTCTTTTCATAGTAACAATTTTATTATAAATACAAATAATATTAAAGTCAAGAGAAAAAATGTTAACGCATTAACAATCAATTTAATTCGTTTAAATTTTTCATTTAATCAATAAAAGTGAGAAAAAAATAAATAAATTTTTATTTTAATATAGGTTGACATTGAATTATTTAGGCGTTATAATTTATATGAAAAAGTGCAAGCCACTTAAAAACATTACTTTTTGCACTTAAAGGAGAAATATGAATAAAAAAATAAAAGTTACTTTGGTTGGCGGTGGTTCATACGCTTGGGCACCAAATTTATTCGCAACGTTTTTTCATAACGATTTCTATGATAAGGATTTAGAACTTTGTTTATATGATATAAATGAAACTGCGTTAAATAATCTTTACGAATATTTGTCTCATTTTAACGACTCAGACCCACAAAAAGCCATAACGCTTACTAAAACTCTTTCAGAAGATAAAGCGTTAGAGGGGGCTGACTACGTTGCAATTGCAATATCTCACGGTGGTACGGACGCTGAAATGCAAGACCATATAATAACTCGTAAACACGGCTTCTATAACGTAAAGGGTAGTGAATCGGGTATAGCAGGTGCAAGCCGTACAATTCGTTCAGTTCCTGAATTTGTTCGTATTGCTCGTAAAATGAAACGTCTTTGCAAGCCAGGTGCTACGCTTATGAACGTTACAAATCCACTCACGGCACTTACTCGTTGCGTACAAAAGTATGAAGACGTGCACGCTATCGGTTTTTGCCACGGCATACTTAACCACTTAAAAATTTTACTTCCATACTTTGGTGCCGATAGTTTTGACGACGTTAGTTTTTCAGTTAGTGGCGTAGACCATTGCTCTTTCTTAACTGACGTTAAATTTAAAGACCAAGACGCTCTTGAAATTATGCGTAAAAAAGGTATGATTGAAGCCGCTTGGGCTGGTAAAACTAACATTACTTATGACGACCCGTTTGCTGGTAGAGAAAATCAACGTATTAGATTTATTCTTTGGGATATGCTTGGTTGTATGCCAGGTTTATCTGACGAACACTGCGCAGAATTCTATTATCAAACAACCGGTACTCAAGCAAACCGTGATAAGTTTGGTATGCACTACGATAGGTTAGCCGACCGTACTGAAACAATCAAAAGAATTAACGGTAGAATTTTAACAGCACTTGAAACTAAAGAATTCCCACCAAAAATTGGCGGTAATGAAATTATTCACCGTGTTATAGAAGCGTTTGAAGGTGGCCGTAAATATACAGACGTATGTAACTATCGCAACTTAGGTCAAGTTAGAGAGTTACCACACGATATAGTTGTTGAAACGTTTAACTCTTTTGATTCAACCGGCGTTCACCCAATAATAGCAAGCCCACTTCCAAAGGCAGCGCAACAAATTGTAATTCCAACGGCATTAAGAGAAGAATTATTTATTGAAGCGGCTATGGAATGGGATGCAGGTAAACTTACTGCAGCACTTTGTTCAGACCCATTAGTTCAAGACTTTACGAAAGTACGTGAAGTGGTTAAAGATTTAATGGACTACAACGCTCAATTTTTACCAAAGGGTATGATTTAAAATTTATAAAACTTAGCACACTGCTTGGCTTTATGCAAAGCAGTGTGCTTTTCTTATTTAAAAATTCAACAAATAAAGTATTATTTTATCTTCATAAAATAAAAATCGTATACCAACGTTGGCTTTTAAAAAAACAAAAGACTTGACAAAATTTTTGGGTAATACTATAATTGAAAATGTGATAATAAACATATATAAAGGAGTTTGTAATGAGTTATCGTAGATATTCTAAAGACAGCGTTACTGCCTCAATAATTTATTTATTAATTAGTGGCGCTTTTTTTATTGCTGGTATAGTATTTTTCATCATTATGGCTAATGGCGGAAATGAACTATCTACTGCATTAAGTATTATTTTTATAGGTTTTGCATTTTTTAATCTTTCCAACGTAAAAGCCATTTATAGTGATTATGACATTACTAATAAATTTGTGCGCTGGTTGTTAGGATTTGCCTCTTTTTTGGGCTTTCTTTTGCTCTTAGGTAGCGTTGTTTTAACAGCAAACCTTTCTTTCCCTTTCCCATACGTTAGAGTACTTGCCTTTTCTATCGTTATAGGTACGATACTTAAAATATTTATACAATATATAGGCGATTTTATTCCTTCTTTTGATAATGCTGATAGCGACTTTTTTAGATATCACTCGTGGCTAATATTCGTGGCTAGTACGCTTGCTTTTTTTAGCATAATGTACATATTCTTTGATTTCTATTTTACGCTATTATTTGTAGGCAACTGGATTTTAGTTTACTTTATTTTATCTAGTTTCCGTTCTTGGATGGAAGAGAAAAAAGTTAGTTACTTAGTGTGGGCCATAATATTTTTCATCATGGGTATCAGTATAAATTTACCGATTGCCTTAATCGTTAATAAAGTTAAATACCTTTCTACTACAATAAGCGAGGCTAATTTATTTAACCTTGCCTCTAACTTGTATTTTGCTTTAGCGATAATTATAGGATTTGGATTTACTTTTTTAACTCGACTTTATTTCGTAAAAAACAACTTATCCGATTTTGGCGTTCAAATATTATTATTAGTTCTTCCCGTTTTAGCGTTTGGACTTCAATTCTTAGCCTTCTACTATTTTGAGGCATTTTTGATAGCAACAGGCGTAGTATTAGTTTTAGTTCTTTTGATAATATTGTTGTTTAAACTTGTTGTAGGGTTAATATTTCTTATTGGAAATTTCTTTGTGGAGGCCGGAAAGGCAATTTGGTATATCATTTCTTTTAAGTGGATTACCAATCAAATAGAAGTTCTAACGTATCGTGAAAATAAACGCAGTAGTACGCCTAAAACAAGCACTTCTTGTGAACATTGCAAGTATTGTTCACAAGTTTCAAAGCCAGGAGTAGCAGGCTCGACAATTAACGTTTCATATTGCGAATATTATAATAGAGAGTGTCAAGGTATTTTAGATAGTAATTGTAAACATTTTTCGCAAAGATAATAATAACGTAACCATATATTACAAAATCTTTGCTTTGAATCAACTAACGTAAAAAACACTCCATAACCTTGTGGGTTATGGAGTGTTTCACTTTTACTTATAAAATAGTAGTTATTTTTTATTTGTTTTATTCTTAAAGAATCGCTTAATTGCACCTAATAAAAAGTTTGATGCTTCCGTTAATTTCTCATATTCAGTCACTGCCGTATCCCGTTTATATTCACCTGTAAATAATGGCGTTGGAACTTTATTTTGCGTGTTCTTAATATCTTTTTTCATTTGATATTCCTTCCTTAGCGTTTTTAATTACATATATTACATCGCTACGTTTATAATTATTAAAATTTTATCACAATTTGAGATAAATGTCAATATCTCAGTATGAGATATAATATAATATTTATATGAAACTAAAAGAATTAAGAGAAGAAAATAGTATATCACAAAAAGATATAGCCGAATTTTTGAATATAAAACAAAACACCTATTCTCAATATGAAACGGGTAAAAGGCAACTTCCAATTGACGTTTTAATTAAACTTGCAAAATTTTATAAAGTTTCAACTGATTACATTTTAGGATTAGAAGATTAAAAAAGACCTAAAATAGCGTTTTTGCTATTTTAGGTCTTTATTTTTACTTGTTTTTTAAAATTTTAATTGATTTGATTAGTAAAATTTTAATTTTTATTATTTTTTGTGTAGATTTTCAAAGTTATCAACACTTAAAAGTTTGTGGTTTTTAAATAAATTAAGCCGTTTTAGTCTTCAATTGCGTCTTTTATTAACGAGTAAATAAATAAGCCAAATGAAGCGAAGACTGTCAACAATCCTAACAAGTCAACAATAAAGAAGTTTATGCTTTGACCAAATCCAATAATAACAGCGCCTACAATAAATACGGCAACCGATATAATAGCCATCCATTGTTTGTTTTTAATAATGTGTATAAGATAAAGAATAATAAACAACATTAAACCAAACACAAGGAACATAATAACTAAACTATCGTTAGCATTTTCTGGGCGTGGAGTAAGCATTACTATTCCTAACGCCATCATTCCAAAGCCTATTATCGACCATCCTAATGCTAACAATATGTTTCTAATAGGTTTATCTGGGTCAATTTCACCTTTACCAACAGCAAACGAGCCGTAACTTAATAAACCGGTAAACATATAGAAGATAGCATAGCCAACGCCTCTTTTTTCAGTATCAAATACATAGAATAAAGTTGCAAAGATGCAAAGCAAAATTATTAGTTTATAATATAACTTTCTAAATTTTCTCATAAAGCACCTCTTACCATTTTGTAAACGCAAAAATCGTTCTTGCAATATAAACTGCGCCCGTTAAACATAAAAGAATAATGCCGATTACCGTAGGGGCAGCAGTAAAACTAAATAAAGCGTAACAACCAAGACCTAAGCCTAAAATTGTAGGAATAAAATCGCTAATCAACTCTTGCACTTCGTCATATCCCGATTTTGCGTTATCTATTTTTATAGCAAGTGTTATTATAAACAAGAATAAGCCAAGTCCTAAAATAATTCTTACGTCTACAGGAATTGAGAAAAACAAGCCTGCTAAACCAGATATTATAGCGTTTATTACTACAAAAGTGATTATTTTATGTAACCAACCGTCTGCAAGATAAACGTCTATTGCAGTAGCGTTGCCAAGGCTATCAAAACCCGTTGCTCTAAACAAAAACGTACCAGCAAAAGGCACAAACAACGTAAGAACTGCTATAATTTCAATTATAGCAAGAATTCCAACTACTATTGCATCAATAATTATAGAGCCTAAAATTGCTGT
>JAZONZ010000113.1:0-2080 GCA_045654765.1 Christensenellaceae bacterium
AAATAAGGCAGTAAAAAACATATGATATTGCGTTGCCCAATTTACGTTTTCATTTTTAACGTTCTCGCTAACTTTTGTAGCAAGTGTATATAATTTACTATAATTATTAGCCATAATAATCTCCCACATATATATAAATATTATTAAAATACATATATATTATATACTAATTTTTTTATAAAATCAACACTAACACCAACAATTACTAAAACTTTTTTTAACGCATTAAAAAATTGCAATTATAAGTTTTGTTTTAAAACAAAAAAGTGGCAAACGTTTGCCACTTTTTTAAACATTATTTTATGTATTTTTTAAAAGAATTAAATCAATAGTATCGGCAACGTGTTCACAAGCATCGGCACATTTTTCAAAATAATCATAAATTTTACGCCATGCAATAACTTCGCCTAAATCATTAGTTTGTTTTTTAATGTTTTTATAAGCATCTAAATACAAACGGTCACAATCTTCTTCAAGAGTGCTAATTCTAACAACAGCCTCGTCAAGTTTATTTGATTTTTTAAAGTTTTCAAACTCATCAAGCATTTCACACACTGCAAGCACTATAACGTTAATTTTTTCAGCAAATAAAATCGCTTCATTTGTAACCTTTTTAGGCTCGTCAACGTAGAAACATTGTAAAACTTCTTCAATCGTATCAACAATTTCGTCAAGTTTTGAACTCATTTCAGCTAAATCTTCCCTTTCGATAGGAGTGATAAATGCTTTTGATAAAACTTTACTCATTTCGTGTTTTTTATCGTCTGCTAAATGCTCGAATTCGTGCATAGTTTCAAGCCTTTCGTTTATTTTTTCAATATCATAATCTTTTAAGCAGTTAACAAGATATTCAGATGCTTGAACGCATATTTTTGCTATTTCTTTAAAATTCTCAAAATAAAAACTATCGGTTTTTTTAGACATATTTTTTCTCCTTACTTAAAATACAAACATAAATAACTTCGTTATTAAAAAACTAATCAATCCACAACCCGGGAAAGTTAAAATCCAAGTTAAAACCATATCTTTAACAACACCAAAATTTATTGCTGATAATCTTTTAACTGAGCCAACACCCATTATTGACGTTGTTTTTACGTGTGTAGTTGAAACCGGCAAACTTAATAGCGAACACATTAAAAGTGATGACGCTGCGGCAATATCAGCGGAAAATCCTTGATATTTTTCAAGTTTAACCATATCCATACCTACTGATTTTATAATCTTTTTGCCACCTATTGCCGTGCCTAAACCCATAACTAAAGACACTAAAACCATTATCCAAAGGTCAGGAGTAAATGACGTTGGAACGGCTTGACCTTGTGCTAAAAATACGCAAAGCAACAAAACACCCATAAACTTTTGACCATCTTGCGCTCCGTGCATAAATGCCATTGATGCCGCACCTATTATTTGTGCTCCTTTGAAAAACGATTGTGCTTTCTTTCTTTCAATTTTCTTAAATAAAATTGTAACGAGTTTACAAACTCCCCAACCAAGCAAAAAACCGAAAGAAACTGAAATTGCAATACCATAAAGTACTTTAAGCCACTCGGCCCCATTAACACCAGAAAAACTGCCGTGAAGGGCTATTGCGCTACCCGTTAAACCTGCTATCAATGCGTGGCTTTCACTTGTTGGAATACCAAACAAAAAAGCAAGTGTTGCCCAAGTTACTATTGAAAACATTGCCGCACAAAGTGCTATAATTGCATCATTGCCAGACCCAAAATCAACCATTTTAGTTATAGTTTCGGCTACTGATGGTGAAATTATTGTCATTAAAAATACACCTAAAAAATTCATTATTGCAGCCATAAGTATTGCACCTCTAACAGACATACATCTTGTAGAAACGCAAGTTGCAATAGCGTTTGGAGCATCAGTCCAACCATTAACTAAAATTACGCCTAAGGTAAGCACAACGGCAACTAATAGTATAGGGTTTGAAAACGTTTGTTGTAAAAATTCTACCATTAAATATACCACACTTAATTTATTTTTAATCTATAATAGATAAATTACTTAATATTTCAAAATAATTATATCAAAAAATGTAAAATGTTGTCAAGAAAAAACA
>JAZONZ010000114.1:0-5232 GCA_045654765.1 Christensenellaceae bacterium
AAATATTGACAATTTCGAGCATTTTATTATATAATTACAAAAGAACTTTACGTGTAATAACACAAAATTATTTAGGAGTAAAAAATGAAATATTATTTACACAATCAAGATGACGTTTTAAAAACGTTAAATTCTACAAAAGATGGTCTTAGTGAAAGCGAGGCTAATTCAAGGCTTGAAAGAGATGGTAAAAATAAACTTGCAGAAGGCAAAAAAGTAACTGCATTTCAAAGATTTTTATCACAACTTGCAAACCCAATGATTATAGTTTTACTTATTGCCGCTACAATCAATTTAGTTACCGTAATTATTGAAAGGGCAAAAGGCCATAACGAATCTTTTGCTGAATTCTTTATTATTGTAGGCGTTGTATTATTAAATGCTATACTTGGCGTTGTTCAAGAAGGTAAAGCCGAACAAGCCGTTGAGGCTTTAAAAGAAATGACTGCTTCTACTTGTAAAGTGCTTCGTAACGGCAAACTTATGGCTATTAAAAACGAAGATATAGTAGTTGGCGATATAGTAATTTTAGAGGCTGGCGATGCCGTTCCTGCCGATTTAAGAATTTTAGAGTGCGCTTCACTTAAAACGGAAGAATCTGCTTTAACCGGCGAAAGTTTACCTATAACGAAAACAAGTGACACGTTAGATTTAAACGGTCAAAAAGATATCTCGCTTGGCGATAGAAAAAATATGCTTTATATGGGAAGTAGCGTTGTTTACGGTAGAGCCGTTGCAGTTGTTACCGCCGTTGGTATGCAAACTGAAATGGGTAAAATTGCTAACGTTTTAGCGCAAACAACTAACGAAACCACTCCACTTCAAAAGAAACTCAATTCATTAAGTAAAGTTTTAAGTTTTTTAGTTTTAGGAATTTGTGTATTTATTTTTGCATTTAAAATTCTTTTAAATTTAAAAATAGGCGTTACTGCCGATTTAATTTTAGATAGTTTTATTTCAGCCGTTTCTCTTGCGGTTGCGGCTATTCCAGAAGGTTTAGCAACGGTTGTTACGATAGTTTTATCTATGGGTATGACTAAAATGGCTAAAAATAAAGCCGTTGTTAAAAAACTTACCGCAGTTGAAACTCTTGGTTGCACGCAAGTAATTTGTTCGGATAAAACGGGAACTTTAACTCAAAATAAAATGACCGTTGTTAAAGACTACACTACTGACGTTAATTTACTTGCAACTTCTATGACGTTATGCTGTGACGCAGTTTTAGATAAAGACCTTTTACAAGCAAAAGGCGAGCCTACTGAATGTGCGCTTGTAAACTATGCTTATACTAAGGGCGTAAATAAAAATGATGCGGAAGCATTATACCCAAGAGTTAGCGAAGCACCGTTTGATAGTATGCGTAAAATGATGTCTACCCTTCACTCAGTTGATGGAAAGGTTATTCAATATACAAAGGGTGCGCCTGATGAAATTTTAAAAGTTTGTACTCACTATATTGAAAACGGCAAAGTTTTAAAACTTACTGATGAAAAGCGTGAGGAAATTTTAAAAGTCAACAAAGAAATGGCTGATAACGCACTTCGTGTACTTGCATCAGCAATGAAGTCTTATGACGCTTGTCCTACCTTTAACGAGCCTAATGAAATTGAAAACGAACTCACGTTTATAGGCTTAACGGGTATGATTGACCCTATTAGACCAGAAGTTAAACTTGCCGTTAGCGAGTGTAAAAACGCTGGTATTAGAACGGTTATGATTACGGGCGACCATAAAGATACCGCTATCGCTATCGCTAAGGAATTAGGAATTATTGAAGACGCATCAATGGCTATGACGGGCGCTGATATTGACGAACTTAATGATGAAGAATTTAAAGAGAAATTAAAAGTTGTTTCAGTATTTGCTCGTGTTCAACCAGAACATAAAGTTAGAATTGTTAACTGCTTTAAAGAAATGAATTATATCACCGCTATGACGGGTGACGGCGTAAACGATGCTCCAAGTATTAAGAGTGCCGATATAGGCGTTGGTATGGGTATAACGGGTACTGACGTTACTAAAAGCGCCGCTGATATGGTTTTACAAGACGATAACTTTGCTACGATAGTTTCCGCTGTTGGCGAAGGTAGAAGAATTTATGAAAATATTCGTAAATCAATACAATTTTTACTTTCAAGTAACCTTGCCGAAGTTGTTGCTATGTTTATTTCAACGGTTATGGGCTTTACGCTTTTAAAACCTATGCACTTACTTTGGATAAACTTAATTACCGACACCTTCCCTGCACTTGCTCTTGGTATGGAAGACGGCGAAGCAGACCTAATGGATAGAGAGCCACGCAAACCTAACGAAAGTATATTTGCCGGCGGTATAGGTATAAACGTAGTTATACAAGGCGTATTCGTAGGTTTATTAACGTTGTTCGCCTTCATTTTAGGTCACTGTTTTGAAATTTATAGTCAAACGGGCGTTTGGAAATGGGAATTTACGTTTGATGGCGGTTATAGTAACGATGGTATGACAATGGCGTTCTTAACACTTTCTATGACTGAAATGTTCCACGCATTTAACGCAAGGTCAATAAATCACTCTATATTTACCGTTAAAAAACAAAATAAATTCTTATGGGGTGCATTTATTATTTCCTTCTTATTAACAACTGCGGTTATTTATATTCCTGGCATTAACTCTATGTTTGAATTTGCTCCTATTTCATTTACTGAATATTGTATTTCAATTGCTATTGCATTTACAATTATTCCTTTCACTGAACTTTCTAAACTTATTGCTAATCGCAAGCATAGAAAAAAATAATTTAATTTATAATAATTTTAAGAAACTATAAAAAGGAACTTGGGAGCAAAAAATCCAAGTTCCTTTTTGTTATTATAACAAAAAAAGGGCTAATCGCCCTTTTTAACGTTTTTTATAAATATATGCTCTTCGCCAACACTTTCTGTAATGTCTCTTATATAAGATATTTTAATTTTTTGCCCTTTTATTAAACTATAGGTTATCTTTTCATAATTTTCGCATCTACTTTTTTCTACAAGTAAAGAAACTTCTTCGTCCAAAGCATTAAAAACGGTAATTCTAATTTTATCATAATTCACTTCGCTGTAAACAAAATATTCAAACGAAATGGTAACGTTTTCATTTGCTAAAATTGTAAGAGTAGACGTAGTATTATTAGCCACGTTTGTAGACCTATACACTCCATCACTTTCAATAAACGGATAAACGTTATCGTTGATGATTTCAAAAGATACAATGTTAACGTCTTCCCACTTGGCATATAAATTTACGTTTTTATCACTATAAAAAGGCAGTTTGACTTCTTCTCCGCTAAAAGAAGAATTTGTATAAAAACCTAAAAATTTTCTATCGGTTTTAACGTTAATAATTTTAGGAAATTCCTTCAAAACACCTTGATTTTCAATAACGTAATTTTCGCCAAAATTATTACCGCCTATTGAAATATATTCATCGGCTACAAACGTAAAAACTACGTTATTATTTAGTTCACTATCGTTACTTTCTTTAGAGCAAGCAAAATTGACAACTAAAAATATTGATAGAAACAAAAAGAGTAAAACGTTTTTATTTCTTCTCATAATACTATTTGCTCGCCGTATCAATACTTTTACCAAATACAAAAAAACTTTTAATTGTTTTCGTTTTCTTTTGAAAGTTTGCCATAATTAACCTTTTTTTATAGGAATTTACAATTTTCCATTTTTAAATTTTCTACAATTTCAAAAGAAATTTTTGCACTCTCGTTATCAAGATTTCTCTTAAATAGGCAGTTTTTAAGCGTTACGTTTTTAACTTGATGCCCGTTTTCATCTATGCCGTCAATTTGTACGGCAGGACAATTATAAGTCACTCCATGCAAGTTGTCGGCAGTTCCTAATAAAACAATATTTTCAAAGTAGAAGTTTTCTAAATAAGGAATTTCGCCACTTCCCTCACCATCATCGTTACAAGGATATTTTGCGGTAATCAATATTGATGATACCGTGCAATCATAAACAAATAAATTTTTTACGTATCCACCGCGCTTTTTAGTGACTTTAACTCTTATGCCTGATACTATTTTAGCAATATCAGAATCCCAAATATAAACGCCGTCAACACCGCCACTCATTTCGCTACCAATAGCAACTGAATGCCCATACGCAACCCTAATATCAAATATTTTTATATTTTTCGTAGGCTTATTTATAATATTACCCTCAGGATTTTTACCCGACTTAATTGCTATACAATCATCTCCCGTATCAAAAAAGCAATCAAATACAGTACAGTTCGTTGAAGAGTCTGGATTCCAACCATCGCCGTTAGATATTCCTTTTGAGTTTATCGAACACCTATTAGTTATAATATTATCACTATATATAAAATGAATATTCCACGCTGGTCCGTTATAGAAATTTATATTACTTAAAATTATGTTTTGGCAGTTACTCATATTTACTAATCTGCCCCTTGCTCTTCCTGGAATTGTTACAGGCGTTTCACATTCCTTTAACTTCTCGCCTAAACTTTCCATATAATCTTTTAGTAATATCTTCTCTCTTTCTATTATACTCAAGCGAAGTCCTTGTCCTCCGCCTACTATCTTTCCTCCGCCTCGTATTACTACGTTTTTACAATTATAGCCTCCGTCTCTATCTAATTCACCCATATTTATTAGTGATTGATAGCACATTTGCTCTATACCTTCAAACCTGCTTTTGATTTTTGGCATATAGTCTTCATAGTTTTCACTACCTTTTATAGTAGCACCTTCTTCTACGTATAGTTCACTATTACTATGTAACCTTAATCCGCCCGTTAAATATTCGCCTTTTGGTATATAAATATAATCGTCTTCCCCGCAGTCGTCAAACGCTTTTTGTAATGACTTTGTATTTAACGTTTTTCCATCGCCTATCGCACTATACGGTGGTTTTGTTACGTCTATCCTATTTTTATCTTTTTTCGTTTTGTAAACTTCTTCGCCTACTAAACTTTTAAATTTATCATCACTACTATATAATTCTACTTTTACTTTGTACTCCGTTTCACTTGTTAAATTATATAGTTCGTAGTGAGTTTTTTTAACTTCTTCTATCTTGCTTTCGTTGATTGTTACTTTGTATTTGTCCCCCACTTGATAGTTTTCGTGCCTATCCCAATATATAGTTATTTCATCGTTAAATACTATTGCTTTTATCATTGTAATCCCCCATCATTTAAATTTTTTCTAATTTTCGTTAATAATATTTA
>JAZONZ010000115.1:0-2736 GCA_045654765.1 Christensenellaceae bacterium
TGACGGCGTTTTAGTTTGCTATCACGATAATAATTTAAAAAGATTAACCGGCGTTGATAAAGATATTAGAACTTTAACTTATGAAGAAGTTTCTAAACTAAACGTAGTAAATGAAAATTTTAAAATTCCAACCTTTTCAAAAACGTTAGAATTCGTTAACGGAAAAGTTCCACTTGTTATAGAATTAAAAAGTCAAAAGCAAAAAGGTTTTGAAAAAAAAGTTTGCGAAATTTTAAAAAACTATAAGGGCGATTTCGTTGTTCAAAGTTTTGACCCACTCGTTATGCGTAGAATTCAAAAAATTGAGCCTTCTTTTATTAGGGGTATGCTAACCACCTTAGAAGAAGTTAAAGGTTATCCAAAAATCGTAACTAAATTTATGAACAATTTCGGCTTTAAATATATTTTTAAATTTGACTTTTTAAATATTAGAGTTTGTGATTTAGAATATCATAAAAAGCGTATAAAAAATCATAACGTTATTTGCTGGACTATTAAGACTAATAGCGATATTATCCCCGCTAAAAAATACGCTAAAAATATCATTTTTGAAAAGACTGCCACTAACTTAGATATATTTGATAAAAAATACAAAAAGTAGTTTATAGTTTGATTATTAGCACTTTTTAACAAAATAAAAATCCCTTTTGAAAATGGTTTTCAAAAGGGATTTTAAATAAATAAACAAATTAAATTTTTTCAAGTTCATCAAGAGTTTTCGAGTATGCTGGAGCAATATTTTCCATAAAATAAATAACTTCTTTTCTATCAGTTTTCATTATATCTAAATATATGCTTTCTTTGGCTTTTACAAACTCGCTATTACCCGCTTTTACTTCTTCAACGCACTTTATATATGCTGAAATTCTATCAGCATATTTCATAATTTTATACTCTTCGCTATCAATA
Source organism: Christensenellaceae bacterium (assembly GCA_045654765.1). Classification (GTDB taxonomy): domain Bacteria; phylum Bacillota; class Clostridia; order Christensenellales; family Borkfalkiaceae; genus HGM11412. The sequence goes on from JAZONZ010000115.1 coordinate 910, forward strand.
TCTGGCATTACGCATTTTGAATATTCTTCACTTAAAACGTCTGGTAGCATTGATAAAAGTTTTTTATTTGCCTTTTCTTCAATATCTTTATACGCCCCTACTATTTCCTTATTATAATACTTAATAGGCGTTGGTAAATCGCCCGTTATAACTTCGCTCGTTTCGTGGTATTGACTATAAAGTAGCACTTTTTCAATACTAACGTTTCCGTTAAAAAGTTTATTTTTTATAACGGCAAGTGCGTGTGCAATTACTGATACTTGTTCAGTATGCTCCATTATATTTTCTTCGACCATACTGTGCATTAAAGACCAGCGTTTTATATATTTCATCCTACTTAAATATGCAAAAAAATTAAAATTCATAATATCACCTTTTATTATTGTAACACAATTTTAAATTTCTTTCAATATTTTTTTTATAATCTATTGACTTTTTTATTTTACAGGTTTATAATTGACTCAACAATAAAATGCAGGGGTGCTTTAAACGGCTGAGATTATACCCTTTGAACCGTGCAGGATAATTCCTAAACGGAAGCAAGGTCTTTTTAGCGTACGCCCTAATTTTTTTAGGACGCATTTTTTTGTTATGGAGGCTTTTTATGTTATACAATTTACTTAGTTTTCCAAACTATCTTATTGATAAGTTGGAACCATTAGCAAAATGGGTTACTATTACCCTATTAGGCGTGTTGATTATTGCTTCAATTTTACTTTTTATCTTTAAAAAGCAAAAAGCAATTAGCGTTGTTAAAAAATTATTGTTATACTTTACGTTATACTGCATCGTTTTAGCAATTACGCTTTTAGTTTTAGAAATAATCAAAAAATACAGCCTATCGTACTTAGAAGATAACTACGTTGAAAAAGACATTATCTATTTCGTTTTTATCCCACTATTAGTTACTTTAACTATTTCGCTTTTGGGAATTATAACCTTATACGTAGTATCTAAGAAAAAACTTGCAGTCTTTGATAAACTACTTATCACTTTTGCTCTCGTTGTTTTCTGTTTAATTATTTCAAGCGTAATACTTATATACGTGTACTACAACAAACATATAAGTGTCAACGAATATTATCAAGAATACGGCGAATTAAACAATTTAGCACTTTACGTTGCAACTGCAATTTTAATAGGCTCGTCTATCGTTTTAGCCTTAGTTTTAGGTAAAAATTCTTCTAGCAAATTTGATGCACGCTGTATTGCTTTTGCTGGAATTTGCGTATCTTTATCGTTTGCTTTATCATACGTAAAACTATTTGAACTTCCTTACGGTGGCTCTATAACTTTATTTTCTATGTTCCCTATTATGCTTTTTGCTTACATTTACGGAATTAAAAAAGGTTTAATAGTTGGCTTATTATACGGAATTTTACAAGCAATTCAAGACCCTTTTATTATTCACCCAGCACAATTTATATTAGATTATCCTTTAGCGTTTGCTTTTGTTGGTTTTTCTGGCTGTCTTTCAAACTTTAAAGTTTTAGAAAACAAACCGGCAATTAAATTTACAATATCAGCAATTATCGGTGGATTTGCAAGATACGTATGCCACGTTTTATCAGGCGTATTTGCCTTTGGTGCTTACGCAAAAGACGCTATAAGTGATGGCGAAGGAATATTTTCTATTTTAGCACCTTCAACAAACGCAGTATTAAACCACTTTATTTATAGTTTAACTTACAACACTTATATAATTTTAGACGTAATTTTAGTTATAGTTGCTGGAATATTATTATTTAGTTCAAAATCATTTAACAAAGAAGTAACAAGAATTAAATCGTCACTAATTTAGTTAAAAACAAATATTAAAACTAAAAA
>JAZONZ010000116.1:0-5791 GCA_045654765.1 Christensenellaceae bacterium
TTAAAAAAACCTTGATTTTTGATTTTCGATATGATATAATGTAGCATATAATATCTTAGTCTTGAGATATTTAATTTTAAAAAATATTTTATAAGGAGATTGTATAATTAAAAGGCAAATTATACATACGTAATTATTATGTCAAAACTTAATGAATTAATCGACCAAAGCGTTTCTATGTCAATGGAAAATAGAGTTCAAGTGGCTGGTGATGCTACTGAAGCTTTAATTAAAGGTTTAAAAGAAGTAGGTATTTCTGACGACAATATCACTAATTTTATAATTAACGTTTTCAAACTTTTCGTTTCAGGCGATAGAAAAGCAAGAAGAGATGAATACGTTTTATTTAAAGATTTATTTAACCTTGATATTGATACTGACACTTTCTTTGATATGACTAACTATGGTTCAGACGCTCAATTCGTTCAACAAATGGACGATATCATTGACAAAGCTCCAAAGGACGTTGCAATCGCAGTTGTTACTCTTGGTATCTTAATTATTACTGCTGACGGCGAAGTTTCTGATGAAGAAAGAAAATTATTAGAAAGAATTTTTAATAGATAATTTCTTATAACTTAAAAAAGCAACGAAAATATTTTCGTTGCTTTTTGTTTTTTATTAAAATTAAAAAGTGTTTGCAAAACGCAAACACTTTTTTTATTTTGAAATTATCTCTTACTGAATTGAGGAGCTTTACGAGCTTTCTTAAGACCGTATTTCTTTCTTTCCTTCATTCTTGGGTCTCTCGTTAAGAAACCTTCTTTTTTAAGAGTAGCACGAGTTTCAGGCTCAGCAAGTAATAATGCTCTTGCTATACCGTGACGAATCGCACCTGCTTGACCTGTAAAGCCACCGCCTGTAACGTTAACGAATACGTCATACTTAGCAAGCGTATCAGTAGCAACAAGTGGTTGTTTAATTATAAGTTTTACAGTATCAAGGTCGCAATAATCATCAATAGTTCTACCATTGATAACAATATTGCCTGCACCTGCTGGAACAAGCCTTACTCTTGCAATTGCTTTTTTTCTTCTGCCTGTTCCCCAAAATTGAACTTTCTTTTTATTCGCAACTTTAGCCATAATTCCTCTCCCCTTACTTCTCTATTTTGAGTTCGATAGGTTGTTGCGCAGTATGTCTATGCTCAGCACCTTTGTAAACTCTAAGTTTAGTAATCATTTGTCTACCAAGACTGTTTTTAGGTAACATACCTTTAACAGCTTCATATACAGCAAGGTCTGCCTTTTCAGCAAGCATTTTACTATAAGGAATTTGTTTAAGACCGCCAATATATCCTGTATGATAAGTATACATTTTCTTTTCAAGTTTTTTACCTGTAAGAATAACTTTATCTGCATTTATAACAATAACGTGGTCACCTGTATCAACGTTTGGTGTGAAAGTAGGTTTGTTTTTACCTCTTAATACTGCGGCAACTTGAGAAGCAAGTCTACCAAGTACAACACCTTCCGCATCAACGATATACCACTTTCTTTCAATTTGACCTTCTTTGGCCATAAAAGTTTTCATTGTGATATCTCCTATTTTCTACTTAATCTATATAAAATTTCACTTCGGGGGGCTAATCCAAAAATAAAATTTTAATTCGCTTGTATATTTTATTAAAAAAACTCGTTATTGTCAAGTGTTTTTTACTATTTTTCACATTTATTTGCCATCACGCTTATATTTAAATATTTTTACGCATATTATACAACCTTTATCTCTCTTTTTTATTGACTTTTTTTACAAAAAAGTTTCATAATGATTTATGATACTAATTTTTAAGTTTAGGAGGGGTTATGCTTAATACAATTAAAAATTTCTTTGATAATAATGCCTTCGTTGGTAAACTTAAAAATTATTATAATAGTATATTTTATCCTGCAACTATATGCTTGATAATATTTTTAGCACATTATTTAAAACTTGAAGTTTTAGGTGCTTCATTGATTATTTTAGTAAGTTCAATAGGAATAGCGATTGAAAAAGATTTAAAGCCTTTTATTCCACTACTTTTAAACTTTATATTTATTCTACCTTTGCGTCCTGAATTTTTAGGAAATAACACTTCATACACCGCTTACGTTTTATCTAATTTGCCTATAATTATTATATTGGCGGTTTTACTTATTTTATCGTTTGTAATTCATTTTATTTTAAATAAAGGTTTTGTAGAAATTTTTACTAAAAAAACTAAACTTTCATTTGTATTTATTCCGCTAATTATATTTATTTGCTTAAATGGTATAACAAATGAAAATTATGAAATAAAAAACTTAATTTTTGCGTTAGTTAACGTAATTTGTTGGGTTTTTATATATTTATTATTTGTACACAACCTAACTTATGATGAAAATACAATTAACTTTTTCTTTAAATGTTGTTTTTGCTCGGCAGTTTTACTTTTAGGAGAGTTAATAGATACATATCTTACAAGCAACGTTGTAATTGATGGCGTTATAAATAAAGTAAATATAAAATTAGGCTGGGGTATTTCTAACAATATATCTAATATTTTATGCGTTATAATGCCAGCCGTATTTTACTTGGCTTACGCTTCTAAAAAATTCTATAAAGAAACTATATTTTTTACCGTTGGAATAATATCATACGTGGCAATATTTTTTACGCTTTGTAGAAATGGTATGATATTTGGAACTATTGAATTTATCGTTTTAGTTTTATTGCTTTTATTTAAAAGTCCTAACAAAAAGCAACTTAGAATTTATTCAATTTTTGCATTTATAGTTATTTTAGTAATAACAATGACAATTTACGCAAATTATAAAGAAACTTTTGAAAATCTTTTTGGCGAACTCACACAAATTAAACTTGAAAACAACGGACGTTTTAAATTATGGAAAGAAGCTTTTGAAAGTTTTAAAAAGTACCCTATTTTTGGCGCAGGCTTTTATAGTACGTCATTTGAAACAATGGTATCGTTTATTCCGCCTATGTATCACAATACGATTTTTGAACTTTTAGGTTGCGCTGGTATTACTACGACTATATGCTATTTATTTTATAGAGCAAAAACTATTGAATTTATTTTATATAAACTCAATATTGAAAAGTTTTTCTTAGGCGTAATGGTTTTAACTATGGTGGGTATGAGTTTACTTGATAATCACCTATTCCATATTTATCCTACCTTCTTTTACGTAGTTGCCCTTGCTTTATGCGAACTACATTATACTAAAGAAAAAGAAAATGAAAAGGCAAAACTTTTAGGTTAATTTTAGCATCTTAAAAATTTACGTAAATATAATTAAGGGCGTATTCGATAAAAATCGAATACGCCCTTTGGCATTAAAGTTTTTAACTAGCCTTGCTTAATAATTCATCTTGAAGTAAAGCACTTTCGCTTGAAAATTTCTTTTTTAACTTTTTCATAGTAGGTATTATAAACGATAAGTTTGTTGTAATACAAAGTATCCAGCCTATAGGCCATATTAAGTATAAGAAAGTGAAGTTTGGATATAACGGATAAACTACGTATACCCAGAAAAATCTAATTAAACACATAAAGCACATTGTTGATACGGTTGGCACGATAGGTCTATTAAGTCCTCTCATCGTGGCGTTCATAATTTCATTTATTCCGCATATAAAATACGTACTTGAAATTAACATCATTTTTTCTTGCGCATAGGCTATTATTGTTTCGCTATGCGTCATTAAAGATGCTAATTGATACGAGAATATTGCTGAAAGCATACCAAGTCCGCCACCAACTACACTTGTCAAAAGTATTGCATCCATTATTATACGCTTTACTCTCTTTAAATTTTTTGCACCTACGTTTTGTGCAATATAAGGCATTGCGGCAACAGGAACAGCGCAACTTATATTATATAAAATACCATCAAATTGATTTGCTATAGATATACCCGTAGCAGCATCTGGTCCACTACTATTTACTACTGTCATAATTATTAAGTTAGCAAGAGAATAAAGTGCAGTTTGCACTCCGGTTGGAATACCTATAAATAATATTTGCTTAAATTCTTTAAAATAAATTTTAAAATGTGCAATTTTAAATTTTACAAATTTATTATTTTTTAATACTGCCCATAAAGTTAAACCACCTGACACCATATTAGCAACAATCGTTGCTATACCAACACCTTCAACGGTAGTGTCAAATAATATGGTTATTGCAAAGTTAAGAATAACTTTAACGACTCCCGCTATAAGTAAAAAGTACATAGGGCGTCTTGTTTCACCTATTGACCTTAATATAGCCGCACACGAACTATAAATCATAAAAAAGGGAGCGCCCATAAAATAAAGCCTAAAATATATTATTGCATCACCCAACAAAGCCTCAGGACATTTTGCAAGAAGCAGTAATGGCTTTGCCAAAACGCTACCTACAATCATTAAAAAAATACCACTTAAAACAGCCGTGAATAACGACGTGCCAAGTGCTTTTTCGCCAGATTCAATATCATTTCTACCTATATTTCTTGCAATAACTACGTTTGCACCTGACGATAAACCTATCAATAAACAAGTGGTTAGAGTAATTAGCGTTCCGCAAGTACCAACTGCACCAACTGCATTATCGCTTACTAAATTACCTAATACCGCCATATCTATAACGTTAAATAACGTTTGGCTTACGTTCATTACCATTACAGGTATAGACAATGCTATTAAACCCCGTATTATGTTCCCCGACAACATATCAACATGTTTTCTAGCCATATTGCATCCCTCAACTTAGCATAAAAAATTTATGTTAATTTTCTATCTATTAAACTTTACTACCTAAAAATTTAAAAGTCAATTAAAAATCATATAAAATCTAATATTTTAAAAAGAGTTAAATAAAAAAAGTGACAGCATATATAATTATGCTATCACCTTATTAAATTGTTAATTATTTTTCGTTTTTATAAATTTCTTTAAAATATTTATAAGTATCAACTTTTAATTCGCCACAAGCAAGTTCATCACAAGCAATAATGCCGTCTTGATGCATTTGTAAAGCACTAATAGTCCAAGCATGGTCAACACCGCCTTCAATACAATGACGAAGTGCACGAGCCTTATTATGACCACTTATTAAAAGCATAACTTGTTTAGAGTCACAAACCGTTCCTACGCCAACAGATAACGCCGTTTTTGGAACTAAGTTAACGTCATTATTAAAGAAACGAGAATTTGCAATTATTGTATCTTCAGTTAACGCACGAACGCCCGTTCTTGAAGTCAATGAAGTGAAAGGTTCGTTAAACGCAATATGGCCGTCAACTCCGCTACCACCCATAAATAAATCAATACCGCCGTATGATGCAATTTTTTCTTCATAGCGTTTGCATTCGGCTTCTAAATCTTGCGCCATACCGTTTAAAATATTAACGTTTTCGGCTGGAATATCTATATGGTTAAAGAAATTATCGTGCATAAAATACCAGTAACTTTGTTCGTGCTCTCTTGGTAAACCAACGTATTCATCCATATTAAACGTTACAACGTTTTTGAAAGTTATTTTACCAGCCTTGTTCATTTCAATTAACCTTTTATAAACGCCAAGTGGTGAAGAGCCCGTAGGTAAACCAAGAACGAAAGGTCTACTCTCTTTATGATTATTGATGGCATTTGCTATATGCTCTGCCGCCCAAGTACTCATTTCTTCATAATTTTCTTTAATAATTACTTTCATTTTATATATCTCCTTTTTTATTGTATTCATTACGTATAGATTATACACCTATTATTTTTCTTTGTAAAGCACTTTTGGTTGTCAAAAATTTCGTTTTAAAGTTGATTTTTGTTG
>JAZONZ010000117.1:0-1733 GCA_045654765.1 Christensenellaceae bacterium
AATTTACTATTTTATCGAAAAATATTAAATTTTGTCAAAAACAATATTTATACGTTTATATATATTTATAACGAGTTAAAATTATTACAAAAAAAAAGACTAACGAAAGTTTTCGTTAGTCTTTTAAAATACTATATTTTAATAGTTAAATTTTAGTTTTCCCAGTTTGCGTCTAATTGTTTTACTTCATCAAACAATTCAACAACTTCTTTGCTTGGCTCTTTTGTCAATTTAGATACAACCACAGTTACGATAAGTGAACAAATAAATCCTGGAATTATTTCGTATAAATACGTATTTGCAATTACACTTTTAAAACCATAATATTCAAAGTTAAATAATATCATCCACAATATTGAAACGACAAAACCAGCAATTATACCTGCAACTGCACCCTTGTAATTTAATCTTCTCCATACTAACGAAAGAAGAATAACAGCACCAAAAGCAGCACCAAATATAGACCAAGCGGCAGAAACGAGCGACATTATGTCTTGAGACCCATATATTGCAATAAATATTGCAATTAATAAAATTACGGCTACGGCAATTCTACCAACCCAAAGCATTTCTTTATCCTTAGCATTTTTGTTGATTACAGTTTTATAAATATCTGATGAAAATGCAGAAGATGATGCAAGTAATTGACTATCTGCCGTTGACATAGATGCTGCAATTATAGCAGTTAAGAATAAACCACCAACTAATGCTAAAGCGCCTTTATCGAATATAGCCTCTATCATCTTAATAAATACAAGTTTACTTTCTCCCTCACCAACTGAAGAACCTAAGAATTCGTGAGCAATTAAAGCGGCGATTGTAGCCATAAATAATATAATTACAATCCAAACTGAACCTATAACTTGTGACCTTTTCATTTCCTTTTCAGATTTGATTGACATATACCTTACTAAAATATGAGGCATACCTAAGTATCCTATACCCCAGCCAAGACCTGTAAGAATAGTTCCTATACTTTGCCAAGTTGTTTCGCCACAATTAAATAAATTATAGTAATTGCTTGAAGTAACTACTACCGCACCTTCAACCGTACCCGTTGCTTGAAGAACTATAAACGAAACAATAGGAACTATCATTAGTGCCATAAGCATTAACATACCTTGGAAGAAATCAGTCCAACAAACGGCATTAAATCCACCAAGTAACGTATACGCTAAAATAACTACACCCGCAATAATTTCAACTAAAAGTTTATAGTCTTTTGCTGCTGGCATTATAGCAACGAAAACGTCCCCGCAAGCAACTATACTTGACGCCGCATATAAACAATAGCCTACCATAAATATAATAGCGCACGCTATTCTTAATAAAGGGTTTGTTTCTTTGAAACGATTAGTTAAATATTCTGGAATAGTAATCGAGTCGTTAGCCTTTATTGCATATCTTCTAAGTTTTGGAGCAATAAATACCCACGCAAATATAGTACCTAAAACAAGACCTATTGATATCCATACTTGACCAAGCCCATACATAAAAATAGCGCCTGGTAGCCCCATAAGTACCCACGCACTCATATCTGACGCACCGGCAGAAAGGGCTGCTATAAAGCCGTTCATTTGCCTTCCGCCTAAAAAGTAATCTTTTTCGCTTTTATCTTTATTCTTAACAAAAAAGAATACGCCTATCGCTAACATTGCTACCATATAAAATATAAACATTGCTAACTTATAGTAATTCATACTCCTATCTCCTTTTATATGAAAATAATTCAT
>JAZONZ010000118.1:0-25358 GCA_045654765.1 Christensenellaceae bacterium
TACAGCGAACTTGAAAAAGTTAATAGCACTTATACAATATCGCCGTTTTTACAAAGTGAAAGTTTAAAAAACGTAAAAAACGATAGCAAAAACGCATTTATTTCAAAAGAAAACGAGGTAAAAATAGCAAATTACCTTAAAAGGTTGTAAAAATTTAATCAATGTTTTATAATAAGGAGTAGAATAATGACTAATTGTCAAAAATCAAAAGTTTTAGAAATTTTAAACGGCGAAGATTTTTATGAAAATTATTCGCTAAAAAGTCTTAATAGATATGGCACGGGTGGAGATGCTTCGTTTGTAGTATTTCCTAAAAGCGTAGAAAAATTAAAAGATATAGTTATTAAATTAAGCGATTTTGAAATAGCCTACTTTATATTAGGCGAAGGCAGTAACACTTTAGTTAGCGATAAGGGGTTTGACGGCGTTATTATAGTTACAAAAAACTTAAACAAAATTACGCTTAAAGGAAACTTGCTTATAGCCGAGTGTGGTGCTAAAATAGCCAACGTTATTAAAGAGAGTACTTATAATAGTTTAAGTGGCTTAGAATTTGCCGTAGGTATTCCTGCAAGCGTGGGCGGGCTTGTTGCTATGAACGGCGGTTGTTATAATAAAAGCGTTAGCGAAAGAGTTAGTTACGTTATTACTGAAAAAGGCGTTTATAGTAAAAATGATTGTCAATTTCAATATAGGTCAAGTAGATTTTTAAATGGCGAAACAATTTTATCAGTTTGCTTTTCTTTAATTCCTGATGAGTTTGAAAATATCGAAGAAAGAATTGCATTATATAAGAGTGCAAGAAAAAATCCAAAAGGTCGAAGTATAGGCTCAATTTTTAGAAATGACGGATTTTTTGCTGGCAAAGTTATTGATGAAGTAGGTTTAAAGGGCTTCAAGGTTGGCGGTGCTTACGTTTCCTTAGAACACGCAAATTTTATTATAGCGTCTAACTTGGCAACTTCAAGTGATATTTATAATTTAATTAGTAAAGTAAAAGAAAAAGTTTATAAAGAAAAACAAATTACGTTATTAGAAGAAATAATTTATTTAGGGGATTTTTAATGTTTTTAACGGCAGATTATCATACTCATACTAAATTTAGTCACGGCAGGGGTACAATTTTAGAAAATTCGTTAATGGCAAAGCAAAAAGGCTTACAAGTTATTGCCATTACAGACCACGGATTTTCTCACCCCGCATTTGGTTTAACTAAGAAAAAAGTACCTATAATGCGAAACCTATGTACTGAGGCTGAACAGCAAACGGGGGTTAAGGTTTTACTTGGTATTGAATCGAATATTTTAGGTATAAGTGGTAAAACTGATTTAAAAAGTAAAGATTATGATAACTTTGACGTGTTTTTAGCAGGTATACACAAGTTTATTTTATACGATAAATTAAGAGAGTGGTATTTAATGCTTGGTAGAGAATTTTTTGTTCGAACTTTTAAAATGCGTCCATCTAATTCTTTAATAAAGCGAAATACTGAAATTTATATAAATACTATAAAAAATAATCCTATAGATATTTTGGCTCATCCAGGTTACGGCGTGCATGCAAATTTAGTTGAAGTTGCAAAATGTTGCAGAGATTACGGAACGTATTTTGAAATAGATACTCGTAAAAATTATTTAAGTGATGAGGCTTGGCAAGAAATTATTGACACAGGCGTTGAGTTCGTTGTTGATAGTGATGCGCATACTCCGTCAAATATAGGCGTTATAAGTGAGGCGTCTAATACTATTGAAAGAGTGGGTTTTCCGCTTGATAAAATAGTGAATATAAATGGCAAATTACCAAAGTTTATGAGATTTAACGATTTTAAAAATCGTTAGATAAAGGGACAAGTTATGAGTTTTTCTGAACAATTAAAAAACGAAATACTAAAAAAAGAATACACGCAAAGTTGCTGTAAAGAGGCTATACTTTCAGGCTTTTTAAGGTGTGCAAGTACACTTGACGGCGTAATGCAAGCAAAAGGCGTGGTTATAAATGGTTTTGAATTTGCTACCGAAAGTATTTCTATAAGAAATTATTTTGAAAAAATAATAACTGATATTTATGGTAATATTACGTCAAAAAGTGAGTACGTTGATACTATTTCTAAAAAAGTTAGATACGTTTTAACGGCAATAAATAGCGATTCGGTAAATTTACTTAATAAAGTTGGCATAATATCACAAAACGAAAAAAATGAAAGCAATATAGTTTTAGGTATAGATAAATACGTTATTGAAAACGATTGTTGTAAAAGAGCGTATATATTAGGCGTGTTTTTAGCAACGGGTTATATAACCGTTCCCAAAAAAAACGAAAAATCAAGGACAGGCTATCATTTAGAATTTGCCTTTTCTAACGGAGTGCTTGCAAAAGATTTTTGTCAACTTTTATCTTCATTAGAATTTATAGCAAAATCAACTCATAGAAAAAACGAAATTATAGTTTACTTTAATAATATTGAAGATATTTTGTCTATATTAAATTATTTTAAAACAATGAAAAGTTATTTCGCTCTTGAAGAAATTACTATTGAAAGAGATATTAGAAATGATACTAATAGAATTATAAATTGTGAACTTAGTAACTTAAACAAACAGGTTGAGGCATCTTTAAAACATTTAAGGTGTATTGACCAAATTGAGAAAACAATAGGACTTGATGGTTTATCAAGTCAACTTAGAAGTGTTGCTATTGCAAGGCGTGAAAATCCAGATAGCACTCTTGATGAACTTGCAAAAATTTTAAACGTTTCTAAAAGTTGTTTAAATCATAGGCTTAGAAAAATCGTTGAAATAGCACTCAACCTTAGTGTATGAAATTGACTAAAAACAGCAAAATTGCAATACAACAATTAAATAAAAACGGCTATAAAGCGTACGCTGTTGGCGGTGCGGTTAGAGATTTTTTATTAGGAAGAAAAATTACTGATATTGATATTACAACTTCAGCAATTCCCGAACAAATATTAGAAGTTTTTAAAGATTATAAAACTTATCTTACGGGCATAAAGCACGGAACTATTACGGTTAAAGTGGGCGAAGAGTTTTTTGAAATTACTACATTTAGAAAAGATAGCGAATACACTTTAAATCGTTGGCCAAAGCAAGTTGATTTTATTGATGACGTTCGTGAAGATTTGAAAAGGCGTGATTTCACTATAAACGCTATCGCTTATAATGATGACGAGGGCTACGTTGATATTTTTAATGGAAAAACCGATTGTAAAAATAAAATTATAAGGGCAGTTGGCGATGCGGAAGTTAGGTTTCAAGAAGATGCTCTTCGTATTTTAAGGGCACTAAGGTTTGCTTCTGTTTTAAACTTTAAAATAGAATATAAAACTTCGTCAGCAATTATAAACCAACGTCATTTATTAAAAAACGTAAGTAAAGAAAGAATATATAGTGAACTTGTTAAAATTTTACTTGGAGATAACGTTGAAGAAGTTTTACTTAACTATAAAAAAGTCTTTTTCACTATAATAAACAAACTTGAACTTTGTGATGGTTTTGACCATAAAAGTAAATTTCATAGTTATGACGTGTATACTCATATCGTTAAAAGCGTTGCTTATTCTGTAAAAGATAAAATTATAAGATTGGCTTTGCTTTTACACGACGTTGAAAAGCCGTCTTGCTTTACCTTAGATAGTAAGGGTATAGGGCATTTTTATACTCATCAAGAAAAAAGTTCAAAAACGGCGGTAGAAATTTTAAAAGACTTAAAGGCAGATAATAAGACCATAAAAGAAATTGAGTTTTTAATAAAATATCACGATACGCAAATAGATGCTGATAAAACAGTCGTAAAAAAATGGCTTAATTTAGCGGGTGAAAAGTATTTAAAAGACTTAATGAGAGTTAAAATTGCCGATGCAAAAGCACACGCAAAAGGTTACGTTTTAACAAGGCAAGAAACGGCTGAAAAGGTTATAACCTTAATTGATGAAATAATTAAAAATAATGAATGTTATTCTTTAAAGCAATTAAATATAGACGGAAAAGATTTAAAAGAAAAAGGATACAAAGGCGAACAAATTGCATTAACGTTAGAAAATTTATTAAATAAAGTTATAGAAGGCAGTGTTAAAAATATAAAAGAGGAACTTTTAAAAATAGTATAATGACAGAAAGTTTAGTAGATAAAATCAAGTTACTTCCTACAAACTCAGGCGTTTACGTTATGCTTGATAAAAATAACGTTGTTATATACGTAGGCAAGGCTAAAAACCTTAAAAATAGAGTAACGCAATATTTTAGAAACGGGGTTAAAACTGAAAAAGTTTCAGCAATGGTTATGAATATAGCCGATTTTTATTATATTCTAACTAATAGTGAGGCTGATGCTTTAACTTTAGAAAATAACCTAATAAAAAAACATAAGCCAAAGTATAATATTTTACTTAAAGATGATAAAAGTTATCCGTATTTAAAAATCAATTTAAAAGAAAAGTTTCCAACTTTCAAAATTACACGTACGTTTACTAACGATAAATGTAAATATTTTGGACCTTTTATGCTTGGAGTAAAGATTGATGACGTTTTATCTATTATTAAAGAAGCGTATAAAATTAGACCTTGTCAGCATAAAGGAATAGGGGATAAGCAAAGAAAAGAGTGTTTAAATTACCATTTAGGGCTTTGTTTAGCACCCTGCAATTTAAAATGTAGTGAAAGCGAATACAAAAAAGAAGTTTTAAAAGCAATAGACTTTTTAAACGGTGATGATAAAACGCCTGAAATTATACTAAATGAAAAAATACAAAAAGCAATACAAAACGAAGAGTTTGAAAGTGCAATTATACTTCGTGATAGATTAAAAGTTTTAAGTTATATAAAACAAAAGCGTATAACGGCGATTAGTAAAGATATTTCAGCCGATATTTTAGCGGTAAAAAGTGACGGTATTTTTGCTTCTTTAAATATTTTATTCGTTAGGGGCGGTAGAATGCTTGGTAGTAAATGTTTTGCCGTTGAAACGCTTGCTAATACCGATAGCGAAAGATTGTCAGCATTTATTATGCAGTTTTATAAAAAGGGTAGGGAACTTCCCGATGAAATAGTCTTATCAGAGCAAATTAGCGATATAGATATAATTACTCAAGAGTTGTTTAATCGTTTTAATAAAAAAACTCAAATAAAAGTTCCAAGAAAAAGCGTTAAGAAGTCCTTGGTTGAAATGGCGATTAAAAATGCTGAAAATTATTTAGATAAAGAAATTGTAAAAATAAAACATAAATACGATATTACCGATAAGGCGCTTAGTAGATTACAACAAATTCTATCTTTAAAGGAGTATCCAAAGCGAATAGAGTGTTTTGATATTTCGCACATTAGCGGAACGCTTAAAGTTGGTTCAATGGTGGTGTTTATTGACGGAGAAAAGGCTAAAAGCGAATATAGGCGTTTTAAAATTAAAAACGTTGAAGGTAATAACGATTATAAATCGCTTCAAGAAGTTTTAGGTCGTAGGCTTGATTATTTGGGTAGTGAAAACGAAGATAAATTTCCTAAACCTAATTTAATAGTTATTGACGGCGGAAAAGGTCAGTTGTCAAGTGTTTTAGAAGTTTTTAAACAAAAAAATATCAATATAGACGTTATTTCTTTGGCTGAAAGAGATGAAGAAATATTTATTCCAAACGAATCTATGCCTATCGTTTTAGATAAAAGCGATTACTCTTTAAGACTATTACAAAGAATTAGAGACGAGGCGCATATTTTTGCTATAACTTATAATAAAAATTTAAGGGTAAAAAATAATTTAAAATCACTACTTTGCTCTATAAAAGGCATAGGTAAAGAAAAAAGAGATGCTTTAATGACGCATTTTAAAGATATAAATAGCATCGTTAGTGCGTCAATTCACGACTTAATGCAAGTTAAGGGAATAGGCGAAAAACAAGCGAAAATAATTAAGGAGTTTTTTAAAAATGAACATATATAATACGGAAGTTGCAGATTTATCAGGGAATAGTGAAATTGTAAAAACGGAAGAATTCGCTAAACTTTTAAATTTAGAAATATTATTTAACGGAAGAGGTGAAATGAAAATTTCTTCTATAAGCGTATCAAGACCAGGATTACAATTAACGGGTTATTTTAGTCACTTTGACGCTCATAGAATACAACTTATAGGAAATTCCGAATTCGACTATTTAAATAGTATGGACGAGGAAGAAAGAGATAAAAATTTAGATTTACTTTTTAGTAAAGATATTCCTTGTATGATTATTGCAAACAACTTACAAGTGTTGCCATCTGTGTTAGAATATGCTAAAAAATACAATTGTCCGTTATTTTTATCTAAACAATTAACAACGGTTTTAGCACACGAATTAACCGTTTATCAAGCGGAACTTTTAGCACCTATGATTGTAAAACACGGAGTACTTGTTGAAGTGTTTGGCGTAGGCGTATTACTATTAGGTAGCGCTGGCGTTGGTAAAAGTGAAACGGCACTCGAACTTATTACAAGAGGACACCGATTAGTTGCCGATGATTCAGTAATAATAAAAAATTTTGACGGAGCACTTTTAGGAAAAGCCCCAGATAATATTAGGTATTATATGGAAGTTAGGGGCATTGGCATAATAAACGTACAAACAATGTACGGCCCCGGTGCTATTAGACCGGCAAAAACTATTGAAATGGTTGTTGACCTTGTAAGATGGGAAGATGGTAAAGAATATGAAAGGCTTGGCGATATAAAACATCAAATTGAACTTTTAGGCATATCGTTACCTAAACTTACAATTCCCGTTTCGCCAGGAAGAAATATTCCTGTAATTATTGAAACTGCGGCAAGAAAATATAGGTTAGACCAACTTGGTTACGATGCAACTCAAGAATTATTAAATAAAACATTTAAAAAATAATAGCAAAAACCGTACAAACGTGTTTTGTACGGTTTTTAGATTATTTACTATAAACGTCTTTTGCGGTTTTTATAAACTCTGTCATCGCCTTAGATATATACTTGTTCTTTTTATATCCTATTTGCATCGTTCTATGCGTTGAACGCCCGTTTAATTTATAGAAAATTACGCCTTGCTCTTTTGAAGTTTTTACTATTATATCTGAAATAAAAATAATTCCAAGTCCAGCGCAAGCCATATTATATGAAGTTATAAGTTGGTCAAGATATATTACTACGTTTTTAGGCGTAATGCCTTGTTCTTCAAATAGTAGTTTTGCTCTACGATACGTGTCGTTACCCTTTTTTAACATTATAAATGGTTGAGTTTGAAAAGTAGATAAGTTTATCTTAGGACAAGTTTCTTCTAAATGCTTATCGTTAATAATATCTTCAACGGAAAGTTGATATTCTTTTAAATTATCGTTTATTTCAAAATTTTTTGGAACGGCTAATAGTAGAGTTTCTGAAAATAGTACAACCGAATCAAATAAATTATGATTAAAGTCGTGCGCTATAAGTAAATCTATTGATTCGTTTATAAGTTGCAAACTTAAATCAGGTGAGTTTGACTCAATTAACTCTATATCTACACCAGGGTATTTTTTTGAAAACTCAAGAATAATTTTAGGCATAATAAATGATGAAACGAAATTTTCGCCCGAAACGGTTACGTGGCCGTGCTTTAATTTGCCTATATCTGAAAGTTTCGTCATTGTTTCTTCTTTAATTCTTTTAATTTTTTCAATACTTTCAATATATATTTTTCCTTCTTGAGTAACGGTAATAGGCGAAGTTGAACGGTCAAATATAGTAATGCCTAATTCTTCTTCAGTTTTTTTAACTGATGCCGATAGTGCGGGTTGCGAGATAAATAGGTTTTTTGCGGCTACTGAAAAACTGCGTTCTTTATAAACTTCATAAATGTAATCATTTTCTAACATTTTGCTTAAATTCCTTAAAAACTTGTTATAAATAAAATTTATAACTATTATAACGTTATATTTGCTTGATTATAACATAGAAATGTGATACAATCAAGTAAATAATTGAAAAAAGGTGAATTTATGATAAAAATATCAAAAAAATCTAACTTACTTGAAAATGAAACGTATCATTATGAACTTCATAATCCTCAAAAACCGAATTTATATGAAGATATATTTAATTATAATCACGTTCCAAAGGTTTCGTTTAACCACAGGGTAGTGCCAAAATCTATGCCTGAAAAAATATATATTACTGATACGACTTTTAGAGATGGGCAACAAGCCATCACGCCGTACACCGTTGAACAAATGGTTCAACTTTATAAGTTTATGAATAAACTTGGCGGTAAAAAGGGTATTATTAGGCAAACTGAATTTTTTGCTTATAGTGAAAAAGATAAGCGTGCTATTAAGGAGTGTCAAGATTTAGGTTTAGAATTTCCTGAAATTACTACTTGGATTAGAGCAAGTAAAGAAGATTTTAAACTTGTAAAAGACTTAGATATCAAAGAAACGGGCATTTTACTTAGTTGTTCGGACTATCATATTTATAATAAAATGGGCTTAGATAGAAAGAAAGCGCTTGATAAATATTTAGGTATCGTTAAAGATGCGTTTTCGGTTGGTATTATACCAAGATGTCACTTGGAAGATATTACAAGGGCTGATTTCTACGGCTTTGTACTTCCACTTGTTAACGAACTACAAAAATTGTCAAACGAAGTAGGTATTCCCGTTAAAATTAGAGCGTGTGATACTATGGGTTACGGCGTTCCTTATTCGGAAGCGGCGCTTCCTCGTTCAGTTGCGGGTATTATTTACGGTTTACAATATTACGCTGATTTGCCAAGTGAAATGATTGAGTGGCACGGTCATAACGATTTCTATTTAGGTGTAGCAAACGCGACTACTGCTTGGCTTTACGGTGCAAGTGCGGTTAACTGTTCATTACTTGGTATAGGTGAAAGAACGGGTAATATTCCATTAGAAGCGATGGTTATGCAATACGCTTCGCTCAAAGGTACTTTAAACGGTATGGATACTACCGTTATTACGGATATCGCTGAATATTATAAAAAAGAATTAGGTTACGATATTCCGGTTATGACGCCTTTCGTGGGTGAATACTTTAACGTTACAAGAGCGGGTATTCATGCTGACGGTTTAAATAA
This sequence comes from Christensenellaceae bacterium, assembly GCA_045654765.1. Taxonomy (GTDB): domain Bacteria; phylum Bacillota; class Clostridia; order Christensenellales; family Borkfalkiaceae; genus HGM11412. The sequence goes on from JAZONZ010000118.1 coordinate 9,080, forward strand.
AAACGAAAGAATTTATAACATTTTCAACACCGAAAAGTTATTGAAAAAACCTGTTGGCGTTATGATAACTAATACTTCTGGTCTTGCTGGTATTGCTTATTGGATTAACCAAAAATTTGCGTTAAAAGGCGAGCAACAAATAAGTAAGCACGATAGTTTATGTGTTGAAATGAAAACTTTAATTGATAAAGAATACGAAAAGGGTAGACAAACTGCAATGACTGATACCGAATTATTAGATATGGTTAGAGAAATAGCAGGAAAAAGATTTATTTACGAAGATTAAAAGGTGAAATTATGGGATTAACAATTGCTGAAAAAATTATAAAAGCGCATTTAGTAAGTGGCGAAATGGTAAGGGGTAGCGAAATATCTTTAAAAATAGACCAAACGCTAACGCAAGATGCAACAGGCACGATGGCTTATTTGGAATTTGAAACAATGGGCATAAAAAGGGTTAAAACTGAAAAGTCGGTTGCGTATATTGACCACAATACCTTACAATGCGGATTTGAAAATGCTGACGACCATAGATATATTCAATCGGTTGCAAAAAAGCACGGAATATATTTTTCAAGGGCTGGTAACGGAATTTGTCACCAAGTACACCTTGAAAGGTTTGGTAAACCAGGTAAAACTTTAATAGGCTCTGATAGTCATACGCCAACGGGTGGCGGTATAGGCATGCTTTCGTTTGGTGCGGGCGGTTTAGACGTTGCTATTGCTATGGGTGGTGGCGCGTACTATATAACAATGCCTAAAATGTATAAAGTAAATTTAAAAGGCAAATTACAACCTTTTGTTTCGGCAAAAGATATATCGCTTGAAATATTAAGAATTTTATCCGTTAAAGGTGGCGTTGGCGCTATTATCGAGTGGGGAGGCGAAGGAATTAAAAACTTGTCCGTTCCAGAAAGAGCAACGATAACTAATATGGGTACTGAACTTGGCGCAACGACTTCAATATTCCCTTCAGATGAAGTTACTTACGACTTTTTAAAGCGTCAAAATCGAGAAGAAGATTACGTTGAACTCTACAGCGATAGTGATGCTTGTTATGATAAAATTATAGAAATAGACCTTGATAAGTTAGAGCCTATGATTGCTTGTCCGCACAGCCCTGATAACGTTTGCAAGGTTAGTGAAGTGGAAGGCATTAAAGTAGACCAAGTATGTATAGGTTCGTGCACAAACTCATCGTTATTCGATATGCTTAAAGTTGCAGGACTTTTAAAGGGCAAGAAAATTGATGAAAGCGTAAGTTTATCAGTGTCGCCAGGTTCAAAACAAGTATTATCAATGTTAACTGAAAACGGTGCTTTAAACGACATTATTTTGTCGGGTGCAAGAATTTTAGAGTGTGCTTGCGGTCCTTGTATAGGTATGGGTTTTTCGCCATCTTCAGCGGGCGTTAGTTTAAGAACGTTTAATAGAAATTTCTTAGGTAGAAGTGGAACGAAAGATGGTAAAGTTTATCTTGTATCGCCAGAAGTTGCGGTAGCAAGTGCTTTATTCGGCGTAATTACCGACCCAAGAAAATTAGGCGAAATGCCAACTATAACTATGCCTGAATATTTTAAAATTGACGATAGTTCAGTATTAGCACCTTTAAGCGAAGAAGAAAGTGAAAGCGCTGAAGTGTTAAGAGGTCCAAATATTAAACCTTTCCCTGAAACTAAACCGCTTGAAAATGAAATATCATCAACGGTTGCGTTAAAGGTAGGCGATAATATTACTACCGACCATATTATGCCAGCGGGTGCAAAAATACTTCCTTATCGTTCAAACATACCTTTCTTATCAAAATTCTGTTTCTCCGTATGTGATGAAACTTTCTCAGAAAGGGCAAAAGAATTAAAATCAAGCGTTATAGTGGGCGGAATAAATTACGGTCAAGGCTCGTCAAGAGAGCATGCGGCATTAGTTCCTTTATATTTAGGCGTAAAAGCAGTTATTGCGAAAAGTTTTGCAAGAATTCATATTGCTAACTTAATAAATGCGGGAATAATTCCGTTAACTTTTAAAAACGCTGACGACTATGATGAAATTAGTCAAAATGATAAAATAGTTTTAGAAGACGTATTTAGCGGATTAGAAAAGGGCGAAATTACTCTTAAAAACTTAACGAACGGCAAAGTTTATAAGTTGGCTGGCGAGTTTACTTCAAGGCAAATAGCAATATTAAAAGCCGGCAGTTTGCTTGCTTATACTAAAAATAATAATTAAGGTGTAATATGGAAAAAATTAAAATGAAAACCTGTCTTGTTGAAATGGACGGGGATGAAATGACGAGAATTTTATGGCAAGATATAAAAGATGAATTGATTTTACCTTTCGTTGACTTAAAAAGTGAGTATTACGATTTAGGTTTAGTAAATAGAGATAAAACTAATGATGAAGTTACCGTTTTAGCGGGCGAAGCAACTAAAAAGTATGGCGTAGCAGTTAAATGCGCTACTATCACGCCTAACAAACAAAGGGTAGAAGAATATAATTTAAAGCAAATGTGGAAAAGTCCTAATGGAACTATAAGGGCTATGCTTGACGGTACGGTGTTTAGAACTCCTATTACCGTTCCATATATAAAACCCGTTGTAAAAACTTGGGAATTACCTATTACGATTGCAAGGCACGCTTACGGAGACGTTTATAAGGCAAGTGAAATTAGGGTAGAAAAAGAAGGTAAAGCAGAACTTGTATTTACTGATAATTTAGGCAATCAAGAAAGATTAGAGATTTATGATTTTGAGTGCGGTGGCGTTTTGCAAGGTCAATACAATAAAGATAGTTCAATAATTTCATTTGCAAAATCGTGTTTTAATTTTGCTCTTGATACAAAGCAAGATTTATGGTTTTCAACAAAAGATACCATTTCTAAGAAATACGACCAAACTTTTAAACTTATATTTGAAGAGATTTATAATAACGAATATAAAGAAAAATTTGAAAAAGCAGGCATAACTTATTTTTACACTTTAATTGACGATGCCGTTGCAAGAGTTATAAGAAGTAAAGGCGGTTTTGTTTGGGCGTTAAAGAACTATGATGGTGACGTTATGAGTGATATGGTTTCTACGGCGTTTGGTAGTTTGGCTATGATGACTTCAGTTTTAGTTTCGCCAGACGGTAAGTTTGAGTACGAGGCTGCTCACGGCACGGTTACAAGGCATTATTATAAATATTTAAAAGGCGAAGAAACGTCTACTAACCCTATGGCTACTATTTTTGCTTGGTCTGGAGCGTTAAAAAAGAGAGGCGAACTTGACGGCTTAAACGACCTTGTAAAATTTGCTAATAATTTAGAAAAGGCTTCAATTGAAACGATTTGTAGCGGTATTATGACTAAAGATTTAGTTGGATTATGCGAAGGCTTAGATAACGTTAGGGGCGTAAACTCAAAAGAGTTTTTAAAGGCTATTAGAAGTAATTTAGAAAAACTTATGGCTTAATATAAAATTTAAACACAGCAAAAAATATTTTTTGCTGTGTTTTTTTTGTGTAGAGAAATTATATTTTTTTAACGAAAATTCCGTTTATTTATAGTAAACGTCTTTTTTTAAAAAATAATATTTTTTAATTGATAATTGTAAGGTGCTGTGTTATAATTATCTATATACGTGAAAGTCGTTGAAAAGATAGTTATAAACATAAAAACGTTAAACACTATAATTAGGGGCATACTTATCATTAAAAAAAGGCTATTCGTTCGATATTGTAAAATAAATAAAGCCAAATAAATTCCTACTCCGCCACCAAGTATTGCACCGATATAAAGTTTTCCGTCTTTAATTTTTATTTCACCTTTTTCTTCGCTTTGTTTTCTTTGATTATATACAAGCATAAACGAATAGACGTTTATTGCTATAATATATACTGCAATTAAAATTCTAATGAAAATAATCATACTCTTAGTATGTCTAATTTTTAAGGATTATTACAATGTTTTTACCAATTTCTAAAAAAGAACTTAATAATGATAGTCTTGACTTCGTTTTGATAAGTTCAGATGCTTACGTTGACCACCCAACTTACGGCCACGCAATTATATCGAGAATTATTTACGATAAAGGCTTTTCAATAGGAATAATTCCGCAACCCGTGTTAGATAGCGATTACTATGAACTACCTATTCCAAAGTATGCGTATTTAGTTTCATCTGGCGTTGTTGATAGTATGGTTAATAATTATACCGTTGCAAAAAAGAAAAGATTAGAAGACGTTTATTCGCCTTTATCTAAGCAAGGTAAACGCCCTGATAGGCAAGTTACGGTTTACGCAAAAACTTTAAAAAGGCTTTTTCCTGATTCTTTTGTAATAATCGGTGGGGTTGAGCCGTCTTTACGCCGTTTCTCTCACTACGATTACTGGGCTGATAAAATTATGCCTTCACTTTTAACTGATAGTGGGGCTGACCTTTTAATTTACGGTATGGGCGAAAAGCCTATTTTAGATATTTTGAGTAGACTTCAAAGGGGAATTCCTTTTAATAAAATGTTAGACGTTAGGGGAACTATGGTTAAGTATTCTCTAAAAGATAGGCAAACTTTAATTGATAAAGGTTATATAGAATTGCCATCATATAGCGATATTATTGCTGATAAATCTAACTATGCAAAATCTTTTCATATTGAAAGTATCAATACTGATAGTTTAAATGCTGACGTATTGTTTCAAGAGCAAAATAACGGCGAAATTGTACTTCAAAATTTGCCCGCATATCCTTTAACTGAAAAGGAAATGGATTACGTTTACGATTTACCTTATATGCGTAATTATCATCCTATTTATGAAAAAGAAGGTGGAATTAAATCTATTGAAGAAGTTAAATTTTCAGTAGTTAGTCATAGGGGTTGTTATGGTAGTTGTTCGTTTTGTTCAATAAATTATCATCAAGGTAGAAGAATACAAAAACGAAGTGATGAAAGCATATTAAAAGAAATAAAACTTTTAACCTTAGATAAAGATTTTAAGGGTTATATTCACGACTTGTCTGGTCCGTCTGCTAACTTTAGAGAGCCCGCTTGTGATAAACAATGTAAAAGTGGCGTATGTAAGGGAAAATATTGTATAGGATATACGCCTTGTAAAAACTTAAAAGTAGACCATACGGGCTTTTTAAACTTGCTTGATAAAGCGAGAAAAATTGATGGTGTTAAAAAGATTTTTATTAGAAGTGGAATTAGGTATGACTATATTATGTATGATAAAAATCAACAAGTGCTTCCAACTTTAATAAAGCATCATATAAGCGGGCAATTAAAAGTAGCGCCGGAGCATATGGCTGAAAATACTTTAAAAATAATGAATAAACCATCGTTTAAGGTTTATTCGGCATTTGCTAAAAAGTATAAAGAATTAAACGAAAAAGAGGGTAAAAAGCAGTTTTTAGTGCCTTATTTAATATCTTCTCACCCTGGCTGTACTTTAAAAGACGCAATAGATTTAACCGAATATTTAAAAAGCATAGGTTATATGCCTAAACAAGTTCAAGATTTTTATCCTACGCCTTCAACAAGGTCAAGTTGTATTTATTATACGGGAATTGACCCTGACACTTTTGAAAAAGTTTACGTTCCAACAAATAAAGAAAAACAACTTCAAAGGGCGTTATTGCAATATAGATTACCACAAAATAAAGGTTATATAAACGAAGCGTACATATTAGCAGGGCTTAATAAAAAGCAAACTAATAATAGTGAAAGCAAGTCAAAAAATTTATCAAAGCGTAAAATTAAAGGACAAGAAGTGTTTAGAAAGAGTTTATCTTCAAAAAACAACAAGAAAAAATAAAAAACACTTGCAAAATTATACAAATATGTTAAAATAGTATAAGGGAGATTTTTTTATGAAATGTATGTACTGTGGTTGCTTGGATAGTAAAGTTATAGATTCTCGTTCAACTGATGAAAATTCAATGATAAGAAGAAGGCGTGAATGTATTAAGTGCGGTAGAAGGTTTACCACTTATGAAACGGTTGAAACTACACCCGTTTTAGTTATCAAGGCTGGCGGAAATAGAGAGGCTTTTGACCCAAGTAAAATTAAAAATGGTATTATTAAAGCGTGCGAAAAAAGACCTGTTCCTATGTATAAAATTGATAAACTTGTCGAAGATATACAAAAGCAGGTGTATAATTCTTTAGACCAAGAAATAACTTCAAAGGAAATAGGCGAAATGGTTATGGCTGGTCTAAAAGATATTGATGAAGTTGCTTACGTTCGTTTCGCATCCGTTTATCGTTCGTTTAAAGACGTTTCTACGTTCTTAAAAGAACTTGAAAAACTTACTAAGAGGTCTTAAAATGGAATTTTTTAAAAAATTATGGGTAAAGGTAGTTGCTATAATCCTTGCCGTTACGTTAGTTGTTTTTAGTGCGTTATTATTTTTAAATACCTTTGCGCCAAACAATCCAAAATGTTATCATAGATTTGGTTTATCTGGTTTTAACGGCTCTTTTGATAAGAAAGGCAATCCTACGTCTTATTATACCGCTGAACCTAAATACATTGAAGGTTATGGTTATTATGAGTTTACAAAAATTAAACTTGAAAAGGGTAAAGCGGCATCAATTTACGTAAATATTTCTGACTTATGGGAAGATAGTTTAACTATTTATTTAAGAAGGGGCGAAAATGCGTCTGGTCCGTTAATTTCCGCTTACAAAGGCAAAACGATTAAAGATGAAAACGATAAAGACGTTGTTTTAAAAGATTTCGTTATAGATGCTAATACTCTTAAAAAAGATAAAGACGGTTGGGTTAAAATAAATCTTAAATATAGAGAAAACGAAACTCACTATACGTATTACTTAGCGTTTAGTACGAAAGTTAATATTCGTGAAGTTGTATTTACTGATATTGATAATAACGCTTTAAAATATGACGTTGTTTCTTATTTAAGGCGTGGAGATATTGATAATACTGAAAAAGGTGCTGTAGAATACACTCTTGAGAATATAAATACTTATAAAGACTTAGATAATTCTCAAAATTTAAAAGCAAGTATAATTTCTATGAAAAATATAAATGACGAGCAAAAAACTTTTACTAATATAAAAGAATAATTGCACACATAAGCATAAGACAAAAAAGAGTAATTTGTAACAAAAATTACTCTTTTTTTAATGCCAAAAAATTATACAATTAAACAATGAATGTATATATAGAATACGTAATTATTGATAATTTAATTATTGATTACTTATTACTAATGCTTGCGTATCGGCTTGCAAACGTTAAAACAAGTTTTTATAGGCTTATTTTTTCAAGTGCAGTAGGCACTTGCTTTGCCGTTTTAATGCCGTTAATTAGTATAGATAAAATGTATTTAACGATAGTAAAAGTGTTAGTTGGGTTTTTATTAGTGTTATTTGGTGGAAAGTTTTTAACAATAAAAAAGTATTTATTTTCAGTTTTATACTTTTTTGTTTTTACATTTATGATGGGCGGGGCAATTATAGGGCTATTTTATTTAGCAGACGTAGATTTTGAAAGATTTTATAATTTTAATTACGATAGTTTTATGCCCGTAGGTATAACCATTTTATTAGTATTTATTTTTAGTGAATTATTAAAAAAACTCATATTAAAAATATTTAAAGAAAAAGCAATAAATCCTTTTATTAGAAAATGCGTTATAGTTTTAAAAAACAAACGCATAACGGCAACGGGTTTTTACGATAGCGGAAATAGACTTTTTGATTATAAAACGGGTGTGCCTATAATTATAGGTTCAAATAGTTTGTTTAATAAAATTGATAATTTGGGAATATTTACTAAGCATAAAGGCGAAATTTCAATAAAAACTGTCAGTGGCGAAGGAAAAATAAAATTTTACGAAGTGGATAAACTTTTGATATATAATGGAAATATTTTGAATATATATAATAACGTGTTAATAGCAAGGGCAAGAGAAGAGTTTGATGACGATACTCGTTACGACTTATTATTAAGCACTTCTTTTTTAGAGGGGGAATAGTATGAAATTATTTATAATAATAAAAAACTTTTTCAAAAAGATTTTTAGAAAAAAGCATAGCGTACTATATTACGTTAATAGTAGTGAGGCGCTTCCTAAGGCGTACACTTACGAAGAAGAACAGCAAAAAATATTTGAAATGCTATCGGGAAAAGAAAGTGTAAAAAAAGAGTTAATAGAACACAATTTAAGACTTGTAGTTTATATTGCAAGAAAGTTTGATAATACAGGCGTTGATTTAGACGACTTAATTTCGGTTGGCTCAATAGGTTTAATTAAAGCGGTAAATACTTATAAGCCTGATAAAAACATCAAACTTGCAACGTATGCTTCAAGGTGTATAGAAAATGAAATTTTAATGTTTTTAAGAAAAACTTCTAAGATAAAAGGCGAAATTTCTTTAGACGAGCCTTTAAACGTTGATTACGAGGGGAACGAACTATTATTAAGTGATATTTTAGGCACGGATAGCGATATAGTGTATAAAGCCATTGAAGAAAGTGCTGAAAGAGAAATTTTAAGAAAGGCAATAGATAAACTTTCTAAAAGAGAAAAAATAATAATGAATTTGCGGTTTGGTTTAGACGGCAGTGATGAATTAACTCAAAAAGAAGTTGCCGACTTACTTAATATTTCGCAATCTTACATATCAAGATTAGAGAAAAAAATTGTTGAAAGACTAAAAAAAGAGTTTAAAAAATTTAATTGAAAATAATAGAATTGCAAAATTATACAAAGTATTGACTTAAAATAATTTATTTGTTACAATGTATTTATCGAGGTGTATTATGAGTAGAATAAATTATCAAGAAGGCTACTATGATGGTCAAGTGAATAGGAATAATAAGCCTGACGGCTATGGTATTTTTCACTGGAATAATGGTCAAAAATACGAAGGTTATTGGAAAAACGACTATATGCATGGTAGGGGAAAATATACTTTTGAAAACGGCACTTATTACGTGGGCGAATTCTTTAACAACAAGTTTCAAGGAATAGGTCAAATCGTGTATAGTGACGGCGGTGTTTACGAGGGCGAATTTTATAACGACAATAGGCACGGCACGGGCATAATGACTTACTCTGACGGCTCACGCTATGAGGGCGAATATAGAGATGACGCAAGAAATGGTAACGGCGTTTTATATTTTAAAAACGGCGACGTATACGAAGGCAAATTCAAAGACGATAAATTTGAAGGTGCTGGAAAATACACTTATAGTGACGGTAAAACTTACCTTGGCGAGTTTAAAAGCGATTATTTTGAAGGCGTTGGTCAAATGAAGTACGTAAACGGCGACGTTTACGAGGGCCAGTTTAAAAAAGATAAACTTTCGGGCAAAGGAATTTACACGTTTAAGTCGGGCGGATACTATGAAGGCGAATTTGTAGACGGTAATTTTCACGGCATAGGTTATAGAAGATATTCGGACGGTGGATATTACGAGGGCGAATTTAAAACGGATAAAATGCACGGCAAAGGCAAATACACTTATCCATCAGGCTCGTATTATATGGGCGAATTAGTAGAAGGTAAATTTTGCGGAAAAGGCGAAATGCACTATCATAACGGATATTACTATGAAGGCGATTGGAAAAACGACCAACGTAATGGAAAAGGCTACTGGTTATCGCCTAATAAAGATACTTATGAGGGCGACTGGAAAGATGATAAAATGCACGGCTTTGGAAGATATACTTATAATTCAGGCGGATACTACGAAGGCGATTTTGTAAACGGAAAATTCTGTGGATACGGCGAGTGTAAGTGGAGTACGGGTGGTAAATACGTTGGCGAGTGGGCGGAAGATTTAAGGTCTGGCTACGGCGAAATGGTTTATTCAACGGGCGAAAAATATAAAGGGGAGTGGGTTAATGGTAAACGCCACGGATTTGGCGAATACACATCTCAAGCGGGCGAAGTTACTTACTGCGAGTGGAAAGATGACGTTATGGTAAACCCTCAAAACTAAACAAAAAAAAGATTGTTGATTTTTCAACAATCTTTTTTATTTATGAAAATATTTTATCTACAATTTCGCTTGCGCTCGCATTTTCTATATAATTAGTTATATCGCTAAAAGCAATTAAAAAATCTTCTTTTTCAAATTTTTTGCCGTTTAATTTGTTTGCTACGTTTTGCAGGCTGTCTTTAGAAAAGTAATCGCCAAAAATTTCAGCGTTTGAAATTATGCCTGAAACTAAGTCGAAAGTTAGGGTTAAAGTGCCAAAAGATAAGCGTATATCTATTTTGCTACTTCCCTTTGGAGAATTGCCGATATTCCAACTATAAGTCCTATATTTTTCATATTCTAATTTTTCTATCTTAGAAATATCTTCGTTATTAAAAGTATATTCTTCTAAATTGTTTTTTAAATAGTTGCACAAATTATTAAAAAATTCGTCACAATTAAGGTTTGGTAAGTAATTTTTAACGTTGGTAACTCTTGCTCGTATACTTTTAATTCCCTTTGACTTTGTTTTTAACTTGTCTTCTAATAAAACTTCGTTTAATACGCTTAAATCAGTGTCAAAAAGTAAAGTGCCGTGGTGCATTATTCTATCTTTGTATACGACTTGCGCATTGCCTGAAATTTTTTTATCATCTATACAAATATCGTTTCTACCACTAAACTTTGCATTTACACCTAAACTATTTAAGTAGTTTATTATAGGCGTAGTAAATTCAATATAACTATTTACTAAACTATTATACGGTGCTATAATCGTATAGCATATATTATTTAAGTCGTGATATACCGCACCGCCACCAGTTAATCTTCTAACAACCTTTATATCTTTTGAAGTTGCCTTGTTTAAGTTGACTTCAAGTAAAGTGTTTTGATTATTGCCTATAATAACGGCGGGGCTATTTCGCCATAAATAAATATAGTAGCCCGTAGTTTGTTTTAGTAAATATTCTTCACTTGCAATATTAAAATATGGATTATGTTCGTTTGATGAAATAAATTTAAAATTATACATAGTTTAAGTAATTATAAATTATGGCGTTGCGAAAAATCGCAACGCCATATAATTTATTTTTAAACACCTTTTTTAGATTTTCTAATAAATTCGCTATCAGAAGTGTTGATTTTGCTTATATGGCCTTTAAGTGGAAGAATTTTATCATTGATAAAATCAATAATCCAGTCGGCTTGTGGGAAGAACTCGCCATCAAATTCAAATGGAGGAGTAATCCAGTTTTTAGCACCGCATACAACAGGTGGAGCGTCTAAATAATCAAAGCAAAGGCTTGTGATATTCGTTGCCATATCGTTTAAGATAGAGCCTCTTGTACAAGCGTCAGAAGCAAGAATAATTCTACCCGTCTTTTTAACTGATTCAACAACTTTTTCATAGTTAAATGGAACGATACTTCTTGCATCGATAACTTCCGCTTCAACGCCGTATTTTTCAGAAAGAATTTTTGCTGCTTCCATAGCCTTGTAGAGTGTAGCGCCGATAGTTAAAATGGTAATATCACTACCAACACGTTTAACGTCAGGCTCGCCAAGAGGAATTTCATAATAACCTTCAGGAACACCTTCTTTATGGAATTCTTCGCCTTTATCGTAAATTCTTTGGCTTTCAAAGAATATAACAGGGTCAGTGCCGCTAAGAGCAGAGTTCATTAAACCTTTTGCATCGTAAGGAGTAACAGGGAAACAAACTTTAAGTCCAGGAATATGTGCTGGAAGCGCTACCCAATCTTGTGAGTGTTGAGCGCCGTACTTAGAACCAACTGAAACTCTTAAAACAACCGGCATTTTTAAAATACCTGAACTCATTGCTTGCCATTTAGCAAGTTGGTTGAATATTTCATCGCCCGCTCTACCCATAAAGTCAGCATACATAAGTTCAACGATAACTCTACCACCGCAAAGTCCGTAACCAACTGCGCTTGATACGATAGCGGCTTCACTGATAGGTGAGTTGAATAATCTATGATATGGAAGTGCTTCAGTAAGACCTTTATAAACGGCAAAAGCGCCACCCCAATCACGAACGTCTTCACCATAAGAAGTTAACGTAGGGTCCTTATAATATCTATCAATGATAGCCTCGAATAAACCATCACGAATATTGTATCTCTTTAAGTTAGAAACTTGTTGACCTTTCTCGTCAAAAGCATATCTTAATTTGCCGGCAATTTGTTTAACTCTTGGATTTTCTTCCATAGTAATTTTAACGTCTTTACCTAATTCAACAGGTCTATCTTCCATTTTTTCAACTTTTCCGTTAGAGAACATTAAGTTTTCTACGTAGTATGGGTCAGTTTTAAAGTCGAGATATGGAGATGCTTGAGTGTCGGCGGCAAGTTTGCAAAGTTTAAGCATTCTTTCTTGAATAGAAGCAAGAATATCGTCAAATTTGCTATCGCTTGCAATTTTAGCGTCAACAAGTGATTTTCTATAAGTAACGATAGGGTCAAACTCACGCCATGCGGCAATTTCTTCTTGTGTACGATAACTCATAGAGTCAGAAGGAGAGTGACCGCCGTAACGATACGTTACTACGTCCATTAAGCAAGGGCCTTCGCCTTTTAATAATAATTCTTTCTTTCTCTTCATTGCTTCGATAACTGCAAGTGGATTAAATCCGTCTACTCTCTCAGCGTGAAGTTGAGTTGGAGATATACCTGCGCCTAAACGAGCAAGGAAGTCGTAAGCCATTGTTTCGCCTCTTGTTTGACCGCCCATACCATAACCATTGTTAAAGAAGTTAAATAATATAGGTAAACCGCCTTTCTTTTCCCAAAGTTGTTTAATTTGGTCCATTGAAGCAAAGTTCATTGATTCGTAAACAACACCGCAACCAACTGAACCGTCACCAAGGTTACTGATAACGATACCTGGTTTATTGTTGTTCTTTTTATAAAGAGCAGCACCAAGTGCAACGGGAGCAGCGCCACCAACGATTGCGTTGTTTGGATAAATACCAAATGGTAAGAAGAATACGTGCATTGAACCGCCCATACCTCTATGGAAGCCCGTTTTTCTTGCAAATATTTCACTCATAAAGCCGTATAAAAGGAAATCAACGGCAAGGTCTTTAACGTCACCCGTTTTATTTATTGCTTCAACAGGGGCTAAAGTTTCGCCACCCATAAAGTCTTTCATTATTTGATACAACTTATCTTCTGGAAGTTTGTATATTGAGTTTAAACCTCTTGCTAAAACTTCGCTGTGGCTACGGTGTGAGCCAAAAGTCATATCGTCTAAATCAAGAATATACGCTTGACCAACTGCAGCCGCTTCTTGACCTATTGAAAGGTGAGCAGGGCCTGGATACGAGTGTTTAAAACCTTGATATTCGCCTTTAACTTTAATATCTTGAATCATACTTTCAAATTCTCTAAGTACGGCGATATCGTTGAAGATACGAACAAAGTCGTCATTTGAAAAGTTTTTCTTTTCATCAATAATTGTTTTGTTGTAAGTGTTTACAGGAATATCTGTAAAACTTATTTTACCACTTGACCTAATAAAATTTGGGTCTATAAACTGATTTTTTGGCATATTTTTTCTCCTTTATTAAATTTGGAATATTGCTTCACGAATTATTTCACATACGGTTGGGTGAGGGAATACGAGTTTTTTGATATTTTCAATATCAACTTCTAAATCAATCATTGCTGAAACTGCAACGATGTATTCGCCTGAATACGAGCCTATAATATGTGCGCCTATTAAAGTGTTAGTTTTATTATTTACAACAAGTTTGCAAATGCCGTTAAGGTCGCTGTTTTCGGCAATATATCTACCAGAGTAGGTGAGTGGAATATTTACGCATTTAACGTCTAAACCTTTTGCTTTTGCACTTTCTTCCGTTTCGCCAACGCTACCAACTTCTGGGTTAGTGTATATAACTGATGGAATAACGTTGTAACGCATAGCGTCTTTTTTGCCTAAAATTGTATTTATAGCAACTTCGGCTTCTCTATACGCCGTGTGGGCAAGCATTACTTTGCCGTTAACGTCACCACAAGCGTAAACGTTTGCTACGTTAGTTCTCATTTGTTCATCAGTAACGATAGCGCCTCTTTCAAGATTTACGTTAATGTTTTCTAAACCAAAACCTTGAGTAACGGCACGCCTACCGATAGAAAGTAAAACTTTTTCACTAATAATCTTTTCAGTTTTACCATCTTTTTCATAAACAACTCCGTCATTTTCAATAGCCGTAACTTTTGCACCTAAATTAAATATTACGCCTTTCTTTTCTAATGATTTTTGTAATATTGTAGAAATTTCAGCCTCTGTTGGACCAGCAATTTTATTAAGCATTTCAACAACGGTAACTTTTGTACCTACTGAAGAAAAATAACTTGCCATTTCTAAACCGATAACACCGCCACCGATAATCGTAAGAGTTTTAGGAATAACTTCTAAATCTAAAATTTCTCTATTAGTCATAACTAAACCACTTTCAATATTTTCTTTTAAACCTTGAATAGGTGGAACGACAGGCATTGAGCCCGTAGCAATAATAAGTCTTTTAGCAATAACTTTTTCTTCGCCAGCGTTAATAGAAAAACCTTCGTCGGCTTTGCCTTCAATAAATGCTTCGCCGTAAATAGTTTTTACTTTATTTCTTTTAAGTTGAGCCTTAACTCCGCCAACTAACATTTTTACTACGCCGTTTTTTCTTTCAACAACGGCTTTTTGGTCGATAGAAGTTGTTCCATCAACTTTAACGCCGTAGTTTGACGAGTGATTAGCATAATCTAAAACTTTTGCACTGTTTAAGAAAGTTTTGCTTGGCACGCATCCTTCGTTAAGACAAACACCACCAAACTCACGTTTTTCAATAACTAAAGTTTTTAAACCAGCGTGGCCAGCCCTTTCGCCGGCAAGATAGCCCGCAGGACCACCGCCTATAACAACTAAATCATAAATTTCCATAATTAACTCCTTAAATATTACCTTCTAAAAGTAAATTGTAACTGAAATTTTCAAGATATTCTTTAAGTTCTTTTAAGAATCTACCAGCTGGAGCACCGTCTAATGCTCTATGGTCAAACGTAAGAGATAAGCCCATAGCAGTGTAAGGAATAACTTCATCATTTTTACCAAGTTTTACTCTTGTTTCAAGAGCGTTAACACCTAAGATACCCGTTTGTGGTGGGTTGATAACAGGTGTGAAACTTTCAATTCCCATAGTGCCTACGTTAGATATAGTGAACGTGCCACCGCTTAAAAGTTCAGGATTGATACCACCGGCAATTGCATCGTTAGATAACTTTTTGCTTTGAACTGCAATTTCTGATAAAGATAAAGTATCAGCACCAAATAAAGTTGGAACTAATAAACCTCTTGGAGTATCAGTAGCAATACCCATATTTACGTGGTCAAAATATCTCATAGTATCGCCGTTAACTAAATGAGCGTTTAAATCTTTGTGATTTTTTAATACTCTTGATACAGCGTAAATTATAATGTGGTTAAACGTAATTGATGGAAGAGAGTATTTTTCAGCATTAGCCTTTAATACTTTTCTTAATTCAATAATGTTAGTGCAGTCAAAAGTAAGAGTCATAGTAAGTTGAGCCATAGAAGATAAACTATTCATCATGCTCTTAGCAATAACTTTTCTAATGTTAGGCATTTTTTCATCTTTAAACGCCTTAAAGTCATCCATAGTATATGTTTTAACTTCACTTGTAGTTTTAATAGGCGCTGGATTTACGCTTGCCCTTCTAACGTCACTTTCAATAATTCTTCCGTTAGGACCTGTTGGGGTAGCCGTTTGTAAATCAACACCAAGCTTAGTTGCTAAATTTTTAGCCCTTGGTGAAGCAAAAATTTTACCATCTTCATTTTGAACAGGGGTAGCGGTTGTAGAAACTTCTTCAACTTTAACTTCTTCCTTAACCACTTCGGCTTGCTCTTTAACTTCGCTTGTTTGACTTCCGCTTGGAGCAAGTGAAGAATAATCTTCGCCCTTATTACCAATTGCAAGCACGTTAGTTAAAACGGGAACTTCATCGCCTTCTTCACAAAAAAGCGCTAAAACTTCGCCTTCAAATTCACTTTCTTGGTCGAACGCCGACTTGTCCGTTTCATAAGAAAATAAAACGTCACCCTTTTTAACTGTGTCGCCAACTTTTACGTTCCATTTAGTTAAAATACAACTTTCAACAGTTATACCTTGTTTTGGCATTAAAACACCATTAGCCATATAATTTCTCCTTATAAAAAAATAATTTTTACGTTTAGTTTATTTATACAATAAATAATTGCTTATATTATACTATATTAAAATTATTTTGTAATAGTTTGAAAATAAGTTGCAAAA
>JAZONZ010000119.1:0-9988 GCA_045654765.1 Christensenellaceae bacterium
AAACTAAACAAAAACGGTACGCTATAGTAAATTAAACCGTTAGCGCATCTATCTACAGCATTGAAAAATAAATATTTGTTTAAGCCTAGAGGGTTATTAGAAATTACAACGTCTGAAGTCCTGCATCGAATATCATCATTATCAATAGTATTTTCTACATATTCACGTTGCTTTTGATTTAATTCAAATTCCGGCGCAAAATAATCTTTAATTATTACCGGGAGATTTTTGTTAGGTCCAAATTTATTAATATACCTTCGACCTGTACGAAATTTTAAAAAATTATTAGTCTCAGTACGTTTTAAATTTTTTTCAACTTGTTCCCTCTCTTGAAGATAATTTTTTATAGCCTCGTTTTCTGCTTTAATTCTTTGTATACTATCAGCCTTAGAAGTATTATGATTTAAAGTTTTTTTTAAAACAAAAGTAAAGCCTTCACCTTCAAATTTACCACTTGTGCCTGAAGGTGAATTCTTTACTTCTTTTTTATTGTTTTCAACTTTATTTAAAACGTTGCTTAAACTCATATTTTAATTATTTAATAGAGAATATCTTAATTACTATTTTTAGAACTAACGACAATAATATCAATCCTAATGCAATAAAAACAAAATATTTAAGCCAGGCATCCCAAACTTCTTCGCCAAACCACTTTTTAAACTTTTCCCAGCCAGAACCAAACGCATCTTCTAACTCATCTTTAATATCTTCACCTTTATTTACAATAGCGCTATCTTCATCATCATAACTATCAGCGCCGTTTAAAGACAAATAAGGTAAATCAGACGTACAATCTAAATAAAAGAAGTACGAATAGTACATTTTGTTTTCTGGGTCAATAAATTCACACAAAGCCATACCTACACGGCTTAACGTTGAACCTAAGGCGCTACCTTCAGCTTTTTTGCCAAAAAACTCATAAAGTTTACTGCCTTGAACGTTGAGTGAAGTAAATGCAGTCACACAACCGTTTGAAGTGTTTTGCTGGAATAAATAGTTTAAATCAGATATTTGTTGTTCGAAAACGGCAACACTGAAGAAACCATATAAAATCGCACGATTTTCAGCTTCTGATTTATTTTTGTCTATAGAGTTAGTGTATTTAAAATAAATATTATCTGGCTTGTTCAAATAGAGTATTGACCAGTTTTCGCCGAACGAATTGCACCATTCAGCATAACTAGTTAAAGGAACTTTGACTTCAAAACTTCCTTTTTGCGGGTTTTGAGGATTTTCACCGTCATAATTCATACACTTAACGTTTGTTTGCGTGTAGTCAAACCAAACTTCGTGAACGCCATAAGCACCATTAGTTTGAATTGTCATAACGTCCACTTTATCGCAAATCGTTAAATAATTTAGACCTAATATTTTTTTATAATCTTCTTTAGTTAAATAATGAGGTGATTCCGCTTCATAATCTTTAATTTTAACTTCACCTTCAAATTTGCTTTTTATAGCAAATGGTGAACGTGTTAAAGCGCCGTTCTTTTCATACCAGTACTCTCTCATATAGTTAATAGTCAAATGCCAGGTATCAATTAAAACTATCTCTACCGGAATAACTACGCCGGAATTTTTTGAAACGGCAAGAGTATAATATAATTCTCCGTAAAAACCTTTAGTACCTTCTTGCATTTTAGTGTTGACGTACCTAATTCCGTTTAATGATTGAGGTATATTAACTGTTTTTACACGATAATCTTTAGATATTACGTTTGCGTCTACAAAATAAGCGCCTGAATAAATATTAGTAGTTTCGCTTAACGTTACGTATCTTTTTGCTAAAACTTCATTGTTTTGAAACGTTGTTGTAACTAAAAATATAGACTCGATATCGTACGTTATTTTATAAGTGTATACTTTTCTTTCGCCTTCAATTTTGTCTTCAGTTAATAATATAACACCGGTCGGCTCATAAACTTTATTACCGTTTAAAACTTCTGGATTACAAGCTTGTGTTATCGTTGACCCATACTGACTCATAATTGTTTGTAAGTTAATATAAGCAAGAGAGTCTGAATACCAAATATCATTAACTTTTATTACTCTATCTTCATTATTATTTAAACTAAAGTCAGAATTGCTAGTTATATATTTGTATATTATTCTAACGTCAACTTTTTCATCTTCCACTATGGGTAAAACTAAACTTATGTATAGATTTTTAAGCTTGTCTTCATCCGAGCCGTTAAACGTTACCGTAAACTTATCTTCATACACGTTAACTTTAATGCTGTCACTTTCACCTTTAACCTGTAAGCAGTTTTTACCTGCATCCGTACTCATATACTCCCTTATGTTAAATAACCAGTTTAAAGTTGTGTTAAATTGCTCTTGAATTTCCGCATAATTAAAAGTCAAGGTGAATTCTTCGCCTGAAGCTGTTACTTTTGTTGTGTAATAATGCGCTACAAAATTTTGAAGCACTTCCGGGTCAGTGCTATTAGTCATTATTCGAACGTTTAACTCTTTGTACTGAAATTTATTATAATTGACCGTTAATGTAGCGCCCTCAATACCAGCGCCGTCACTATCTATAACCATATACGAATAAGGGTCATCGATATTAACTTCTTGTCTTATTTTTCTGTCTAAAGTGTTTGTAAGTCCTGTTTCAATTATGTTTTTAGTATAAACACAGTCATATCTCATATTAAAGCTCGAAAATCCGAGAGTTGCTTTAACTTGCTCAACAATATAATTTTCATTATATATATAAAGCGGGTCGACCTCAACTACTTCCGTCTCATCGGTCACTTCGAAAGCACCTTCTTTAATAGTTTTATACTTGATTGTAACAGGAACCGTTGAGGCATTAGTATAAACGTTAAGAGCTTTTTGAGCAATAGTTAAAGTACTTCTATTAGTCGTTGTTTGTAAATCATTTAACAGTTCTCTTCCTGTGTCAATTTCTTCTATTCCAGTTATACCAATGATTTTTAGTTCTCCTAAATCAATTGAACCTTTTGGGATACACGGGCCTTCAAAAATTAGCAATGAAAATACGTGATACGTTGAGGGGTAAGGATAATAGAGTTGTGCACTGCTTCCAACGGAAGGGGTTTCTTGCTCACTATAAATACAAAAATAGTCGACATTGTTAAATGTTGCTTCTGATTGCACGTGATTATAATGCATTATCTTATTATAAAAATATTGCCTTTTCATATAAATATCATTTAATGTAAAATCATAGTAGTCCTCAGGGTTTTGAGTAACAATAGTTATTGTATATAAACAACCTAATGAATTCGACCCCCATGTATTGTTAACAGTATCTATTATACTTTGACTAAGAGATGTATTACATCTTAAGTATACTTCTTGTTCATTGCCAAAATAATTTAATACAACTTGACTTAATTTAAAACTAGAACTTTTATCATAACTCAAACCGTTTTCCGCACACCAGTCGTCACTCGCACTTGGAAACGTATTCATATTGTCTGCGCCGTTTACGGTATTGACGTTTAACGAAATGCCAAAAAGCCCTAAACAAAGTAGGGCTATTGTTATCAATATAAAAATCAATTTATTTTTAAATGTTATTATATTATTATTATTCATAATCTACCTATTTTTTAACTCTAAAAATGCTTTCGTAAATACACTCACACTCATCATCTTCATTATATATATAAATAGATATAGTGTGTTTGCCTTCATTTAAGTTAGAAATATCAATTAGTTTATCTCCAGAGTCAATATATTTTAATTTTTTAAAATCTTTATCATAATACTTCCAGTCGTCATCAACTTTACCTTTTAGTTTCGTGGAAAAATTAACTTCATCTAACGTATCAATTTGATATGTTATTTTAGTTAATTCATCTTTGCTGACAGCCCAAGCCCTTATATAAGCATTAGAAGTAGATTGAGTGTCATCAAACGAAACACTTGACTGAGTTGCTATTTCACCTGAAGTGTTGTTGTTACAACCTTTAACGCCAAACACTATGCCTAACGTTACACCTACTATCAAAACTACAATTAAACCTAAACCTAAAATTTTTTTATAATCCATAATATCACCTCTTATTCATCTTTAGTCAAAGTAAACGTTTTACTTTTTGTTATTGTATTACTCGCTACAGCAGTTTCCCCATCATTATTGATATAGGCATAAGTGTAGTCGCAAGTTACTATAACTTTATAATCTGCGCTTTCAGTCACGTTAAAATAATTATAAGTATAAAGTGTGTTGCCTTGCATATCTTGAACTTCATACGAAATTTTGTAATCATCAATGCCCGAAATATCTGCAGTAATAGTACAAGTACCGTTTGTCGTATCGTTATCTACGTTAATATTTAACTCTTTTTCATACGAAATTTGGTCAAAATAAATAGTTACGTCTTTATTTGCAGGCGTATGCCCGAGAGATATTAAAGACATTCTATTAGTATCTCTGTCGCAAGAAAAATCATAGTAAGGGTAAATAGAATAATTTACTCTATCTGGATTAGTTGGACTAGTTGAATATTGTTCTTTAGTTATTTTAAACTCATACCAGACATTATTTGGTACTTCTTCAGGGTAACTTGTCCAGTTTCTATATATAGTTGTTGTTTCGCCTGCAGGTCCTTCAATCATTAGCCAAACTGAAATGTAATCCCATGATGGGTCGTCAGTAGTATTTAAATTTCCTTTTTTATAAAATTTTTGCGTTCTATTATAACTTCTTATGTGAAAATTATAGTAGGTTGTATCGATTGCTTGACAAGACACTACACCTTTTCGAGTTTCATTATTGTTATCCGTCACGCTATTATGCCATAACGCAGAAGGGTTTTGAGTGTATTTAGAGTTAACTTTAGCGTAGCCCTCAATTACTCTTGAAGACTTTTCAGTAGTTACGTTTCCTTCATTGTCTATTATGTAACCATCTTCATTAATCACGTTATTATTAGCATCTAGATATTGGCCAAAAAGGTCTTTTTTATATATAATATTGCCTTCTCCTGTTTCGGCATTATATTCTCTATCTTTATTACTATAATAAGCGCATGCAACGGTTTCCGGCGTTTCGAAACTTTCAATAACATTTTCTTTAATAAAAATTTCCGGTGTTTCAGTTCCTGGCGTTTCAGTTCCCGGTGTTTCAGTTCCTGGTTGAACTATTTCATCTTTAGAAAACCACTTGTCCCAGTTTTTAGAACAATAGGTGTAAGCGAAATATCCAGCAACGATAAGTATTATTGCTAAAAATAATGCTACGATTTTTTTCATATTTTAAAGCCTCCTTTTAAAAAGCAGTAATAAACTAATAGTTGTAGTAAATATTGTTAAGAGTTTTATTTATACCTTCATAACCTTTTGCCGTATATATTTGCGAACTTTTATTAGTCAGCGCTATTATTTGATAGTAGTGCTCAGACGTTCTTATGATTGTTATAACCATTTGAATTTTCTTCTCTAATATATTTGGACTAATTAAATAATCTGATTTACCGTATTTGTCTAATGAAAGTTGCAGTTCCGTTTCTTTACGGTTATAAAAATAAATTTGTAAACTACCGTCATCACACTCACGAAATTCACATAGACTTGATAACGTGTTTATCCATAATTTGTTAACTTTTTTAAACATAATAATTACCCCTTAAAACACTCACAATAAGCGTTAACTTTTTCAATATCTCTATCAGTTATGTTTGTTGGCTCTCCAACAGGCGAGCTTGAGGTAAAAATATATATTCTCTTAGTTGTAGGCACTTCATTGTTGTAAAATACAATTACGTTACCAAAAATACAATATTGCTCAACAAAACTTAAAGCTTGTAAAATATTACAAAAATTATCTACGTTGTTTACCGTTTTGCAAACCTCTAAGGGTTGTGCCGGTCTTTTTATAGCAACCTTAATAATAGTCTTGTCCATAAGTGTTAACCCCTAAAGTAATATAGATAACTAATGCTTTTTGAATTTTGCACGTATAATAATTTTCATAACTCAAAAACGTAAACCATAAAGGTAATGCTTTTTTATTGTAATAAGTGCGATAAGTACATTTATTGTTGAATCTAACTTTAATACGTTCAGGCTTAAAGTGGTCTACTAAATCGCTGATTGTTATAATTTTTTTCATAATTCACCTTTCCTTTTTTTTGTGTAAGGGTTATCTTCAGATTAAGAAGAATAACCCAAAACACGGAAGAAATACCCATTTAAATGGGTTGGCAGTGAGTTTTTTTATCCTTGATGCTCACTTAAACAAGATTTATTAAAGGTGGTGAAAAAATTACTCAACCTTCTCGATAAAGTTTTGTAATAATTGTATAAATTTTGTATTTTTTCGTGTTGATTTTTTGCTTTTTGGCGCAACAAAACAAACACAGTTATTTTCTTGCATAAATTGTTTAACAACTTCCAAAATGCGTAATTTTGCTGAAATATCATTTTTTTCAGTTGTCTCTAGGTTGTCATTTTCCAGTCGGCTGGAAAATTTACTTATTAAATCATCTACGCTTTTAATATCTGAAGACAATATTTCATCTTGCCTTTCAGCCCATATCTTTTTTGCTTTTCTAATTTTTTTAGCGCTGTCTTCAGGCGTTGTTATTTTTAAAAATTCCCCCGGCATTTCTTTAACCGAAACAAGTTCTACAAGTTGAGTCTGCGTGTAGCCTTTATACATAGGCAATACGCTTTCCCCATCAGTGCAACGCTCAAATAGATTTATTAAGTTATAGCAAGTAGATTTTTTAATGCCGAATAGGTCAGTAGACAATTCATCGATTGTTGAATAGCCTAATTCAACGTAATACTTTTTTTCTTGTGCGTTTTTTAACTCTTTACCTATTGTTAAAAATTCTGTAACAATGTTATCAATGCTACGTTTTACTCTTTGCACAAAATTGTGTGCATCTTGCTTTACATAGAGTTGATTATCTATGTAACGGTTTAATTGTTGTAATGTCATTTTTTTCTTCCTCGTGTTTTTATATTTTAAATCAGCACAATGCTGTTTTAATCAGTCTAAGGAAGGCAATCTTTACACCGATTGTTAACTTTCCTTCCTATCGCCAGCCTATTTCCTGGTTGCCAACGTTCCCTGCTATTGCTTTTAACGTAACGTTTCGGTGCCTTTTCCCGACAGTCAAACCCAACTTTTAAGTGAACGTTACCACTATGGCTCTTCTACCCACCGACCAACAAGTGCACTTGTTGTTTATTAAACGCTTGTATTTATGTTAACGTTCAATACTAAGCGTAAATATTTAATTCTCTTTATGCCATTTTTTAGCAATTTCAACAATCTTCTCTAAAGTTTCAATTAAAAATGTTTCTTTAAAAAAATAACCGATAGTAAAATGTAATAAATTTGATAACGTTACGTAATAATTACTTTCTTTGATATTGTATTTATCTTCTTCTACAGTGTTTTCAAATTTAATCAAAAGTTCTTGCTGACTTTTATCTAACATTTTTAATCTCTCTTTTATTGTAATTTTTCCAGTCGACTGGAAAATAAATGTAAGTAAATGAATACGGACCAAAAGCATTACCCTGTTTTTATTGCCTTTGGTCCGATTCTTTAAGTATATCTAGTTGATAATTGCAATTACAGGGAAAAATCACCAAAATAGCGATTTACAACACCATAATAAACGCTATTTTTGAAATTGTCAAGACATTTTCGCTAAAATAGCGTAAATTTTTATAATAAAGGGGGTATTTTCAATGAAATTAAGAAAAATTAGAGAAGATTTAGGTTTATCACAAAAGGAACTATCGCTAAAATTAAATGTTTCACCAACAAATATTTATAATTATGAGATAGGAAGGACAGAGCCTTCAATAGAAGTTTTAATAAAATTAGCAGATATATTAAATGTTTCTATTGATTATCTTGTTGGCCGTGAAGATGACTTTGGTATTGTTAAAAGTGGCGCCGAACTTCAACTAAAAGAAGATGAAGCAAAACTTTTAAGTGAATATCGTTTACTTGACGAAATAAATAAAATTAAAGCCCAAACTTTTATTTATGCTCTTGCTCATTGATTTAAAATATCGTATTTCAAGATATTTAAAAAATAAAAATTTTTATAGAGGTGTATTATGAATTTATTTAACTTACTTGCTGAAAATAGTGAATCTATTGATGGTGCGTTAGCCGGCATTTTTGCCGCTGCTGGTGGAGTTGCTTTAATTGACATTTTAAGAACTTTAGCCATTATCTTATTACCATTTTTTGTTTGGTCAATTAAAAACTCATTAAAAAAGATGGTTAAAATTGAAAGAGAAAGATTAGAAGTTGAAAAACAAAGATTGAATTTGCAACGAAATAAAATCAATAAACAATAATGTTTTAAGTACTAAAATTCTCACACGAATTTTAGTAAAAACACTATTAAGTTATAAGTAATAATTTTTAGTATAATTGCACGTTGGAGGTGCAATTATGCAAAAGAAATTTTTTATGGAATCATTAAACAAAATAGAGTTAGCCCTTAGGGAAACTCTTAAAGCCTTTGCTTGTTTTAGTGGCGCACTTTTAGGTGAACTTTCTAAAGAACAACCATTTTCAAGCAATGAAACCCCTTCTGCATCTTATGATGGAGCAGGCAATACTGGAAATACGGGAGAAGACAAATTAAAATTTCCAACAACAAAAGGAGATTATGAAATGTTTTCACTTAAAGATGGTAAAAAAAGAATTAAGCCAAATGGCAGTATAGAAATTAGATTTCGTAAATTTGGCTATGACAAAAGTTTTTGCGGAACAACGCTTGAGATTGCTCAATCAAAGTTTCGCATTTTTCTTAAAGAGATTAACTCTTTATACAAAAAAGGTAAAATTGTAAAAAAAGGTAAAACCGTTGCCGAAACGTGTGAACTGTATTTAGAAAAATATCGTAAATTTGAACTAAAAGAAAATTCCTATAGGAATTTAAAAAACGTTGTGAAAGTAAACGTTATTCAAAAAATAGGAAGTTTGCAAATTTTAGACGTAACACCGTTAGTAATTCAGGAACTTTTAACGAATTTATTAAGTCAGGGGAAAGGCAGAACTGCTGAAGAAGTTAAGTGTTATTTAAACGGTATGTTTAAAATTGCCTTAAGTTTAGGAATTGTAAAATCAGATATAATGCAAGGCGTTTCTATTCCAAAGCATTATAGGAAAAAAGGCTCAGCCTTAACTATAAAGGAAGAGCAATTATTAGTCGAAAAAATTAAAGATGACCACTACGAACAAGCGATTCTTTTTATGCTGTATAGCGGAGCAAGAATGTCTGAGTGCGCTAAGTTTAGGCTATCTGATATTAACTGGGAACAAAACACTGTTAAAATTAGAACTACAAAAGTTAAAGATACAGTAAACGGCGCCGATAGAATAGTGCCGATATTTCCTAAACTAAAAGAATTGTTAAAATCTTTAAATCCGGAAAATGAATTTCCTTTTTTAAAGTGCGTAACGAAAAGTGGCAAAAAATTAAAAACAATTCTTCCAACGCACCATACTCACGAACTACGTCATACTTTTACTACACGGTGCCGTGAGTGTGGTATTGAAAATGAAGTTGTGTCTTTATGGACTGGCCACACATTTGCAGGCAATACAACGTCATTAGTTTACACACATTTTTCAATGGAATATCAGCAAAAACAAGCATTAAAACTAAATTATTGAGAAATCTTTTCCCCAAGTTTTTCCCCGATAATTTGCTAAGAGCATTAAAATTGCATTAAAAAACGCATAAATTGTGTTAAAAAAGCACAAAAAAAGGTCGTTTTTAACACCTTTTTAGTGTAAAACGACCTATTTTGGTGCGGACAACAGGACTTGAACCTGCACGAAGTAACCCTCATAAGATCCTTAGTCTTATGCGTCTGCCAATTCCGCCATGTCCGCATTTGAAATTTTAGCATAGTTATTTTAGCACATACTTTATAAAATATCAATCAATTTTAAGGGGTTTTACAAAAATATTTTAAAAAACTTTTTATTTAATGCTTTGTAGTTTGATTTATATTTTTTTAG
>JAZONZ010000120.1:0-5726 GCA_045654765.1 Christensenellaceae bacterium
AACTCGCTATGAGTTTCGCTCATATCCATATTAAAAACTTCAACGTTTGTAGCGCCCATTCTTGATACGTAACTTTCAATTAAACTAACCCTATGTTTATGTAATTCGGTTGCAGTAACCCTATTAAATTTTGTTGATAAATTTACCGCTTTTCCGCCCGGTGCAGAACACACGTCTAACAAATGGTTTCCGCTTTCAATATTATCACATATAGCAACGCTTCCTATTGACTGAAAGGTGTATTTACCTAAATAAAAACCTTCTTCCATTTTAAAACCATTACATAAAAAAGTGTTTTTAAAAGGCGTTTTTTCGTAGTTTAAGGCTAAGTTTTGTAAATAATTTTCGCCGTCTACGTTATTTGAAAACCTAATATAAGTATTTTCTTTATCGTAAGACAAAATATCTTTTACTAAACTTACGTCATAGTCTTTTATTAGTTTCTCCACTAACCATTTTGGATAAGAATACGTAATTGACAAGTTATCTACTAAATTGCTTGGAGTTTTATAGCCTTCACGCAAAAATTTACGTAAAATGGCGTTTAAAAAGCCTTTCATGCCACTCTTACCTAACTTGTTAAGCAATTCTACGGCATTATCAGTAACTGCATATGGTGAATTTTTTAAATATATTATCAAATATAACGATATTTTTAATATCGTTCTTACACAAAGTTTTGGACTTTTATCGCATAGTTTAGATATTATGTATGATAACGTAACGTCTTTATCTAACACTCCGTAGCAAATTTTAGTAACTTTCGCCCTATTTAATTCTTCAATTTGAGTATTTTGTATCGCTTGCTTTAAAAATTCGCCTTTGCTATATACCTTTGTTAAAATGTTGTAACTATCGTAAATCGTTATTAACATTACTCACCTAATATCGTTCCAACTAAAATATTTCTACCAAGTAAAAACTCTTTAGTTTGCATTTTTTTGCTACCTTCAAGTTGCAATTCTTCAACTTGTATGGCATTTTTACTTGTTCCTATAATAAGACCGCTTTTACTATCGCTAACGGCAACTTCGCCCGCTTTAAAATCGCCTAAAACTTCAATTGCTTTATAAATTTTTAGCATTTTACCTTGATATATCGTATAACAAGTTGGCCAAGAAGATAATCCCCTAATTTTATTTACAATATTTGTTGCAGTATCGTTAAAATCGATAAAAGCGTCCTTTTTCTCAATCATTTTCACGTGAGTTGCTAATTCGTTATTTTGTGGCGTATAAGTTACTTTATTATTTTCAATATCATCAAGTGCTTTTACTATAAGACTTGCTCCTAATTTAGACAAACGATTAAAAAGACTTTCAACGTATTCATTTTCTAAAATATCTAATTTTTCTTGCATTATAATATCGCCACTATCTATACCTAATGCCGTTTGCATTATAGTTATACCCGTTTGCTTTTCGCCGTTTATTAAAGCCCATTGTATAGGCGAAGACCCCCTATATTTAGGAAGTAATGACGCATGTACGTTTATTACGCCGTGTTTTGCAATATCTAAAATTTCTTGGCTTAAAATTTGACCGTATGCGCAAGTTACCATTATATCAGGATTTAAATTTTTTAAGTCAGTTACACCTTCTTTTGAAATTTTTTCATACGTCAAAACTTTCAAGCCTAAATTTTGCGCTTGAACTTTAACCTTAGATGGAGTTAATATACCTTTTCTTCCTACCTTTCTATCAGGTTGCGTAACAACGGCTAATATCTCATGCGAAGAGTTGTATATCGCATTTAAAACACCTACTGAAAAATCTGGTGTACCTAAAAAAACTACTTTCATTTTAATCTTTACAATACCTTAAATTATCTGCTTTATCTACGTATAAAATACCGTCTAAATGGTCGTTTTCGTGACATATTGCTTTTGCAAAAAATCCATTAGCCGTTAAAGTGTGGAATTTTCCATTTCTATCTTGATATTTTACCTTTACAGTATTAGGTCTTTTAACTTCGCCTACCTTACCTTTAACCGACAAGCAACCTTCACTACTATATTGACTGCCTGAACTTGATAAAATTACGGGGTTTATAAATTCAAAATAACCTTCTTCTACGTTCACTATAAAAATTCTTCTTAAAATACCTACTTGCGGTGCGGCAAGTCCAGCACCCTCAGCCTTAATTAAGGTTTCCTTCATATCGTCTATTAGTTTTGAAGTCTTTTCACCAAAATCAGTAACTTCAAAACTTTTTTTTCTTAAAACTTCGTCGCCTTCTTGTACTATATTTCTTATTGACATAACTTCTCCTAACTTAAACTAGACGGATTTATTTCCGTATAACACAATACTTTTTTTGAACAATTACTATTACCTATTTCATAAAACAAATCTTCAATTTCCCTTACGTTATCGGTAATTCTTGCTAAAATTTGATATCTAAATTTATTTTTAATTCGTTTTAGCGGACTTTTCATTTTATTAAAATAAATAAAACTATTAACGTATTTTTCTTGCACGATTTTACACTCAAAATAAACCTTTTTGAGCGTTTCTAACGCTAATAAATCGTCATCGCTTTCCACCATAATTCTAACGATATCGGCAAACGGCGGAAAATGAGTTGACTTTCTTAACACTTCTTCTTTTAAGAAAAATCCTTTATAGTCATAGTTTATTGCATAGTTTAAAATTGCGTTTTCGGGACTATACGTTTGTAAAACTACTTTGCCTTTTGCTCCTGCCCTTCCGCTTCTACCTGCAACCTGAGTTATTAGTTGAAACGTCCTTTCGCCCGAGCGATAATCTGAAAAATACAAACTCATATCAGCGTCAAGTATCCCTACGAGCGTTACGTTAGGAAAATCGTGACCTTTTGCTATCATTTGCGTTCCTACTAAAATATCGGCTTTTCGTTCGCTAAATTCTTTTAATATCTTGTAGTGACCTTCTTTTGTTGATGTGGTATCGTTATCCATTCTAAGAATTTTTGCATTATTATATAACGCAGATAACTCTTGAACAATTTTTTGAGTGCCCGTTCCCGAATAATTGATTTTTATACTTCCGCATTCTGGACAAGCCTCGGGAATTTTAAAAGTAGCCCCGCAATAATGACATTTTAACAAGTTATCAAACTTATGATAAGTTAAAGATACGTCACAATGCGTACATTTTGCAACAAATCCGCACTCTTTACAAATAATTTTTTGCGAATAGCCTCGCCTATTTAAAAATATCATAACTTGATTATTGTTATCAAGCGCTTTTTTTATTTCATTTTTTAAAATTGACGAAAATATTGATGGGTTGCCTAATCTTGCCTCTTGCTTCATATCGCTTATTATAATTTCAGGCATAGGCTTACCATTTACTCTCGCTATCATTTCAACTAAGTTATATTTCCCTATTTTTGCATTATAATAACTTTCAAATTTAGGCGTAGCACTTCCAAATACAACTTTTGCACCACTTAATTTTGCTTTTTGTAAAGCAATTTCACTCGTTACGTATCTTGGATTTGTTTCACTTTCGTAACTTGAATCGTGCTCTTCATCAATTATTATTAAACCTAAGTTTTGTAATGGTGCAAATATAGCACTCCTTGCACCTATTGCTATTTGTGCTTCACCACTACGAAGTCGCCACCACTCGTCAAATCTTTCGCCCTTAGATAAACCGCTATGTAAAATTGCTATACTGTCGCCAAATCTACCTTTTAAACGTGAAAACATTTGAGGAGTTAAGGCAATTTCAGGTACTAACATTATTGCACTTTTACCTTCTTTTACCGCTTTTTCTATTAAATTCAAGTAAACTTCCGTTTTCCCACTACCAGTAACACCGTGTATTAGTACGGGTTTTTCACTTTTTAAAACTACGTTTATTGCGTTTTGTTGCTCGTTTGTTAAAACGTGTTTATCATCTTGTAAAACGATATCTTTATACGGCGAACGATTTTCCCTTTCAGTAGTTAGAATAATAAAACCTTTATCTATTAGACTTTTAACCGCTGACGGCGAAGTTATTTCACTTACTTTTGAACGCTTCGTTTTTCCGTAAGTATATAGATACTCTAAAACTTTTACTTGTGCTTTCGAGTTTTTATTGAGTTTTGATAGTAACGTTTCAATTGCTATTGATTTATCAACGTCTAAATAATCACAAGTTTTTTTCCTTACCGTACCCTTTCGCATTTCACTTGGCAAAAACAATCTTAATATGGGTGCGTACGCTACGTGATAATAGTCGTGCATAAAGTGGCAAAGTTGCAAGTTTTCTTCAGTTATTGCTGGAATATCATCAATTACTCTAATTATTTTTTTTAGTTTTTCGTATGGATATGATGAAGTTTCGTTTATTTGCATGACAAAACCTTCGGTAACGTATTTACCGAAAGGCACTACTACTCGACTACCTACTACTATATTTTCATCATCAAACTTATAGTCGAATATTCTATCTAATTCAGACGTTGCCACGTCAACAATAACTTTTGCTACCATATCACTTTTGTAAAAATAAGGTCAAAGATAATCCTTGACCTTACTAATTTATCCTATAATTGCTGTAATTTTATCTTTGCTAATTTCAATTGCGGCTTGTGTTAAAGGCGTATTATTGTCAAGAACTGCACTTGTTGACTTACTTAATTCAATAAGTTGCCTTGCTCTTTTTGCTACAACAACACAAAGTGCGTATTTTGAGCCTTCGTACTTTTCGCCTATTTTAGTAGTTAATTCATCAATTGCTGGTTCGTTTATCATTATGTACTCTCCTTTATTCTATGTTTTGAATTTGTTCTCTTATTTTTTCAATTTCACTCTTTAAAATAAGTGCATTGTCTGTAATTATAATATCGTTTGACTTGCTACATACGGTATTTGCTTCTCTATTAAACTCTTGAATTAAAAAATCAAGTTTTTTGCCTATTTCGCCTTCTCCGTTACATATTTTGTAAAATTGAGATATGTGTGAAGATAATCTTATCAATTCTTCATCAATATTAGACTTATCTAAAAATAAGGCTGTTTCTTGCAATATTCTCGTTTCATCAATTTGCGTTGATTGTAATATTTCAGTAATTCTTTCAGTTAATTTAGTGCGATATTCTTTTGCTATTTGCGGTGCTCTCTCTTTAATTATATCAACAATACCTTCAATAGTTTGCATACGCTTTATTAAATCTTCTTTAAGTTTTGCACCTTCAATATCACGCATTACGTTTAAATTTTCGCACGCTTCTTGCACCGTTTTTTGTAATATAGGCGATATTAACTCAACGTCAAAAGTTTGTTGAGATAACTTAATAACGTCATTTATCTTCATTAAAGACGTAATTTTTAAATCGTTTTCAATATCACTAAACTCGTTTGCAAGTTGTTTTGATGCGTCAACGTACGCTCTTGCTAACGGCATATCAACTTCAAGTTCAACTTCGCTTAATGAAGTGTTTTGATAAGTAACGAATAAATCAACTCTACCACGAGATAAATTTTGTTGCAGTGTTTTTCTTATAATATCGTCAAGCGCTATAAAAGAACGTGGATACTTTGGTGTTAAATCTAAAAATCTATTATTTACGGTTTTTAATTCAACAGTTAAAGTAATGCCGTTTTCTTTATATTCAGCCTTGCCGTAACCCGTCATGCTTCTCATAAAAAATCTACCTTAAATATAAAATATTTATTATTATAACACATATATTTTAAAATATCAAGTTTTAATTAGGTTTTCAAACTCATTTTCATCAATAATTTTTATACC